>JAAKFV010000099.1 GCA_011064875.1 Candidatus Anoxychlamydiales bacterium | reverse complement strand
AGTCTTTGAACTTTGTTTAATTGCACAGCAGAGAGCAACAAGCTGAGGTGGCACTCGTTGGTCTGTTGTCTTTTCTCTGTCTTAACGTTTACAAACATTAAAAAAAAACTCCTTTAGTTTGTCTTCTGGTCAACCTGTTACCCCCGATCCTCGCGGTTCAAGCCCCTTCCTTTAGGGAGGGGTGATTGACTTTATTCTCCATAAAAAAAGTCAAATTAAAAATTATTAAAAAAAAAACAGATTAAATAAATAAAAAAATATGTTATTCAAAAAATAACAGGGAGGAAGAAATTTTTCATGCAATCTTTTCAGCAATTTGCAAAAACATCTCAAATTCAAAAACTGCAAATGACCTATCTAATGAAAAGAGCATTTTTAATGCTTCAAATGACAAATTTAGAGCTTAAAAATTTTTTAGAAATTGAAATTGAAAAAAATCCAATTTTAGAGATTAAGCCAAATGATAAAGATAGCTCAAATCTTGCAATTGATGAAAAGAAAACATTTTCTTCTATAAAATATAAGCCTTCTTTATTTGAGCATCTATTCGCTCAAGCTAAGGAGGCTTTTTTCTTAAAAAAAGATCTATTTATTGCAGAAAACATAATTGGTAATTTAGATAAAAAAGGATATTTTTCTTTAGCTATCGAAAATTTTGCAAAAGATTTAAATATTTCGAAAGAAGAAATTTTTAAAGTCTTAAAAATCATAAAAACTTTTGATCCCAAAGGTATTGCAGCAAAAAACCTTAAAGAGAGATTTTTACTTCAAATAGATAATAAAAAAAGTTTAGAGTACAAAATAATAAATGATCATTTTGATAAAATTTTAAAAAATAAAATCAATATCATTGCCAAAAAAATCAAAAAAAACCAAAAAGATACTCAAAATATTATTGAGAAAATAATTTTAAGATCTAGTTTTGATCCAACTGAAAAATTCTCTTATGATTTTCCAAAAGACATTAGAGCTGATATCTCAATTAACAAACTTGGGAAAAATTGGATAATTGAAATAGATGATGATCTGCCATATTTTGAAATCAACAAAAATTTAGTTAACCTTTTAGAAAAAGATAAAAAATATAGCTCAAAAAAATATTTGTTTTTAGCAACAATTCTCATGACAAATATTAAAATGAGAAGGAAAACTTTATATAATATTTCTCTTTATATCATCAAAAAACAAAGATCTTACCTACTTGATAAATCTGAGCTTTTACCAATGAGTATTAAAGAAGTTGCTGCAAGTTTAAATTTACATCCATCAACAATCTCTAGAACAATTTTAAACAAATACATCGAATGCCCTAAAGGGTTACTTCCAATAAAAAGTTTTTTCACTCCTCCATCAAAAAATGAAAAAAAACCACTAAATCTATCTAAAGCAAAATTAATTTTGATAGATTTTATTTCAAATGAAAACAAGCAAAAACCCTTATCAGATATTGAAATATCAAAATTAATGAAAGAAAAGGGATTAGATATTCATAGAAGAACGATTGCAAAATATAGAAAAATTTTAAAAATTGGGTCTTCAAATCAAAGAAAAAAATATCTTTAAATCTATCATCAAAAAATCTTAGAAAATAATGATCTCAATAGATCAAAATTTTAAATTTAATAATCTTATCATTTTTTTTTATGCTGTCTTTTAATATTATAGCTCTAATAGTTTTTAAGGAGACATTATATGGCAATCTTTTCAATATTTTTTGTTTATGCTGATCCTGGAACAGGGATGCTTCTATGGCAAGTATTAGCTGCTTTTTTTCTAGGAGCTTCTTTTTATTTAAAAAATATTTTCAGATGGATAAAAAATCTTTTTTCAAAAAACAAAGAGAAATAATTTTATGTTTTTTGATGAAATTCATACAACCTTTAGAGATCCAGCGGGAAGCCTTTTAAAATATGAGGGTAAAATATTTAGGTTTATCAACCCTTCATATGAAAAAGAATTCAATGAATTACAAATCTTAAAAGGTCTAAAGAAGCTACTTGAAAATAATGATCTATCTAAATTCAAGATACTAAAAAATAATGAACTATCCTCTCTATTAAAAGATCAAAAGTTTTCAAAGATTTTCAAAAAATTTAATTCCAATATTGTCTTAGAGCATGAAGTTATGGATTTTGTAAATTATCCATATGAATGGTCAAATAATATGCTATTTGATGCAGCAAAATTAACTCTACATCTTTTTGAAAATATGCTATCCGAGACATACGGGCTTAAAGATGCAACACCTTTTAATATAATATTTGAAAATACTAAACCTGTTTTTGTAGATCTTTTATCTTTTGAAAAAAGAGATCCTTTAGATCCTATTTGGCTTGGTTTATCTCAATTTACAAAAACATTTTTGCTTCCTTTATATATGAATAAATTTGCTAAAACACCAATTAGCAAATCATTTTTAAGTAATATTGATGGTCTGAATCTTCAAGATTGCTTAATAAAAACTAATTTTTTCAATTCACTTTCTTATTCACTTATCAAAATCCCAAATTTTTTATCAAAATTTACAAAAGCAAAACACTACAAACCTCAAAAAGTTAAAAATAAAGAATTCGCAAACTTCATTCTATCTAAATTAATAAAAAAATTGAAAAAAAGATTGAAATTACTAAAACCGAGAATAAATAAATCTACTTGGTCTAACTATATGGCAGATCAAACTCACTACGAAAAAAGTGATTTTTCTATAAAAGAAAAATTTATAAAAAAAATATTAACCGATTCAAAACCCAAAAAGGTTTTAGATATAGGATCAAACACAGGACATTTCAGTATTTTAGCTGCTCAAAATGGCGCAAAAGTTATCTCCTTAGATAATGATCCCATGGTTATCGATCTACTTTATCTAAAAGCTAAAGCTAAAAATTTAAATATTCTACCAATGGTCGTAAATATAAGTAGACCAACGCCCTCTTTTGGTTGGAAAAATAAAGAGTATTCGTCTTTTATTCAAAGAGCTACAAAATCTACAGACTTAGTCTTAATGTTAGCTTTAATTCATCATATGCAAGTAAGCGATCAAATACCTCTTTTAGAGATTGCATCATTAGCTGCTTTGGCTACAAAGGATGGACTAATAATAGAATATATAGATCCTCAAGATCCTATGTTTAAAAAAATAGTAAGAGGAAGAGAGTATTTATATTTAGATTTAAATATCGATAACTTTAAAAAGACTTTTGAAAATTATTTCTCCATTTTAGATGAGCAAAAAATAAATGAGACTAGATCAATTTTCTACATGAGGAAAAAGCAAAACTTATGAAAAAAAAAATAAATGATTTTATAGCTTGTTTTTCACTTGCCTCGATAATAATTTGTGGGCCATCGCTAAACAACTTAGCTGATTATAATTCCAACTATCATTTAGATGCTCTACGTTTGGTTGTTTTTCAACTTCTTACAACAATTTTAATTCTCTCTTTTTTATATTTTTTATTAATTCAGAAAGCCCTATTTTCAAAAAAAAAATATATTAGATATTTTACATATAGCATTTTTTCTATCTCTTTTGCATTTTTTTTTAGAGCTCTCTTGAAAATAATCTCACACGAAATGAAACCTATAGTTTACATTACACTTACTTTTGTAACGATGCTTGTAATCATTGCACTGATATTTTCATTTTATAAAAATTCAAAAAAAATCATAAGATTAATAACTATTTCATTCATTGTCTTTTTCCCTTTTTCTATTTTAATTTTATCTAAAATGTCTACAGGTTTTTTTGCATCTAAAACCATTGTGCAAACTTTTAAAAATAATAAACCAAAAGTAGTATGGATTATTTTCGATGAATGGGATCACTATTTAACTTTTGAAAATAGAGACAAAAAATTAT
>JAAKFV010000098.1 GCA_011064875.1 Candidatus Anoxychlamydiales bacterium | reverse complement strand
CAGATCGATATAGAAATCGAAGAAAAAGATTTGGTTTAAGATTTAATCTAATAGCAGGAATTTATAATTATGAAATTTAATTACACAAGAGGTCTATTCAAAGATAAAAAACATGGGATTACTTTTACGACGAACGGAACGATTATTAATGATGAGATTTTATCGTTTATTAAAAACAATAAAATTTCATTTCAGATTAGTTGCGATGGCCCTCAAAAGCAACAAGATTTTTTAAGAACAATGGTTAATAACAAAGGATCTTTCAAGCTTATTGATAAGAATTTACCGAAATTTAAAAGTGTTAGCAATAACATATCTGTTAGAAGTACAATTACACCATATAATATGAATTTATCAGAGTTGTTCGAATTTTTTCAGAAAAAAGGGTTTAAGAAAATAGCTTTTGGTTTATGTTCATCTTCTATAAATGACTTGATCATAAAGGAGAAAGATCTTCCTAACTTATTAATTGAGTGTGAAAAATTCTCAGAGATTTATTTAAAACATATAATCGAAGAAGAAAAAATAATTGAAGTTTATCCTTTTAAATTTTATTTTCAAATTCTACATTTTGGTAGAAAAAAAACTTCTTTTTGTGGAGCTGGGAAAAGTCTTTTCTCTGTATCGACAGAGGGAAAACTTTTTTCATGTCATAGATTCATAGAAAATGAATCTTATAAAATTGGTGATATAAAAAATGGATTTGATGAGAGATGTAAGCCGAGAAAAGAATTTTTAAACTTCAATGTTGAAAATGAAAAAAAATGTAAAAAGTGCTTTGCAAAGTATGCATGTGGAGGGGGTTGTGCTCATGAAAAATTTACATCCTTTTCTAAAATATCATGTCAATTTACTCGCCATATTTTTTATTTAACCATATGGATTTATGCTGAGTTATTGACAAAACATCCAAGTGCATTCCAAAAGTTAATTGATAAATTAGAAAAGAAAAAGAATTCTAAACTTGTGCTTACTTCTTAAAGTGATTGAATTTTAGCTAAATTTAGAATCGAAAAAAAACTTTTATTTTAAAGATAAATAAATTGTTTTCATAATAGATGCGACTGAACTCATAACTGTAATGTTTACAAACAACTTAGATTTATTGAACTAATAAAAATAGGCCCAAATGAGAAATGAAATGTATTAGGCAAAGGAGCAATTTTAAATTTTTGTGTAATTAAAGAGGTAAAAGTTGCTGTGGATTTAATTAATCCTAATTTTTCTTGTTTAATATCGAGATTTAAAAGGCTTTTATTTGAATGCCATATAGATCGAATGTTTTTTTTTGTTTCATTATCAGCTATACCTTGGGCAGAGGCTACCAAAAATATTTTAGCAGGGTTTTTTGCTTGTATTGATGAAATCATTGGATATAAAAAATCATTGAAAATGTTGGAAGCTAATTTTTTGTTTCTATATTCTGGTAAAATCTGAAACCATCCAAATTCAATAACAAAGCTATTAGTAGTCTCTGGATTTAATATTTCTAGTAAAGATTTAAAAACTAGTTTTTCTCCTTCTAATTTAATATAGCCATTTTTTGAGAAATTTACATAAGGAATACAGAAAAGAGTTATCACTCCGATTATTTTTGCTTCATCTTTAATAAGATATAAAATACTTCTTGTGTAATTGGGATCTAGAGCAAAACTTTTAAAATAGGAAAGAGTCTCTAAATTATCTTTAGGTATTGCTCTAGAATCTAAACCTAATTCATCTGGAAAATCTATAAGGTCCTCTGAAGAATTTACAGAGACAATAAGATATTTTCGTCCATCAGAGTCTTGAATATTTAATGAATCTTGAGAAAAATTGTCAGAATAGAAACTTTTTTCTAATGAGTTTTTTGATAAATCATTTGTAGGATTTTTAACAGCCATTTATTCTTAGATATTCAATTTTTATAAGCAGATATTTTATCCAATAGATAATGATAATGTAAAGGGGTTATAATTTTATCTGATTTATGTAACCAAAAATGCCTTTACAAAAAAAAGAGTTAGAACATACTATTTTTTTTATTTTTATGGAGAATTTAAATGATACCAAATTTGTCATTCGTCAACGCAGTTCAATACAACTATAGTTTTGGTATAGTTAAGATTGTTTCTCAAGATGGAGGGATAGTTGCTGCTATTCCTCAAGAAACAGTTAATCTCATATTTGCTACTATTGCTGCGGTATCTATAGTAACCACTGCTGCAATTGCTTATTGCTGTGTGAAGATGCAAAATAAACCATTGAGTCAAAACGTATTAAATCAAAACATACTAGTATTATTTGCGCCACCTCTTGATCATCAAGAAACAATACAGCTTCTCGATCATCAAGATACTTCACAACTAGTTGAAACTACGAAAAATAATACAAAAAAAACTAAGAAAAAGCGTTTTGCTAATTTTAAAAAATGGATAAAAAAACCTTTGGTAGATAAGTTAAAAGATTTAAGTATAATAATAGGGTTTATTAGTGGTGGAGCAAAGATTTATAAAAAAAGAATTAAACCATTGGTGAAAAGGAGAGCAGCATAAGTCATTGCAGATGCGTAGCAAGAAATCATGAAAATCATTCAATAAAAATATTTTAAATTAGATCTAAACTGAATTTTTTCTTTGCAAATTTTGAATTAAGATTTAAATTTTCAGAATGTTGACAATAAACATCTAATTTTATTACTGTAACCTCTTTTATTAATTTTTGGAGGTAAATATGAGCTTTTATGCAGGACAAGATTTAGGTTTAGGTCACACTGAATTAGATAGATTTGCACAATCTCTTTGGCTTCCTTGTTTGAAGCATGTAGATGAAGAAAAAATAGCAAGACTAAATTATATGCAATCGCAAGCTGGGGAAAGTAATGACTTGCTGCAATTAGCAAAGATTCGGTATTTGAAAGGTAGATTTACAAAAAGAATTGAAGCCAATGAGTATAAAAAAATTCCCTCTAGTATTACGAATGTTATACCATTACGTACTGAACTTGGGATTATAAGAAAAGTTACATCATTTATTTTTGATTTAATTACTTTAGGCTGGGCGTCAAAAGTTGGTGTAGGTGATGCTGTTTCTAATATGTTAGGAGGCAAACTTGAAGAGAAAAAAGCACGGATAACTAGATGGAATGATCGGGTTACAAATTATCGGATAATAGCATATGTTGCAAGAATATCACTGAGCGGTGTGTTGGCTGTGGGTACATATGCAACATATTATAATTTAAATAAAATGGTTGCTTGTGTTCCAGGGTTTATTTTTTTAGTATCTATGATAAATATAGCCGATGTATATAAAGATTATTGTTCTCAATGATAAATATTTTGAGTTTAATGCTTTAATAATAATTTTTTTTTATTAATATTTTATTTTTAATTTTTTTTGTGATTATTGTTTTCTTATAATGTTGTTGTAAAAATGTTGATTTGTAATCAAGAAAAGGAATCTTAAATACATATGACGATAGTTCATACAATTAGAAATTTTCAAGATGTTTTTCTACTTTTTAAGTATGAATTTGCAGACAAAATATGCAAGTTCACAACTTAAAATACAAGCAGCTCCTTCTCTTGGATCTTTAGGGCCATGACAATTTCTATGACATATTTCACGGTTTTCTTCACATGTGGTAAGCACTGTGGGAAGAAATGCTATAGCTGCTAACATTATCAACATAATATATGCTCTCTAATCACCTTTTTCCAAAACTTTTAATCTTCTTCCATTCATATTTCCGGTCATTTCCTTGACATGAGAATTTCGGATTGGTAATGGATTTGTATCTATTAGTGTTAGTTTCATAAAAGTTCTCCTTTTATTGTTTTCAAAAAAATAAATAAGTAATCTTAATCCATTTTGCATGGACAAAAATTATCTGTTAGCCCAAAGTAGAAATGTCCTAAAGTTATCAAAATAGAAATGTCCTATTTTAGCCTTTAAGGAGTTCTAGTTTAATATATATTCAAATAGC
>JAAKFV010000097.1 GCA_011064875.1 Candidatus Anoxychlamydiales bacterium | reverse complement strand
GATCTTATGTATAAAAACTTTATGGAATATTAAATTGAAAAAACTTTTTGTAAAAAAAAGATTTACCAAAGAAAACAAAGAATTAAAAATTCTATTAGGCTTAGTAGAGCTCTATATAAAAACCAACACTCCAATTGGATCTAACTCTTTGAAAGAGAGTGGTTTTGATAACATGAGTTCCGCAACTATTAGAAACTACTTTGCACAGCTTGAAAAGAAAGGGCTTTTAACCCAACCACATATTTCTGGGGGAAGAATTCCTACTCCAAAAGCTTTTAAGATTTATGCAAATGAGTGTCTTTTAAATACTAAAATAGACAAACAAGATGATCTTCTTTTACAAAAACATCTAAAGGAAGAGAAAAAACAGATAACTGAACATTTAAATTCTTCTTTAGAGCTTTTAAGTAATTTAACAAATTTAAGTGTTTTTCAATCATCTCCAAGATTTGATCAAGATTTTGTGAATAACATCAAACTTATCTCTTTAGATAGGAACAAAATTTTATGTGTGATAGTTACAGATTTTGGGCTAATAAAAACTGAAATTTTATATTCCAAATTAGATCTAAATGAAAAATCATTAAAGTTAATTGAAGACTTTTTTTTATGGAGAATGAGTAAAAAACAAAAACCGAATATTGAAAATCAAAATCTTTTTAAAGAAGCGCAACATCTATATAACGAGATAATGGTAAGATATATTGTAGGATATACAAATTTAAGTGTTGAGGATATCTATAAAACAGGACTATCTAAATTACTCTCATATCCTGAATTCAAAGATCCTATAGTGCTCGCTGAAGCTCTATCTATTTTTGAGAATAAAGAGCAAATGCATAAAATTCTAAATAGCGCTATTAAAAACGATGCTATTTCATATTTTATTGCTGATGATTTAGAAAAATTTGGTCTTAAAATAAAAAATACATCTTTAATTTGTATACCTTATTACATCTCAAATATAGCAGTTGGAGCGATTGGTATCTTATGTCCCTTAAGAGTAGACTACAAAAAGATTTTTTCTATTTTAAGAGTTTTTAGTAAATATTTATCAGATAATCTCACTAAAAATATCTATAAATTTAAGATAACTTTTAGAAAGACTACTGATTTTAAACAAATTAGTCAAAATTCAATTCTTTTAGAAGACAAAAGCAAATAATTTAGGAGTTAAATAAATGTCAAAAAAAGATAAAAAAGATAAAAAACTAAAACTTCAAGATGAGCTAACAGAACTACAAAACAAATATCTACTTACTTTAGCTGAGCTTGAAAATACAAGAAAAAGAATGCAAAAAGAAAAAACAGAAGCCCTGTCGTTTGCTATTGAAAACACAATCTCAGAGTTTTTGCCTTTGATTGATAATTTTGAAAATGCTCTAAATTTTGCAACTGACTCATCTGAAGAGGTAAAAAACTGGGCCCTTGGTTTTCAGATGATCTTATCACAGATAAAAGATATTTTACATAACCATGGAATCGTTGCATACCACTCAGTCGGCAACAATTTTGATCCACACTACCATGATGCTGTAGAAATTGTTGAGTCAAATGACCATGAGCCAGGCTCTATTATAGAAGAGCTTGCCAAAGGTTATAAAAGTGCTACTAGAGTTATTCGCCCAGCCAGGGTAAAAGTTACAAAAAAAACCTTAGAAAAAATTCAAGATATTGATGCTGCTAAAAATGATGATGAACCTCAGATAGATGAAAATGAGAATATAAACGAATGTATAGAAGAAGAAAACTGTTGCAATAATACAGAAGCTGAAAACTCATGTGGCTCTGAAAATGATCAAGATAAGGATCCAATGGACCAAGATCAAAAAAATTTAAGGGATGAAAATATAAAAATTAACAAATAAAAAAAGAGGTATTACTATGAGCAAAAAAAGTAAAATAATAGGTATAGATTTAGGAACAACAAACTCTTGCGTTTCTATAATGGAGGGAGGATCTCATAAAGTTATAGCAAACATAGAAGGAACAAGAACAACACCTTCTATTATCTCTTATAAAGATAAAGAAAGGCTAGTTGGAGTGCCAGCTAAAAGACAAGCTGTTACAAATCCTGAAAAAACACTTTTTTCAACAAAGCGTTTTATCGGAAGAAAATTTGATGAAGTTAAAGATGAGATAAAAACCGTTCCATATAAAGTTATAAAAGATTCAAACGGAAACGTAGGTTTTGAAATCGATGGAAAAACTATAACTCCAGAAGAAGCAGCTGCTCAAGTTTTAATAAAAATGAAAGAGACAGCAGAAAACTATCTTGGAGAAAAAGTTACAGAAGCAGTAATTACAGTTCCAGCTTACTTTAATGATTCTCAAAGACAATCAACAAAAGACGCTGGGAAAATAGCGGGCCTTGATGTCAAAAGGATTATTCCAGAGCCAACAGCTGCAGCACTTGCTTATGGCTTAGATAAAAAACATGAGCAAAAAATTGCTGTATATGATCTAGGTGGTGGTACATTTGATATTTCAATAATGGAGATCGGAGATGGTGTTTTTGAGGTATTATCTACAAATGGTGATACACATTTAGGTGGAGATGATTTTGATAATATAATCATAAAATGGATATTAGAAGAGTTTAAAAAAGAGAGCTCTATTGATTTATCAAAAGATCCAATGGCTCTTCAAAGAGTTAAAGATGCTGCTGAAAAAGCAAAAATTGAGCTATCTGGAACTCAGTCTACAGAAATCAACCAACCATTTATTACAATGGATGCTACAGGGCCTAAACACTTATCTTTAACACTAACAAGAGCAAAACTAGAAAGCTTATGTCATGACTTGATCCAAAGAACAAAAGCCCCTTGTGAAAAAGCTCTAAAAGATTCTGGTTTATCTGCTAGTGATATCAATACAGTACTCTTAGTTGGTGGTATGACAAGAATGCCATCTGTTAAAGAGATGGTAAAAAATATTTTTGGAAAAGAGCCTGATCAAGGTATCAATCCAGATGAAGCAGTAGCTACAGGAGCTGCTATTCAAGGTGGTATTTTAGGTGGAGATGTTAAAGATGTTCTATTATTAGACGTTGTACCTTTAACACTTGGTATTGAAACGCTAGGTGGTGTTTTAACACCTTTAATTGAGAGAAACACAACAATACCAACTCAGAAAAAACAAGTCTTTTCTACAGCATCAGATAATCAACCAGCCGTTACAATAGTTGTTATTCAAGGTGAAAGACCTATGGCTAAAGACAATAAAGAAATTGGTAGATTTGATTTAACAGATATTCCTCCAGCACCAAGAGGCCTACCTCAAATCGAGGTATGTTTCGATCTAAACGCTGATGGAATTTTAAGCGTATCTGCTAAAGATAAACAATCTGGTAAAGAGCAAAAAATCAGAATTGAAGCAAAATCAGGTCTTTCTGATGATGATATCAAAGCTAAAGTAGCCGAAGCTGAAAAGCATCAAGAAGAAGACAAAAAGAAAAAAGAAGAAATCAATGTTAAGAACGAAGCTGAATCTACAGTCTTTAGAGCAGAAAAAGCGCTAACAGATTATAAAGATAAGCTTCCTGCTAATATATCGAGTGATATTCAATCAAAAGTAGATAAAGTAAAAGACGCCCTAAAAGGAAGTGATATTGCTACTATAAAATCAGCTATGCAAGAGCTTCAAGAACATATGCAAAAAATTGGAGAAGAACTTCAAAAAGCTCAAGGTGCTGCTGGAGCGGGTGCTCAAGGAGCCAATCCTCAGCCAAACAAAGAAGATGCATCAAAGAAAGATAAAAAAGAAGATATTCAAGAAGCAGACGCTGAAATCATAGAAGATGAGAAAAAGTAATTAAATCTTTTATCAGATTTGAAGATCAAAAATAAAAAGGCAGCGAGTTCGCTGCCTTTTTTTATCCTTTTAATGGCAAGAAAACCCTTTCCTTTAGGGAAGGGATGAATTGCCAGCCGTTATTATAATAATGTTTTTCAATTTTCTTGATAGGAAA
>JAAKFV010000096.1 GCA_011064875.1 Candidatus Anoxychlamydiales bacterium | reverse complement strand
TGATATTTGTATTTACCATAATCAATTATCTTGCAAACTGGTGGACTTGCATTTGGAGCTATTTCCACTAAATCTAATTCATCTTCATCAGCAAGCTTTTGAGCGTCTGCCAAAGTAAGTATTCCAACCTGCTTGCCATCTTTTGAAATGACTCTAACTTTATGAGCTCTAATCTGTCTATTTATTCTCAAAATTCACTATTTCCTAACTTAAATTTTTTTCTTACTCACATTTAGTAAAATCAGTTATCCAACTATAGGATCCAATAAAGTTTTTTAGTATATCTGAACCTATAATTCTTTAAAAGATAAGATTTTACTCAATATCCAAAAAAAATAGCAAAAACTAAATTTCTTATCAAAACATAATAAAAAAAAATTTAATGGGATATAGCTGACTCGAACAGCTGACCTCCACGATGTCAACGTGGCGCTCTAACCAACTGAGCTAATATCCCAAAGCCTCATTATTTTATTTAACTTCCTGATTGCTAGCAATAAAAATGATTTTTATATTTAGAGCTGTTTTTTAATTTTTCCTATGAAAAGCCTCCAATATTCGCAAAAAATAAATATAGATCCTATAATATCAATCCAATAAATTTTTAGAATTAAAAAAAAAATACTATTTTTTATGAAAAGCACTAAATCCCCTCACCTAGAATATGCAAAAAATTACTGGAAAAGTTTTTTAGATAAATCTGATATTGCAATTGATGCAACACTAGGCAATGGTTTTGATACGTTATATCTAGCTAAAATTTTAATTGAGCCTGTTAATGCAACAGGTAGGCTCTTTTGTTTTGATATTCAAAAAAAAGCTATTAACTCTGCTAAATTATTACTAAAAGAAAACTTAAAAAAAAACCCTTTTAAAAATATTAATATATTTAATAACTCACATGAAGATTTTACAAAATATGTTAAAACTAAGGTAAATCTTATCGTCTATAACTTGGGGTATCTTCCAAAATCTGATAAAAAAATCACGACAAAAACTAAAACTACAATAAGTAGTATAGAGTCTGGCTTCAAGATACTCGCAAAAAAGGCAGCTATTAGTATCATCTCTTATTCAGGCCATATAGAGGGTGAAAAAGAAGAGCTAGCTTTATTAGAGTATTTAAAAAAAATAGATAGAAATGAATATAGCATTTTGCATCTAAGATGGTTGAATAAACAAAAAGCCCCATCTTTATTTTGGATAGAAAAAAAATAATTTTTTTTGCTTTAGCTATAGAATTTGAGTTTCAAAAATGAAATAAAGAAAAATTTATTTGATTTTTAGATAATTTTTAATTTCATCTAAAATATAAAAACTACCACAAATTAGTAAAATCTCATTATTTTTAATAGCTAGATTTTTTGCATCTATGATGGCTTTATTTATATTTTTCTCTATCTTATATTTTTTGAAGTTTATTTTAAGAAGATCTTTTTCAATTTCCGCTTTTGGTAAAGATTTAAAAGATTTTGCTTCTGTTACATGAATAAAATTTGAAAAAGTTTTCAAAAGTGTTAGACAACTCAAAGCATCTTTTTGTTTTGAAAAACCTAAAATTACTCTTATTTTTTCATTAGGAAAAAAAAGCTTTATTGCTTTTTTTAACTCTTTAAACCCATCTAGATTGTGAGCAACATCAAAAATGATTGCTTTTGGACCTAATGTTTTAAATATCTCAAACCTAGCCTCAGGTCTTATTTTTAAAGCTTTTTTTATAGCTGATTTTTTTAGTGGGTATTTTAAAGAGAAAACTTCTAAAGCTCTCAAAGCTATTGAAGTATTTTCATCATCATAAAAAGTATGTTTTTTTAACTCTTTTGAGAGATATAACTTGGATTTAGATTTTTTTGCTTTTTTTATAATAGGCTCTATATTTGCTTTTCTTCCTATTACAACAGGAATTTTTGGTTTTATTATTCCAGCTTTTTCGAAAGCTATGAGATCTATAGTATCACCCAATATATTTGTATGATCTAAACTAATTGAGGTAATAATAGATAAAATGGGAGTAATAATATTTGTTGCATCTAATCTACCTCCAAGGCCGGTCTCTATTACTGCAAAATCAACCTTTTTTTTAGAAAAATATAAAAAAGCTAAAAGAGTTGTGATTTCAAAAAAACTTAAATACACTTTTAATTTTTTTTGAAGCTTGAATATTTTTTTTAATAAAACTTTGACGTCTTTTTTTGAAATAAGCTTGCCATCAACAGAAATTCTCTCTTCATATGCGGTTATATGAGGAGAGGTATATAAAGCTGTTTTATATCCAGAAAGACTCAACGCTTTAGCAATTTTTGTCGCAACAGAACCTTTACCATTTGTTCCAGCAACGTGTAGGCTCTTAAAATCTATGTGGGGATTATTTAAATGATTGCTTACATCCGATATATTTTCTAATCTACATTTAATTTTATTAGAAAAGAGAGAAAATAACTTACCTTTTAACTTTTGATACTCATTCATATAATAATTTTATTAAAAGTTTCTTCATCGACCCAAGAGCATCCAATTGTGATAAATGGTTTTACAGACCCATGAAAATCTGAGCCACCTGTCGCTATAAGATTTTTTTTCTGAGCTATTTTAAGCCACTTTTTTTCATGCATAGGATATAGTTTGGAGTAGTAAACTTCAATCCCATCAAAATCATGTTCTAAAAGAGCATCTATAACTTTGCTCTTTTTAATAATATTTGGATGAGCAAGCACTGCCTTTGCTTTAGCCATATGTATTTGATCTATTACTTCTTTTGGAGTAAATCTATCTCCCATAACAAAGCAAGGACCATCATCTTTTATAAATTCATCAAAAGCTTCATTTATAGTTTTTACATAACCTTTTTCAATCATAAGTTTTGCTATATGAACTCTACCTATTACTGTTTTTGAGATATTTGTTTTTTTACAGTATTCGATAAGATCCTTTTCTGAAATATCGATATTTTTTATCAAAAGTTTTTCTAAAATTTTAATATTTCTATCTCTTCTTTTTTCCCATAGCTCTTTTAAGAATTTTTTAAAATTTTTAGAGTGAAGATCAATTCCATAAGCTAAAATATGCACTGTTGTATTAAAAAGCTGAGATGATATTTCTGAGCCAATGATTAATCTTATATTTAGTTTCTTAGCAATCTCAAATAGGTTGTCATCATATGCATCTATGGTATCATGATCTGTAATAGATATTGCTGATAGATTTTTTTCTTTGGCTAAATGTAAAAGCTCTTCAGGAGAATTTGTACCATCAGAAAAATAGCTATGCATATGTAGATCTGCTCTAAAATCCATATATCTTTTTAGGGTGAAATTACTTTAACTTCTTCTATAAGGGTAATATTTTTTTTCTTTTTAACAACTTTTTTTATGTGAGAGATTAATTTTAAAACATCTTTAGAAGTTGCTTTATTTTCATTTATTATAAAATTTGGGTGAACCTCAGATATAATAGCCTCCCCTATTTTATAGTTTATTAATGAGCATTCATCTATAAGTATTTTCGCAGATGTATTTTTAGGGTTTTTAAAAATACATCCCACATTTTTTTCATTCATCGGCTGATTTTTTAATTTTTTTTGAAGAATTTCAAGTTGTCTTTTTTTAGCATTGTTATCTTTTTTTAATGAAAAAACACTAGAAAGTATAGCTCCTTTCATTTTTTGAAAAATAGAGTTTCTATATGCAAAACTACATTCTTCTTTTTTTAGCGTTATTATTTCACCATCAAAAGTTAGATAGACTATATTTTTAATTGCATCAGAAACTGCTTGGGAGTACGATGAAGCGTTCATATAAATTGCGCCACCTAAACTTCCGGGCACACCAGCAGCGAATTCAAGACCACTTAAATTATTATTAGCTGTTTTAACCCCTAAGGCAGGAAAACTATAGCCAGCTCCTACATAGACATTATTTTGAAAAATTCTTAAAAAATTAATGTTGTTATAAATTACAAGCCCAGAAAAGCCTTTATCGTCAAACAAGATATTGGAGCCTTTACCTAAAATAAAGGTTTTTAAGTTATTTTCTTTGGCAAATAAAAACCCTTGTTTCATTTCATCGAAAGTTCTTGCTTCTATAAAATATTTGGCTCTACCACCAATTTTAAAGGTAGTGAATTCTTTTAAAGATCTATTTTTTTGTACTTCCATGCTTGTCAATTACTCCTTTCTAAAGAAAGGAGCATGAGTTGCAGTTCCAATCGCTTCAGATAGGTAGAGATTTCGTGGGACTGCTATAGGCCAACTGACATGG
>JAAKFV010000095.1 GCA_011064875.1 Candidatus Anoxychlamydiales bacterium | reverse complement strand
TTTTCCTTCTTCGATTATTTCAAGATTTACTCTAATGCCGTTTCTAGATGCAACAGACATAAGTAGAGTTCTAATAGCATTTATAGTTTTACCTTTTTTTCCGATGATTTTACCAATATCAGATTTTTCAACGGATAACTCAATGATTAAAGTATGAGTTCCACCGATTTCGTTGATACGAACTTCATCAGGGTTATCAACTAAATTTTTCACAATGTATTCTACAAATTCTTTCATAGTGCCAGTCCTCTTTTTAAGTTTGAACAATAATAAATAGCTTTCTTGGATTGACATTATAAATCATAAATATAAAAAAAATCTAGAGATTTTAAAAATTAAAATTTTTTTTATGATAGAAGGTTTATAAATTTTTTTAGATTTTCACTTATTGGTGCTGTTATTTTTAAGGGTTCATTGGTAATTGGATGTAAAAATTCTAAAGAGTGAGCATGTAAAAGCTGAGAGAAAACTTTAAAATTATTATTATGAGATTTTGAGCCGTAGATATCATCGCCAAGAACTGGACATAAAATATGTTTTAAATGGACTCTTATTTGGTGAGTTCTACCAGTTTTAGGGAGTGCTTCAATCAATGATATTTTATCGTTAGATTTTAAAACCTCAATTTCAGTGACAGCTTCTTTGCCTGTCTCTACTATAGCCATCTCTTTTCTTTTTATTTTATGTCTTGCAATTGGAGCGGATATTATTTGATTTTTTGGTTTATTTATAGTTATTGCTAAATACTTTTTTTTAATTTCTCTATTTTTAAATTGCTCGATTAATTTTTGCTGAGCTTTTATTGTTTTTGCTGCAAGCAAAACTCCTGTTGTATCTTTATCGAGTCTATGGACAATTCCAGGTCTTATATCTGAGTCTTTATAAATTAGATCTTTGCAGTGATATAAGAGGGCATTCACAAAAGTATTAGACCAGTTGCCTACAGCTGGGTGGACAACCATATTCGCTTTTTTATTAATTGCTATGATGTATTCATCTTCATATAGGATATCTAAAGGAATATTTTCAGCTTTGAGTGAGATATCAGGAAGCGCTTGAAAAAATATTTCTATTTCATCTCCAATTTTAGGGATAAATCTTTTTTTTACTTTTTTGTTATTTACTAAGACAGAGCCATTTTCAATGAGGTATTGAAAATAGGTTCTAGAGTTAGATTTAAATTTTTCAGATAAAAGCTTATCTAATCTTTTTAACTCTTCTTTTGATATTAAAAAATTATTTTGATCTATCATAAATTTTTCTAAATTTTCAGATATTATAACATATAGATTTGAGTAAGATCAAGAAGATCAAAAAAGATCTAAAAGAGTATAAAAATAATTTTACTGTGGAGTGTTAGGGTTGAGTTTTTTTATAGCTTTTAACATCCGATCGTTTTCACTTTTCATTTGCGCCATCATCATATTCATCATGTTAGCTAAAAATTTGGTTCTAAATGTTTCTAAATCTTTTTCAGAAGAAAATTGAAATCCCATGTATTCTAAAGATCCACCCCCTGAAAGCGGTTCTGGTTTGGGCTGAATATTTTTAGGTTTTACTTTTGGAGGTGGAATTTCTGGCTTTGGTTTTTGGCCCCCAGGTGGTGGAATGCTAGGTGTATCGCTCATTATTTATCTCCTATTTTCTTTTTATTAGCATATTTAGTAGTTCAAATTCAATTTAAAAATCACAAGATCCCGCTGCTCTATAGAAGGGGATTACATCTCTTATATTTTCCATTCCTGTGATGAATTGAACGAGCCTTTCAAAACCAACTCCAAATCCAGCATGAGGCGCTGAGCCATACTCTCTTAAATCCAAATACCATTTGTAGGTATTTAGATCTAACCCTTTATTTTTGATTTTATTCTTTAAAAGCTCGTAATCATCTTCTCTTTGTGAGCCACCTACTATCTCTCCAATTTTTGGAACTAAAATATCCATAGCAGCAACTGTTTTACCATCTTTATTATCTTTCATATAAAAAGCTTTTATCTCTTTTGGATAGTCTATTACTACAACAGGCTTTTTAAAATGCTCTTCGGTTAAATACCTTTCATGCTCAGATTGAAGATCTAAGCCCCATTTAACTGGAAACTCGAACTTTTTAGTAGATTTTTCTAAGATTTTTATAGCATCTGTGTAGGCAATAATTTCGAAAGGAGATTCAATTACATTTGTTAATCTTTCAATTAAACCTTTCTCAACAAACTTATCAAAAAATGCTATATCATCTTCATTTTCATTTAGAGCTACTTTTGCCATATATTTTATATAATCAGATGCAAGTTTGACATCATCTTGTAGATCTCCAAATGAAAATTCTGGCTCCAACATCCAAAACTCTGCGAGATGCCGAGATGTGTGAGAGTTTTCAGCTCTAAAAGTTGGAGAAAACACATAAACGTCTGTCATACCGAGTGCAAATGCTTCCGCATTTAGCTGTCCAGAGACTGTAAGATAAGCCTCTTTTTTGAAAAAATCCTTTTTGGGATCTTTTCTAAGATCAGATAAAGTTGTTACTCTAAATAGTTCTCCTGCTCCTTCTGTATCTGATGCTGTAATTACTGGAGTCTGAATATACAAAAAATCTCTTTCTTGAAAAAATTTATGAGAGTGATAAATTAAAGAATTTCTAACTCTAGTAACAGCGCCTCCTGTGTTAGTTCTACATCTTAGATGAGAAATTGTTCTAAGATATTCAAAGGAGTGTCTTTTTTTCTGCAGAGGATAATCCTCTTTTGATTTTCCGATAATTGTAATTTTTTCAATTTTAAGCTCAAATTTTTGGTTTTTACCGGGGCTTTTTACAACTTCTCCTTCCAAGCAGATAGATGCCCCTATTGAAATTTCAATAATTTTTCTAAAATCATCATTTGAGCTATCTATTACACCTTGAAGATTTGCTAAGCTAGATCCATCATTTATCTCAATAAAAGCAAAACTTTTTTGATCTCTAATTGTTTTTACCCAACCAAAAACTTTTATTTTTTTTTGAACAATAGATTCATCTGATTTTAATATCTTTTTAATTTTTACTCTCATTTTTTATCCTTTTATGGCAAGAAAACCCTTTCTTTTAGGGAATGAATGAATTGCCAGCCGTTATTATAAAAATGTTTTTCAACTCTCGAAATCTGAAAATTAAATGTTTTAGCTTTGTCTCTAACTCTTAACCAACTACCTTTGTTAAAAATGCCTATAACTGCATATTTTTTGTTTTTCACTTGCACTTCATCTTTTGGCTGAATCTTATATCTTTGTCGTCTAATCGATAATTTTAAGCCCTTTCTATTTAATTGTAGAGAGCGATTATTTTTTCTTTTTTGCAAAAACAAAGAAGGTTGAGCTCTTTTTTCTGAGCTTCCATTCGCAATCACAAATGCATCCGTATGATGGTCTTTTTCGAGCTTGAAAGAATTTCTTTTAATTTTTGTTATATATCCAAAAGATAGGACAGTATCGCTGCAAAGTTTTTTCAATTCAGAAACTAGTTTCCAACGAATTGAAGACATAAAAGTCTCAGGTTTAAACTGCCTATTCTTTTTTAAAATATGAAGTAGATTTTTGGAGTGTAACTTATCATGGCATTTTTCATGTAGCAACGATAGGTTATTAGTCTTGTTCGTTCCTCCCTCATTTCTTGGAATAATGTGATGAATCCTAAAAGAATTGCCTTTAGTTGATTTTTTAGAGCAAAGCTGGCATTTTGCCATCTCGCGCTCTACAAGATATGCTTTTAAATTTTGATATCCATACAAATCTCCTCTTTGATATTGAAAGCTTTCTATTTGAGGATTTTTAATCTTTTGAATGTCAAAATTAGCTACTTCTATATTGATTTTTGAAATAGGAATAAAAGAGAGAACCTTTTTTACCATCCTAAGATGTGAATCTAGCTTATGCTCTAAACTGGGAGGTAAATTTTTAGTTTTTTTTCTATTTAAAAATCTTGGTTTCCTATACCAGAGTTTGTTTCTTCTATTTCTACGATAGCTTTTTTTCTTTGCTAATAAGTTAGAAATATTGTTTCTTAATTTTGCCTCAGCTGAGAATAATTCTCCTTTTTCTGAAATAGCTGATAAACCAATATTTTCATATCCTGGATCAATACCTAAAGTGATTTTTTGAACTTGATTTTCGCATTTGAAAACCAGTTTAATAGTAAATGGTTTGTGGCAAACAATCAGAGCCTTTTCCTCCTTTAATAATTTTCTAGCTTTGGCCTTAGAGCAAGGCATCAAAGCTTTTCCATTCTTTGAAATCACATACACATATGCCGCTATGGCCTCCTGTATGCTAGAGTTATCCACTTCGGGGTTGTTAGAAGGAGTTTTTAAATCTGACACACTGAGAGTTTCCTCTCTGTTTAATGACAGATCACA
>JAAKFV010000094.1 GCA_011064875.1 Candidatus Anoxychlamydiales bacterium | reverse complement strand
TTGGTTAAATGCTCAACAAGCTGTTGATATATGGTTATCTTCTTCAAAAAAACGTAAAATCCCATCTTTAATTAGAAAAAGACGTCGTCGTGTAACTTTTTAAAGATTTTTTGACATAATGTCCATAATACTATTCTCCATTTGATTTTTAATGAGATTGCAAAAAGTGATTAATTAAAGGATATTTTTCCTGATTTAATAAATAACTTTTTGTAAATGCCTTTTCTACTATCGATCCTTCTTGTAATAAAAATAGATGCGCATCTAATTGTTTTACTAAAGTCGTATCGTGAGTAGAAATTAAAACTATTTGATTATTTGTTGCAACTTGCTGGATGTCTTTAGCTATTTGAGATGTTAACTTTGGATCTAAAGCGGAAGTTGGTTCATCTAAGCAAATAATTTTAGGATTCAAAGCTAGAGTCCTTGCTAAGGCTAGTCTTTGTTTTTGTCCTCCTGAGAGTTTATTTGCTAAAACATTTTTCTCTTTTGATAAGTTATAGTGTTTTAAAAGAGTATTGGCAAGTTTATTTGCTTCTTTTTTAGATTTTTTTTGGCTTTTGATTAAGGGCAGAGTGATATTTTCTTGAGTTGATAAATGATCGAATAAATTGAAGTGCTGAAATACAATCCCAATTGTATGATCAATATTAATTTTTTTAAGGTTTAATGGTTTATCATCTAAAAAAAAGAAACCTTTTTCATAAGACTCTAAATTATTTAAGATTCTAAGAAGAGTAGATTTCCCAACGCCAGAGTCTCCTAGAAAAATAGCAATGTGTCCTTTTTTAATTTCAAAACTTAAGTTTTTCAAGACTTTTTTTTCTTTATAACTTTTTGTTAGATGTTTAACTTTGAGCATTTTTTTTTAAATTCCTTTCTAATGATTTGATTCCAAAAGATACAGCTGTAGTCAATAATAGATAAATAAGAGATATGGCTAAGAGAATTGAAAAAGCGTCATAAGTTCTACTTCTAATAATAGAACCTTCTTTGGAAAGCTCCATTACTCCTATTATAGAGGCTAAGCTAGAATCTTTAATTAAAGCAATTAGTTCATTACCAAAAGAAGGTAGAGAAGTCTTAAATACTTGAGGTAAAATTATATCTTTCATTGTGATAAACGAGCTAAGTCCTAATGTTTTTGCAGCTTCAATTTGTCCTATTGGAATGGCATTTATTCCTGATTTAATTATTTGAGATATATATGCGCTGCAATTTAATCCAATTGCTATAGATGCTGCTAAAAGAGGGTCAATAGAGATATTAAATTGAGGTAAAACATAATATATAAAAAGAATTTGAACTAGAGTAGGAGTTCCTCTTAAACTAGCGATATATATGTGAGTAATAGATCTAATTAATAATGATTTTGATGTTTCTAAAATACTTATGAGAGTACCAAAGATAATTCCAATAGAAAAGGCAATTACTACGATTTGAAGAGTAATCAAAGTTCCATAGAGTAGTTTTGGCAGAGATGTGAAAATTAGGGTAGTATCGATCATTATAGATTCCATTTAGACTTTAATTTATCAATTGTTCCATCGGTTAACATTTCATCTAATATTTTTTGAATTTCAACAAGCATTTTGGGGTATTTTTTTGATACCACTAAAGAATAATGATCAGAGCTATTTTCTATTTCATTAAATTGAAACTTTTCAAAGTTTTTATTCTTTATAAAGGAGCTTAGAGTGCTTTTTGCTGTAACAAATGCTTCTGCATGATTGCTTTGAAGAGCTAAAAAACCATCAGATGGTGCATTTAGACGAATAATGTTTAAATTATTAAATTTTGATACAAAAAGATCAGCTGTATAACCTTCATTTACTACAACTTTTTTTCCAATTAGATCTTTTAGCTCAAGGTTTTTTGCATTACCTAGAGTAAGTATTACTAATGAATCATCTGTTAAATATGGTTTTGTAAAAAATACTCTTTTAGCTTTTTCATCTGTATAAGTTAAACCGGCTGCTGCAAAATGTAGATTACCTAAGGTTATTTCAGGGATTAGAGTTTCAAAAGGCATATCTTTTATATGTATTTTTTTATTAAGACGTTTACCAACCTCTTTTGCAATATCAATATCAAAACCTTTGAACTCGTTATCTTCAATAAATGTAAATGGGTAATATTCAGCGTTTGTACCAACTATAAGTGCATTTTTATCAATTTTCTTCTGAGAAAATAAAATTATCCCGGTTAAGGTTAGAGCCACTAATATAATAATAAATATTTTTTTAATCATTTAATCCTCATTTCTTGTAATGCAATTTTATGCATAGCTCTTTATAAGTTTTTGAAATGTTTTTAATTGTTTTTGGGGTTATAAAAACGACATTTTCTCCAGCTATACACCCCATAATATTTGAATCATCTAGCTTATCTATTTGATCTCCAATAAAAGGAGCGAGCCCTGGATAGGTATTAATTAATATCATGACCTCGTTGAGTTCAATACCTAAAATACCTAACTTTAAAATCTCAAAAGTTACATCCTTTGTAGGAAGTTCATAAATTAGCTCTTTATCTCTTTTTTTCTTTACAACTTTCAATCTATGTAAGTCTCTTGATATAGCAGCTTGATTTGTTTTGATGTTAAATTTTTTTTCTAAAATATCAACTAGCTGTTTTTGATCAGTAATTTTCTCATTTAAAAGAAGTTTTTTAACAAGGCTTTGTCTTGTTGAAGTTTGGTTGTTATTCACTGGCTTCTCCTTATTTTGAATAAACATGCATTTACTTATGAATAATAATTCATTCTCTGGATATGTGTCAAGTTTTAATAAATTTTTATTTTTGAGTTTCAATTCTTCTTTTATTACTGAAATTAAATAGGGAGATAAATTCACTTTTTGCTTATAATAACGCCAGATATTTAAATTATGAAATAAACTAAAAAATTATTTTGAAAAATTATAAAACATCTAAAAAATCTACAATATTTGAAGCTTTAAAAAAAATATCGAATGCATTTGAGGGTTTTTTATTCAATAATCTTAACTCTTTAACAACACATAAATCAAAAAAATCACAAAGATCTATTTTTATAGGATATAAAAAAAATTTCAAACGCTATTAAAAAATCAAGAAATAGAATTAATAGAAAAAGAATAATTTCTCTAAATTTTCTTTTAAAGATAGCCAAGCAAAAGTTCGTAACCTGACCAGTAACTGGAGTTTTGATCTAGAGGCAGTTAGGTGAAACAAACTAACTGCCTTTTTTTATCTCATGTTTAAAATCAATTTTTATCGAGAATTATAAGAGATTGAAAAACATATTTTCTGGATTTATAAAAACAACAAAAATTCTTTTTAAAAATACTGTATAATATTGCAATTAATTAATTTTTAAATATTCCGGATAATTTAAATTGTATTAGTTATATGTTTAATAGCGCGTAATTAGTTGCGTTAAATAGTGTGTGATTATATAATAAAGATCTTAATTTTTTTTATTGGAGTTGATTATGAAAAAATATTTCTTAATAATAGGATTTTGTATTCTTTCTGTAGGTTCATTTGCTGATGAAGACAAAGTATTTGATCAAATGAAAAAGAATGATCAAAAAGAGGTTCAAAAAAAAGAAAATATATCTGCAAAAAATAAAAACTCATTCAATTATGTTAGAGTAGGTCCTGGAGCATTCCCTGGTTATGCAATTCCTTCTTATCCAACTCTTGGGTTTGGTAGAAGAGTTCAGAATAATAATCATGGATATGATATTTCAATAGATGTTCATAGCGAGCTTGTACTTAATTGGATCTCATTGAAAGGAGAATATATGTTTTTCTTCCCAAAGTCTACACTATCAAATCACCAATATTATTTAGGTTCAGGTATAAATTATATGTCCTTTCTTTTTGTTTTCCCAGCTTCTCTTTCTTTAGAAGTTACTCCAGGTATTCAATATAAAAGAAAATCTGGACGATATAATTTTATTCAACTTGATATTAGCAATCCTATATATAATCGTCTTACTCTGGACTATAATTTTATGAAAAAATATGTTCCAGGAGTTGGATTAAGCTTTGGGTTTGGATTTTAAAAGATATTCATTTAGTTTTAATCATGAAAAAGAAGGTAAATTAAAAGGCTATTATAGCATTAGGATAAATGATCAATGAGTTAATGGTTTTAAGAGCTTTTTTTAAGGCGTTATCAAAAAAAAGATTTGTCAAGGCAATTGCCAATCACAGAGTTATTGAGTATCTGAGTTACTGTACTTCTGAATTCTTAAAATTTTACTGCTTGCAGCATTTATTATATAATAACGAAAAAGAAACCAAACTAATCAAATATTACAATAGACATGCTAAAGATCCTATAAAAATATCCGATGAGAATTTAGCTTATAGCATTTGGCAAGCAAAATAATGAAAAATAAAGCACAAAATATTTTTAAACCCTTCCGTTACCTATAACTGATGGCAGCCAAAGGAACAATAGGTCTGATATTTTCTGAATGTATTTCTTTATTATGCTCAGCTTCCCAAACATCATATTGTTGTTGTAAATTCAACCACAGTTCCGGCGTCGTTCTAAGAGCTTTTGCTAACCTTATAGCAACCTCCGCTGTAATACGAGACTCTTTTTTTAAGATTTTGTACAATGTATTCCTGGAAATGCCAACAGAGTCAGCCAAAAAGCTCTTTGTAATCTTCAAAGGCTTTATGTAATGCTCTTCAAGTATTATTCCAGGATGGGTAGGTTTTCTTTTTCTAACCATA
>JAAKFV010000093.1 GCA_011064875.1 Candidatus Anoxychlamydiales bacterium | reverse complement strand
TCCGCTTCAACAGTTTCAACAATCGATGTTTCTACAAAAGAAACTAAAGCAACAATAAAAGATGCTTCTATTTCAAATGCATCATCTTCTATAACATCTATAGCAACTAAAAATATGTTTACAACAAAAAACTCTTCAAATTCAACTAAAAGAACATGGATAATATCAGCTATAATAGGCTCTTTAATAATAATTCCTGCAAGTATTTTAGCTTTTTTTAAACTAAAAAAGAATAAATCTCAAAATCCTTCTACTATAGAAATGCAAAACAATGATCCTGAGAATGCTTTGCAAGTATTACCTCAAATAGATCCGTCCCCATCCTCACAACATTTGTCTCAAAATGCTATCGACCAAACAGGAGAATCAGATGAAGAACCTACATATATGGATTTATCTCAATTTCCAGGACAAAGAGATGATACCTAATCTCAATTACTTGATGTTGCTTTAATACGAGAAAAATAGGATGCAAAAAATCAATATGCACATCGACCTATTAGAGAAAATTTATAGTGTATGAAGAGAAGATCCTCTCGCTATTAAAATTTAAGCTCGCCCATAACAGATATTGCCTCTTCGTCGATAAATCTAGCTTCTACAGTTAACAAAAAATATTTACTGTTAGAGAGAGTACATCCTATATAAACTCCAAAATGATCCTCATTTTTCATTCTCATAAAATTTTGAGAATCTTCAGCAAGTGCAATTACAGAATTTCTAATTTTAGATTTAGCATTTAAATATTTTACTCCTAAATATGGAATGAAAATATCTATTTGATGAGCGAGACCCATATCTACTTGCCAATCTCGATAGCTTATTTTAGTGCTTCCTATATTTTGAGGAACACCATCTTGAGTTATAAAAGATAGAGTTGGTTTAGTCTTTGAGAATCTTCCTCCAATTGAAAGAACTGTACTTCCCCATTGATAGAGAATTATTTTTCCTCCTACTGCCCAATATAGTCTATAATTTGTCTCAAGCTCGATTCTACTCATAGTCCCTAAATTATCAAATCGCCAATCTGATCTTAGTCTTGAAGCCCCTAAAACTCCAAAAACATCTGTTCGATTCTGTAAATTAAATGTAATCGTTCCAGAATTGATATCTTGCTTGAAATTATCAACTTTGCCAGAACCTACTTTTTTATCCATTCTAGAATCAGATACAAAATTTCCCTCATATCCTAATCTAAAATTTAGCCAACTAGCAGGTGATATAAAAAAACCATCAGCTATTATCTCGGGATTTAAAGGATTTCCAATCGGAGCTGCAAAGGTTTTGCAAGTGAACATTATTAAAATTAATATTACTATTTTTTTCATGTTTTGATCCCTTTAAATTTTAAATAATTCTTAGTCTTTGCTTAAAATATAATGGCCTTTTTTTTAAAAGAAAACTTAATTTTTAACAAAAAAAAGCAAAGATTAAAATTTTGGTTTTTTCTTGAGTCTTTTTATTGTAAAATAAGATAGATAAAATTATTAAATTTAAGGGGATATAAATGTTTGTATTTGTAAATGATGAGAAAATCGAATTAGAAGATGAGTCTACAGGCTTAGATCTTGCAAAAAAATTAAATCTAACCACCCCAGAAAAAGCTATTGCTATGGTAATTGATGGAACTGAGTATGACCTTATAAAAAAATTAAATAATAATGATAAAGTTGAGTTTTTATCATTTACTCAAAGAGAAGGCAAAGATATTTTTTGGCATTCATCTGCCCATGTACTCGCTCAAGCAGTTCTAAGATTATATCCAAATGCTAAACCAACTATTGGGCCTCCTATTGAAAATGGTTTTTTCTATGATTTTGCAGATCTCGAAATCACAGAAGAAGACTTAAATAAAATCGAAAAAGAAGTTAAAAAAATTATCGCTGAAAACTTAAAACCTATAAGAGTTGAGTTTAAAAATAAAACTGAGGCAAAAGAAGCTTTTGAAAAAAATACTTATAAAAAAACTCTAATAGACGAGTTCGATGAAGGGGTGATATCAGCATATAAGCAAGGGGAGTTCTCCGATCTTTGTAGGGGCCCTCATTTAACTGCACTCACAAAAATTAAAGCATTCAAAATTTTAAAAATGTCTGGAGCATATTGGAGAGGGGATTCAAAAAATGAAATGTTAACAAGAATCTATGGCATCTCTTTTCCCGATAAAAATATGCTCAAAGATTACTTAACATTTTTAGAAGAAGCAAAAAAAAGAGATCATAAAAAAATTGGAAAAGCTCTCTCTTTATACGGGTTCTTAGAAGAAGCGCCTGGCATGCCTTTTTTCTATCCAAAAGGCCTATATATGTGGGATACACTATTAGAATATTTAAGATCTCTTCTTACAGACAAAGGTTATATTGAAATTAAAACTCCAATAATGCTTAAAAAAGAGCTTTGGCAAAAATCAGGCCACTGGGATTTCTATAGAGATAATATGTATACATCAGTTGTTGAAGAAAAAGAATTTGCTATAAAACCCATGAACTGCCCTGGTTGTATGCTTTATTATAGAACAGATATGCATAGTTATAGAAATCTTCCACTAAAAGTTTCAGAGATTGGCCTCGTTCACAGACATGAAGCGTCTGGTGCTTTGAATGGTCTTTTTAGAGTTAGAGCTTTTCATCAAGATGACGCTCATGTCTTTATGACACCTGATCAAATAAAAGATCAAATCCTAGAAATCCTCTCACTTTTAGAAACTATCTATATGACATTTGGTCTTTCATATAAATTGGAGCTATCAACAAGGCCAGAAAAAGAAAAAACTATTGGAACAGATGAGGAATGGGAAATAGCAACTAAAGGTTTAAAAGATGCTTTAGATGAGTGGGGACGATCTTATGTAATTAATGAAGGCGACGGCGCTTTTTATGGTCCAAAAATAGATATTCATATTAAAGATGCATTAAATAGATATTGGCAATGTGGAACTATTCAATTAGATATGTCGCTTCCAGAAAAATTTGATTTATTTTACATCGATAAAGATGGATCACAAAAAAGACCTGTGATGATTCATAGAGCTATTTTGGGATCTGTTGAAAGGTTTTTAGGAATTTTGACAGAACATTTTGCTGGAAATTTTCCTATTTGGCTAAGTCCTCTACCTGTTAGAATAATTGCTGTAGCGGATAGACATGTAGATTATGCAAATGAAGTTTGCTCAAAAATAAAAGAGATAGATATTCCATGTGATGTAGATTCTTCAAATGAATCCGTTAGCAAAAAAGTAAGAAACGCTCAACTTTTAAAAATAAATTACATGTTAACTGTAGGGGACAAAGAAGTTGAAAATTCAACTATAGCTCTTAGAACACGCGATAATGTTGTGCATGGCGAAATGACTCTTTCAAAATTTTTAGAAAAAGCAGCTTTAGAAAAAAATGAAAAATCATTATTATCTCCATTTATGACGTCTGAAAAAAAATAGGCAAAAAAATCGGAGGAGATAGTGGAAATTATTGCTATCACAAGTTTTAAAGGGGGAACAGCAAAAACATCAACATGTTTGCATGTTGGCTCTGCTTTAGCTCTATATCATAAGAAAAAAGTTCTTTTAATTGATTTTGATGCTCAAGCAAATCTCACAACGGGTCTTGGGTTTGATCCAGATGAACAAGATTCTATGGCTGTTGTTTTGCAAGGTGAAAAATCAATCAAAGACGTAATTTTAAAAACTTCAATTCCAAATATGCATCTCACTCCAGCAGATGCCTGGCTAGAAAGAGTGGAAGTTACAGGAGCTTTAGCTAGTGATAGATATTCTCATGAAAGATTAAAACAGGTATTAAAACCTTTAGAGTATGATTTTATTTTTATAGATACACCCCCATCGATTTGTTGGCTTACTGAATCTGCTTTAATTGCTGCTAATAACTCACTCATCTGTGCAACACCTGAGTTTTATAGTGTCAAAGGCCTTCAAAGGCTTGCTGTATTTATAAATAATATTTCAAGCCGGCATCATCTTAGTGTTATGGGTATAGCTCTCTCTTTTTGGTATCCAAGAGGAAAAAGCAATTCAGATTTTCAAAGTGTTATTGAATCTACTTTTCCAGGAAAACTATTAAAAACAAAAATCAGAAGAGATATTGCAGTTTCTGAAGCGACAATCTATGGCAGTCCTGTTTTTAAAACAGCGCCAAAAAGTAGAGCATCAGACGATTATAAAGCATTAACTAAAGAATTATTAAAAAAAAGCAAATCTAAATTAGCTTTGCATTAGGAGTTATCAAAATGGTAAAATTCAATGACCTTTTAAACTTAAGATTAAGATCAAAAGACAAACAAAAACCTAAAATGACGGCTCTAGCAGAGCTTTCAAAAGAGGGTTCATTATCTAGTTTTTCAGGTGTATTTAAACCAAATACTTTAAACGAATCCGAAAAAGAAAATTTATCTAATATTTTACAAAACTACAAAAATGAAGATAGTGATATTGACGTTGAAGAAGATCTTAAAAATTTAATAAAAATAACAGCCGAAGTAAAGGCTATCACTAACCAAGCTGTAATTTTACATGGAGAGAGAATAAAAAAAGCTCAAACCATTTTGAAAAATTATAAAGAAGGCGCTTTTACCTACTGGTTAATGGAAACTTACGGCAATCGTCAAACTCCTTATAACTTTTTACAATATTATGACTTTTATATGGATATGCCAACAAATCTTCGCACTCAAATAGATTCTATGCCTCGCCAAGCTATCTATACACTCGCTAGCAGAGGAGGGGATTTAGAAAAAAAACAAGACATAGTACAAAACTATAAAGGTCAATC
>JAAKFV010000092.1 GCA_011064875.1 Candidatus Anoxychlamydiales bacterium | reverse complement strand
ATCTAACTTCTGCATAAAGTTTCCTTTTTGCCCCCTAATCAACCAGTTGCCCCTGATCCTCACGGTTCAAGCCTCTTCCTTTAGGGAGAGGTGATTGACCTTCACTCGGCTAAGCAGCCAACCTCTTAAGGCTTAAATAGCAATAGATGCTACTTAAAGTTACTTAGGCCTCTTAGCCCCATATTTAGATCTACTTTGTTTGCGATCTTTTACAGCCGCAGTATCTAAACAGCCTCTAACTATATGGTATCTTACTCCAGGCAGATCTTTCACTCTTCCGCCACGAACAAGTACGATAGAGTGCTCTTGTAGATTATGTCCTTCTCCAGGAATATAAGCAATTATCTCTTGTCCATTCGATAATCTAACCCAAGCAACTTTTCTTAAAGCTGAATTCGGCTTTTTCGGTGTTTTAGTTTTCACTTGCAAGCAAACACCTCTTTTTTGAGGGCATTTATTCAAAGCAGGTGACTTTTTTCTCTTAGTCAGTTTTTTTCTCTTTTTTCGTATCAACTGATTGATTGTCGGCATATAATCTCCCAAAAGTAATTAATTACAACCATTTAGGGTTAAAATATAACCTAAATGGTTAATTTTTGCCAAAAAAAAATATATTTCTTCTAATTTTCCTCTAAAGCCATTAAATATTAAAATTTTAACATTAATTAATAATTATATTATTATTAAAATTAACTATAATTAAAAATTAAATTTGCGTAATTAAATTAAATAATAATATAATTGGCTTTGGGGGGAGAGGAATATAGAGCGAAGCTGACGACGCTAAGTTTGGAATTTTATTCGGTCTTTTATAAACCTTCCCCCCAACTTTTTTAATAAAAAGATAAAAAAAAATGAAAAAAATTTTCCTAATAATATTATTAATACCTTTTTGTATCTTTTCAAAACCGCTTAATTTAAATGAAATTAACAAAGTAATGGACCAAATTTTTGAGTATCATGTTGAATTTAAAGAATATAACGAAACAATTATCTCGAGATCCTTTAAATTATATGTTGACCATTTCGATCCTTTGAAAATCTATCTCATGGAAGAAGAAATAGAGCCATATATAAATATGGATGAAAATAGCGCTAATTTGGTACTTCAAAGAGTTCAGAATGGGGATTTTTCTGATTATATCGAGTTAAATCAAATTTTTCAAAAATCAATTATTAGAGCTAGAAATCTTAGAAGAGAGATAACAAAGCCACTTATTTTAAATGAGATAAACGTAAAAAAATCAACAAGTGATACTAGCAGCTATGCAAAATCTTTTAATGAACTTGTTAATAGACAAAAAAATAGTTTAATAAATTTTTATTTTAATCAAAAAAGACGATCGAAAATAGATACTCAAGATAAAAAACAAAAAGTTTTTGCTCTATTAGAAAGAAAACTATTTAGGAATGAAGCTCTTTATTTAGAGAATGTTAACGATAACATAATCTCTCAAAATATTTTAAAAGCTTTAACTAGAAGCTTAGATGCTCATAGTTATTTTTTTACAGAAGACGAAGCTGATCAAATGAGACTCTCACTCGAAAAAGAGTTTCATGGCGTTGGAATTGTTCTAACAGAGAGTATTGATGGAGTTATAGTTACAGATTTAATAAATAACAGCCCAGCTAAAAAATCTGAAATTATAAAAGTTAATGATATTTTAACGGAAATTAACGGAAAATCTGTTGAATATGTGAGCTTTGATAAAGTAATGAAAAAAATGAAATCTAAAGATAGCTCTGAAATTTTACTCGGGTTTAAAAGAATTTTAGATGATGGTTCGACCTCTTTTTGGAAGGTGAAACTAGAAAGAGAGCCAATATCTATGGATGATCAAAGACTTACCTATTCATTAGAGCCTTTTTTAAATGGCGTTATAGCTAAACTAGATTTAACATCATTTTATGAAAATTCCAATGGTATAACATCTGAAAAAGATATCAAAAAAGCCCTTAGAACAATCAAAAAAGAAAATAATTTATTAGGCGTTATTCTAGATTTAAGAGAAAATGCCGGTGGTTTTTTGTCTCAAGCTATTAAAGTTACAGCTCTTTTTATTAAAAATGGTGTTGTTGTCATCTCAAAAAACTCTCAAGATGAGATGAGATATTTAAGAAATATTGAAGGAGAAGCTTTTTATAATGGACCTCTTGTAATTCTAACCTCAAAACTCTCTGCTTCTGCATCAGAGATTGTAGCTGCAGCACTTCAAGATTATGGTGTTGCTCTAATCGTTGGAGATAAAACAACTTTTGGGAAAGGATCTATTCAATATCAAACAATTACAGATAAATCAGCTGATTACTTTTTTAAGGTAACTGTAGGTAAATACTATACGGTATCTGGCAAAACCACTCAAATAGAGGGTGTTCAAGCAGATATTGTAGTTCCATCAGAGTACTCGCCTTTTAAAATAGGAGAGAGGTATCTAAAATACCCCCTAAAATCTGACAGGGTTAAACCTGCATACACAGATAGATTAACAGATATAAATGGAAAAATAAAATTATGGTTTAGACATAACTATCTTCCAAACCTACAAAAAAAGGTAAATTTTTGGCAAAAAATGCTGCCAACACTTAGAAAAAATTCTCAAATGAGGGTTTCAAAAGATCCAATATTTCAAAGCTTTTTAAAAAAACAAGATCAAATCAAATTAAAAATTAAAGGCGAAGATATCCAAATCTCAGCCGATGATTTTTCAACTGTAGATCTTCAGATGACAGAAGCTTCCAATATCTTAAAAGATATGATTGTTATAGAGTCAGATCTTAGAAAAGCTTCAGGTCTTTAAAAAATATCATTTTCATAAATCTTAAAATCTTCTATTATATTGTCTTTATCTACTAGGCCAGATAGCTCAGTTGGTAGAGCAAAGGACTGAAAATCCTTGTGTCCCCGGTTCAATTCCGGGTCTGGCCATATTCTTATCAAAATCTTCTTGAAAAAATAGATTTAAGATCTGAATCTTAGTTATAAGCACTTTAAAAGTTAATGATTTAAGTGATTGTATTGAAAAATGTTAAAGCTTTTAATTTTTTTGAGAACTGTTGCAGCATTTTGCCATTTATTAAATGATAATATCCCACCATTTATAATAAGAAAATAAAGAGCGACAGTAGGAAATCGAACAAAGATTTCCAATCGTTTCAAAAGATCTTTACCTGAAGATCTTTTTCGCTCCAAAGCATTTAATGAAGCTTGAGAAATTTCAAATATATGAGCAAATTCTCTAGTGGTTAATTTTAATAATTTTCTAAAATCTAATACATCTTGTATAGTAAATAAACGTTCATAAATTGGCTCAAAGACAAAAGAAGAAGGGCCTCTTTTGCCTATAGTTGATAAAAGGACTAATGGATTATCTTCCATAGGATCGATCTTCATTGCCTGGCAATATTCTGAATAAGCAGGATTTTCTTTAGATGGAATCCTATCTTCAAAAGAAGCAAAAAGTGATTTAGATTTAAATTGTTTTTTCGTTAAGGGAAACTCCGGACCAAGAGGAATTATATTTTGAGCCCGTAAATAATGGTCGTTATAAATAAAAACAAATTGTTCATTTTCTTTTTTCAAATAGCCTACATGAATTCTTGTTTTACGTTTTTCTAAAAATACATCTATTCCAATAATTAAAAATTTTAATTGCATAATTCTTTACTCCTTTTAGATATTAATCGAAAAATAGCGTCTTGTCGTTTAGGAGTTAGATAACTAACTTTAATAAGAGAATGGATTGTTGCAAGAGAAAAGGCTTTGCGAAAACGGTCTACAACATAACTATATCCTAAACGTTCCCATTCATGAATATAATCTTTCATGGTAGGTTCAGAAATAGATTTTGTCCAAATAGCTCCTGCTGGCTGATGATCAGCTTCTAAAAGGGAATTAATTTCGGTTCCTAAATATGATGGAGTATCATAAAAAGGAGAGAGAATCAAACCTTTTGATGTTTGAATAAGACCCAAATTACGGCCATGTCGATCATTATTACCAATTAAACTATCTGCTAAAGTAAGATAAATAAATTCTTCTTTTGCTGTAATACGTCCTGTTTTTTCTCCAATTATCCTTAGTATATTATCACAATCATAATTCATCTTTTCTTCAAAAAAATGATATAGATGAACAAGACTTGATCCAGAGAAGTTTTCCATAAAATTTTTCGTCACAAAACATAAATGTTTTTCTTCAAAAAAAATCATATAAAAGGGAGCAACATTTATTTTCAGATACTTAAAAATTTGATTACATAAATATTCGGTAGCAGGTAGTTCAGGATAATCTTTTTCTTCAACTTTCAAAATATATTTAGATCCTCCAAGAGTCGAAGAATATTTACGGAATTTTCCATGAAAAAAACTAGAATTTATAGCTTTGTTAAAAAGCGTTTCATCAGAGTGTCTTCTTGAAATAATGTTCTGAAATTTCTCCAAAGAAGAAAGTTTGAACCACTGCTTAAAACATTCAGGATGCAGCCCATACCATGATTCTTTATTAGATGTTTCACAATTGCATTTAAAACAGCGGTTTTCCATAGGAATCTCCTTTTTTCTTAATCATATAACATGACATGAATTAACGTCAAGATATTAACGACACAAATTAACGTCAACTCATTGAAATTTCTCAGAAAATCCCTTGGAGAGGAGTTGCTTCTGCTTCTCAGCTTGACCATTTTGGTGATTTCACCGAAATGGTTATTAGCGATTTGTCCTGATTTTTTACGTTTAATAAAAGTTATTTATTAGTAAGACAAGAAAAAATGAGAAAGACTCTTCATCTGTCAATTTACTATCTTGTCTACTCAAAAAAATAACGGAATATTGCCGTAGTTGCGGATGTCCCGCCGTTGACATAGATTGATTTTGATTGCCAATCTTTTCTTGTAAAGTTTTTTATGTTCTTCTATTCTATGTAGTCTAGGTTAATTTAAGGTCATTCAGGGAAGTTTTTAGAGCTTAATTATTAAGACTGAAAATCCTTGTGTCCCCAGTTCGATTCTGGGTCTGGCCATTTTCTTTTATTTGAAATTCGATAATGTTTCTTATTAAGTTTATAAATACT
>JAAKFV010000091.1 GCA_011064875.1 Candidatus Anoxychlamydiales bacterium | reverse complement strand
GATGGTTTTATGAAAAAAGGAAAAATAAGAGGTAGATAATATGCCACGAATTATTGGAATAGATATTCCAGCTAATAAAAGATTAATAATTAGTTTAACGTATATTTTTGGAGTTGGAAATTTTTTAGCTGATCAGATAGTGAAGAAGCTAAAATTAGATCCAGATATGAAAGCTAGTAAATTAACTGATGAAGAGATAGCAAGGGTCAACACAATTTTACAATCGGACTATATAGTAGAAGGTGATCTAAGACGGCAAGTTCAAAATAATATTAAAAGGCTTATCTCTATTCACTCATATAGAGGACTAAGACATAGAGCTGGTCTTCCTGTTAGAGGACAAAGAACAAGAACGAATGCAAGAACGAGAAAAGGGAAAAAGAAAACTGTAGCTGGTAAGAGACAAGCACCAAAACAATAAGATAAAAGGAGATAAAAATTGGCAAAGCAAAAACAAAAACCGAAGCAAAAGCAAGTTGAAAAACCTGTAGTTAAAAAGGTAAGAAAAAAGCATCAAAGAACTATTCCTATGGGAATAGCTCATGTAAAAGCGACATTTAATAATACAATGGTAACAATTACCGATCCTGCAGGAAATGTTATTGCATGGTCAACAGCTGGTAAATGCAAATTTTTAGGATCAAAAAAATCCTCAGCATTTGCTGGAACAGTAGCTGCTCAAAATGCTGGAAAAGATGCAGCCGCTCTTGGAATGAAAGAGTGTGAAGTGAATTTAAATGGGCCGGGAGCTGGAAGAGAATCAGCAGTAAGAGGTTTACAATCAGCAGGTCTTACTATTACAATAATTAAAGATAAAACACCTGTGCCACACAATGGCTGTAGACCAAGAAAAAGAAGACGAGTATAAAGCCTAAATAAAAATAAGAGGAGAAATAATATTATGTCAGTTATGTATGGTGCATTTGAAATGCCTGATAAGATAACAAAAGAAGAAGATGAAGAGAAAAATTTTGCAAAGTTTGTTGCAGAACCTTTTGAAAGAGGGTTTGGACATACACTCGCAAACTCTCTCAGAAGGGTAATGCTCACTTCTATAGAAGCTCCTGCTATTGCGTCTATTCGTATAGAAGGTGTAGCTCATGAATATACTGCTATCGATGGTGTAATTGAAGATATGACACATATAATTTTGAATTTAAAAGGAGCTCTGCTTAGATATATTCCTATAGAAGACCAAGAAAACCCAAAAGGAATTAAACTGATAACTAAAGTTTTAGAAATTACAGATGAAGATATTCTAAAAGCTAATGGAAACTATATAGTAACTTTAAAAGATATAATGGGACCTTCTAATTTTGAAATAGTAAACCCAGATCTTCCAATTTTTACAGCAACAAAACCAACAACTAGAAGACTTGATATAAAAGTAGCTATTGGTAGAGGCTATGTTCCAGCTGATAGACACGAATTTGAAAGACAGACAGATGAAATTGTTATTGATTCAGCATTTTCTCCTGTCACTTTAGTAAACTTTTATGTTGAAAATACAAGGGTTGGTCAACACACTGATTATGATAAACTAATTTTAGAAGTTACAACAGATGGAAGAATAACACCTAAAGAAGCTCTTTCATTTGCAACTCAAATAGCTGTTAAACATTTTTTAATATTTGAAAAATTAAAAACAAAAGATATTACTTTTGAGCAAAAAGAAGTTGAGGAAAATAAAGATAGAGATGAACTCTTAGCTAAATTATCTTTAAAAATTAATGAAATCGAACTATCTGTTCGATCAACTAACTGCTTATCATCAGCTCATATTGAAACAATAGGAGAGCTAGTTGTTATGCCGGAGAGCGATATGCTAAGATTTAGAAACTTTGGTAAAAAATCTCTTACAGAAATTAAAGAGAAACTATCAGATATGGAACTTTATCTTGGAATGGATCTTAGTAAATATAGCATCACACAAGCAAATATTAAAGAAGTAATTCAAAAATATTTAGAAGAAAAAAAGGAAAATGAAAAATGAGGCATCTAAAAAGAAGATCAAAATTATCTATAACAGGCTCTCATAAAAGATGTATGATTGCAAATATGCTTAAATCTTTAATTGCAAATGAAAGAATTGAGACAACGGTAGTAAAAGCAAAAGAGTTAAAAAGACATGCTGATAAAATGATTACGATCGCGAAAAAAGAAGATACAATTAGTGCAAAAAGACTTATAAAAGCAAAACTAATGATTAGATACAATACTCTTACATCTAAAGAGAAAAGAAAAGTCAAAAAAGATAATGATACATCTTCTTATAACGGAGATAGAAAAGTTATAAAAAAATTATTTACATCACTAAAAGATAGATTCAATGATAGAAATGGCGGCTATACTAGAATTATTAAAAAAGATGATTTTAGAAAGGGTGATGGCACCCAAAAATGCATTATTGAATATCTTCAGTAGGATTTTTTTTTTAAGTATTCTTTTCTTTACTTTGATGCCCATCTTAATTATTATTAAAAAAAATGTTTAATACATATGGAGGCATATTATGATCAAACTAGCGATTAACGGTTTTGGTAGAATTGGAAGATTAGCTTTTAGATTTGCTCACAAACATAAAAAAGTTCAAATAGTTGCTATCAACGATTTAGTTTCAACAGAGAATTTAGCTTATCTTTTAAAATATGACTCTACCCACGGTAAATTTGAAGGTGAAATAAAAGTAGATGGAGATGATCTAATCATCGATGGTCAGAAAGTCATTATCACAAAAGAAAAAGATCCAGCAGCTCTTCCTTGGAAGAAATTAGGTGTAGACTATGTAATGGAAGCAACTGGTAGATTTGTAAAATATGAAGATGCTAAAAAACATCTAGATGCTGGTGCAAAAAGAGTTATTATTTCAGCGCCCGCAAAAGGAGGAGAAGTTCCAACTTTTGTCGTTGGAGTGAATCATAAAAATTACGATCCAAAAAAAGATACAGTAGTATCTAATGCATCTTGTACAACGAATTGTTTAGCTCCAATAACCAAAGTTTTATTAGATAACTTTGGTATCGAAGAAGGGCTAATGACAACAATCCACTCAGTTACAGCAACTCAGCCAACTGTAGATGGACCTTCTCACAAAGATTTTAGAGCTGGTAGATCTGCAATGATCAATATCATTCCAGCATCTACTGGAGCTGCAAAAGCTGTAGCTCTTTGCATACCAGAAATTAAAGGTAAAATAACAGGAATGGCATTTAGAGTGCCAACTGTTGATGTTTCTTGTGTGGATCTAACTGTTAAACTTGAAAAATCAACAACCTATGATGAAATCTGCAAAGCTATGAAAAAAGCATCTGAAACTACTATGAAAGGCGTTTTAGGATACACTGATGAAGATGTAGTATCAACAGATTTTATATCTGATACAAGATCTAGTATTTTTGATGCAAAAGCTGGAATTGCTCTTTCAGATAAATTTTATAAAGTTATTTCTTGGTATGATAATGAAATGGGATATGCAGCTAGGATCGTTGATCTAGTAGAATACATGGCATCGAAAGACTAATAAAAAAAATTAACAAATGGTAAAAAAGTGAATTATACAAGAGAGCCTATAATAGAGAGTATTATCACCCCAAAAGAAGGCTGCAAGTTAGTTGTCAGAAACTCAAAAGGTGGTGCATCAGAAGAATATTTTGTAGAATCTGTAGAAATCGTATCTTTCGGAAATGCAATCTTTTTTAGATCAACCGAAAGACCTAAATCTTTTTTAGTTCCTGTAAGTGATTTCGAAGTAATCGAGCTAAAAGAAACTAAAATGGTTTTGAAAACTGCAAACATTGAAAAATCAATAAAAATAGGTGGCGGTAAAACTGAAGATTCAAAATCTCAAAAAAGAAAACGTAGACAAAAGCCGCATCAAGAAAAACCTCAGTTAGAAAAATCTCCTCAACCTCAACCTATAGTTGAGAAAGGAGGTGATAAAGATGATGAAACTCAAGTTTCATCATCCATCCTTAGAAAATTATTCCCACCACCACCCAATCTTATCAAAGAAAAACTCAACCATATCAAAAGCCCTGAAAAGGTTGATGAGGGTATTTCAAAAGAAATCGTAAAAGAAGAAATTTCAAAAGAAGAAACTCCAAAAGAAACTGAAGAGATCAAAAAAGAACCTAAAGAAGAACCTAAAGAAGAAATAAAAAAAGAAGAACCTATTTCTATTGAAGAGACTAAAGAAGAACCTATAAAAGAAATTCCACCAGAGGATGAAAAAAAAGATAAATAGCTTTTGATAAAATATTCTTAAGTAGTAAAATATCCTAAGTTTATCATTCGCTCGGATGGTGGAATCGGTAGACACAAGGGACTTAAAATCCCTTGGGAGCAATCCCGTGCCGGTTCGAGTCCGGCTTCGAGCACTTTCATTTATAGTCACTTACATTAATATACATAAAAGTTCTAAAAATTTTATTTTTGAAATGGGACGCTGTTGGGACAGTGTTTAACAAAAAACAACTATTAAATGGATAGTTTTTTTATTCAATTCAGAATTATTCTAGAAAGATGTTATACTATTATTTTTTTTGATAATGAAATTTTGAGAAATTTAACAAGAAAATAAAAATTCGATATATTTGGGGTTTTTATGAATTTTTTATTTAAACAGATTGTTATTTGGATGAGTGAATATTTTCCTTTTCTGTTGAGGATTTTTGGATTGAGAATCTTTACCATTGATAATACGGATATTACTCCTGATTTTTGTTCTGGTATCCCACCTATTGGAAGAAAACTTGAATCTAAGATTTCGTGGATAATCAAAAATAGATGCTACTTGTCAATACCTATAAAAATCATTATCTCTTGTCCTCAAGAACATGATGGCTGGATTCAAGTATATCCAGTTGATCAAGCTTTTAAAGGTTTGAGTGATCCCAGTCCTCTCTTCTCATTTAAAGAGCTCAAAGCATCTTTCATAAAAGATACTTTGCTTTTAATTTTATACGATTGAACAAGAAGAATCTCTTGAAGGCATTGGATCACAAATGATTCTACAAGGATTTTCTTTATCTTTCAAGTTTTGTATTGATTTCGGAAGAGTGCTTAATTGATTT
>JAAKFV010000090.1 GCA_011064875.1 Candidatus Anoxychlamydiales bacterium | reverse complement strand
ATGTCAGTTGGCCTATAGCAGTCCCACGAAATCTCTGCCTATCTGAAGCGATTGGAACTGCAACTCATGCTCCTTTCTTTAGAAAGGAGTAATTGACTAGACTCTCTAAAAATGAAGATCAATACGAAATAAATAACTTAAATGAAATCCTCTCTACTAATTTAAAAGTCTTTGAATATGATAAAAATGGTAATCCAATTTTAAAAAAATCAAAAAATGATGAGATTAGATTTTTTTATGATGATTTAGACAGGCTCATAAAAGTAGAAAAACCAAGAAACTTTATACTTACATTTGAATATGATTCTTTTAATAGAAGAATATCTAAAAAAGTCATAAAACCATCTAAATGTTATTTAAATCTAGGACATTTAATAGAAAAAGAATTTAAATATTTCTTATATGATGATCAAAATGAAATAGGATCTTTCGATAAAGAGCTCAATCAAAAAGAGCTTAGAATTTTAGCTAATACAAAAAAAGCTGAAATAGGAGCTGCTATCTCTTTTGAATTAAATGGTTCTGTCTATGCCCCTATCTATGATATTTCAGGAAATGTCACATCTTTAATTTTAGCAAAAACTCTCTTTGAACATTATAGGTATTCATCTTTTGGTGAAGAAAAAAGATATAATGAATTTAAGCCATTAATTTTTGATTCCTTTAAACCATCCCCCTGGAGATTCTCTTCTAAAAGAATAGATAATGAAACAAATCTAGTATACTATGGCAGAAGATATTACGATCCTGAAATAGGTAGATGGTTAACCCCAGATCCTCAGGGGTTCACTGATGGGCTTAATCTCTATGCCTTTGTTAATAATGATCCTCTCATAAATTTCGATCTATATGGGTTAGAAGTTCTTGCATACCATGCAAATTCTAATTTTTATCAAGCTATGGATAAAGCTTCAGGAAAATCACCTACTAAATTTTTTGATTTAAACAGAAGAGAAATATCTCCACATAAAAGAATTTATTTTACAAATGGAATTAATAATTTATTTCATGAAGCAAGAGAAGCTGCTCAATATTTGTCTAAAATGGCAAATAATAGTAATATATATGGTATATATAATGAGCATTTAGCTAAAGCATCAGATGTTTTAAGGGCGGGGTTTTCTCTTTCTTCTCCAAGAAGACAATCTAATGCAAGTAAGTTAATTGCTGCAGAATGGATAAAATATTTGGATCAAGATGAAAAAAATGAAATATTACATATTTGTCATAGTGAGGGAAATATAAATACTAGAAATGCTTTGAGAAATATCCCAGATCACTATAGAAAGAGAATAAATGTTGTTGGTATTGCTCCTGCTGCATACATGGATAGAAATCATGCAAAAAATATTATTCATTATGCTGCCGATAAAGATTTTATTCCTAAGATTGATTTTGATAGTAAAAGAAGGAATTCAGGCATTGTATCAATTTTAGACTCCCAGGGATATGAGGACAAACACGTTCATAGTTTCCAGCATCCAATCTATAAAGAAAGATTACAAGATCATATAAATATGTTTATTAATGTAGGAGAATAAAAAGAAATGATTAAGTTAAATTGGTTTTTATTGTTATTTTTATTAATTAGTTGTAAATCAAATATTAAACTTGAAATTTCTCAGAAAGAGATTATTGAAAATCAAATGATAGCAAAGACTGGGAAAGAACTTGAAAATGAAAAACAATTAATACTTTCTGGTTTTGGAGGCTCCAGTCTTAAAGGTTACGAGCATCTTGCTATTAGTTTTGATTATTTTAATCCTTTGACCATAAAAAAAGCTAGAAAGCTTATTCTTTTCACAGCTAATCGATTTTTGAACAATCTTAATTCCAATGATGTTTTAAAAACGCTACAAACAAATCAATATGAAATACAAAATATCAAAATAATGATTTTCTGTTATATGGCTGATAAATCTAGTGCAAGACCTCCAAACCTAGGATCAATATGGTTAATAAAAAATAAAATCTATTATAATTTAAGAGAAGAAGATCTAAAAACAATCCACAAAGAGACCTATGAAGAAGCATTAAAAATCGTTGAGAACGAAAAATCCAGCAAAGAAATCGAATCCCCATCTGAGTAAAATTATTAATGAAAACTATTTCTTATAATATGGAGTGCATAATGAAAATAAATAAATTTTATATGTTATTAATGTTAATGTTTTCGTTACTAAGCTGTTCTCAAAACGGACCAAATAGTAAATCAAAATATGACTATTACACTAAAGGAGAAACGTTTATTAAAAATGAGGTTTCTAAGTTTGTAAAACAAAATGATCTCATCTTAAATGCTTATGGTATAAATATAGATAATGATAGTAGTTCTCCTGAATGGAATGCAATTCATGATTTTTATTTTACGTTTTATTCATTGGAAAAGGTAAATCTCCAGCAAGCAAGAAAGGTATTGATAAACTGTATCGAAAATCTCCTGAATGAAATCAATAATAACAAAGAATTAGGTAATTATTTATATACTGTTCCTTTTACTTACAAAAATTTAGATTTAGGTATTTTTTTCTTCAACAAAAAAGGTAGACCAAGAAATGAAAACTACATATACACCTGCGCTATTGATGAGGATACTATATACTATAAAATTGCTTATCCTAACGGAACTTTTAAACGAATCCACGAAGAAACATACGATGAAGCTTTAAAAATCGTTGAGAGAGAACAATCCAAAGCAAGTAAAATAGTTGCTTTGGATTGGCTGGAATATTTATATCAAGATAAAAAAAATGAAATACTACATTTTTGTGAAAGCGATGGCAATATAGACACTCGAAATGCTTTAAAAAATCTATCAGAAAAAGACAGAGAGAGACTAAATATAGTTGGCATTGCATCTGCGGGAACTATTGAACCAACTCTTGCAGAAAATATTTATCATTTTGCTGCAAGAGAAGATATTGTAGATAAAATTTATTTTGAAAATCAAAAAAAGCATCCAGATAACGTATCAATTTTAGACTCATGCGCATATACAAACAAACTTGTTCGTAATTTACGACATCCTATATATGAAAAACATTTAAAAGATGAAATTAGAAAATTTGAAGTAAAGGATAAATGATGAAAAAAAAACTAATTTGCATTATTATATTGAACTTAATTTTATTAATGATGAGCTTTAAATCGTTATCTAAATATGATTACAAGAATGAACCCAAATACGTTCACTTGGCTGATAATATTATTAATAAAACAGCTAACGAACTGAAAAACGAAAAAAGATTACATTTGATTGGTCATGGCGGATCGTTGATGTATGATGTTAAAAAACTTGGCATTAGTTTCGTTAGTATTGATGAGATAACTATTGAAGAAGGGCGAAAGTTAATTCAGTATTGCGCTCAAAAATTTTTGTCTAATATTAATTCTAATGAGCAAATTCGCCCTTATCTAAATACTGTTCCATTTGAAGCTAAAGATATCGATGTAGCAATATCTTTTAAAGAAAGAGATATGGGAAAAAATCATTCAATCGATTTTATTTCAATGCATTATGGAAAAATAGTTTATGATATTTCAGACAAAGAAGAAACATTAAAAACAGTCCACGAAGAAACCTACGATGAAGCATTAAAAATCGTTGAAAGTGAAAAATTCAACAAAGAAATCAAATCCACTTCTGAATAAAATTATTAATAAAAACTATTTAGAAACATGAAAATCCTACCTTTAAATTTTTACTTAAATAAAGACGTTATAGATGTCGGTCAAAAGCTTCTTGGTAAATACCTCTTCACGAAGATAGACGGAGTTTTAACTGGTGGAATGATAACAGAAACAGAAAGTTATAAAGGAATCGAGGATAAGGCTTGTCATGCATATATGGGAAAGAAAACTAATAGAAACGAAACAATGTTTGAGGTTGGCGGAGTTGCATATGTATATTTGTGCTATGGAATGCATTCTTTATTAAATGTTGTTACTAATCAAAAAGAAGTACCTGAAGCTGTGTTGATAAGAGCGATAGAGCCAATAGTTGGCCTTGATGAGATGTTAAAGAGAAGAAATAAATTAAAAGTTGAAAGAACACTTACTTCAGGACCTGGATCTTTGAGTAAGGCACTTGGCATTACAAAAAAGATAAATGGAAAAAGTTTTGAGAGTAAAAATATATGGATAGAAGATAGAGAAGTAGAGATTTCAGAAAAAGATATTATATGCTCAAAGAGGGTTGGAATTGACTACGCTGAGGAGTATGTAAATAAGCCTTGGAGATTTAGAATTAAAAATAGCAAGTGGACAAGTGTTGCTAAATAAATCAATTTCTTTATAGAATCGAATCATATAAGGTAAAATCATGAAAAAGTACTTCATTACTGGTTTAGTAATTCTGCTTCCTTTGACGCTTACTATTTTGATAGTTGCTTTTGTTGTAAATTTTTTAACAAAGCCATTTATGGGCCTTGTTATAAAAATTTTAGCTAACACGAAGATTCAGCAGATACATACACATATTTTATCATCGGATCAAATAATTAAATATGGTTCACAAATACTAATTTTGATTGGGCTTGTTTTATTTACGATTCTTTTAGGGCTTTTTGCTAGATGGTTTATGTTTAAAGGATTGATAAAACTATCTGATAAAATACTTCATAAAATACCACTTGTTAATAAGGTTTATAAAACAACGCAAGAAATCGTTAAAACCCTGTTTATTACTGATAAAAATTCATTTAAGCAAGTAGTGATGGTACCTTTTCCAAGAGAGGGATTATATAGTTTAGGGTTGGTGAGTAGAAAATCTCCAGACACTTGCATAGAAGCTGTAAAAAAGGAGTTAATTTCTGTATTTATTCCGACAACACCTAATCCGACAACTGGATTTTTACTATTATTTAAGAAAGAAGATTTAATCTATTTAGATATGAAAACTGAAGATGCAATTAAGTACATTGTATCTTGCGGGGTTATTGTTCCTTCAAAAAAAGTTGCGACTGCAGTAGAGAGTAAATGAAAAAATATTTAATAGCAGGACTTATAATCTTACTTCCTTTGATATTAACGATAATGATTTTTGTATTTGTTATCGATCTATTTACAGCTCCTTTTTTAACAATGTTTATAGATTTTCTATCGAAATATGAACAGACTCTGACTCTTTTAAAAAATCCAACTGTGATCACAATATTTGCAAGAATTTTAATAATTA
>JAAKFV010000009.1 GCA_011064875.1 Candidatus Anoxychlamydiales bacterium | reverse complement strand
TTGAGAATAGAAAACTAAAAATTATTGATAATAGAATTATTTTTTTTCTCATTTTTTAAAATCCTTAATTTCTTTTAATGCTTTTTCAACAACAAGCATTGAAAAGTATTTTCCTTCGTTTTGGTAATTTTTATCTATATATTTTTCAAAAGAGATTAGATTTTTATTGTTTTGCTTCTCATTTAATTTTTTTGAGTTAGCAATAAGTGAGTTATATTTTTTTAATAAAAGATTCTTTTTCGACATTATAGATACTTTAGAAAATAGATCATCTAAAAGCTCAAAAGATTTAAAACTATCTATAAAAATTTTGTAGTTATCTACTACATCTTCTTTTTTGCTAGCAGCTGTAAGAACATATGCAATTTTGTCTTTTATTAATATAAGTTGCAGAATTTTATAATCTATTGAGTGAACAGTTTTAGAAACTTCCGATAGAGTTGCTGTTCCATTTAATAGATCTAGTGGGCCAAGGATTTTATATGTAATATTAGGATCGATTTCATGTTCTCTTTTAGCAGCAGATGTATATTCATCTAATGAAAGATCGGTCTCTTGGGTAGATAAGATAATAGTTGGTCTGCAAATAGCTTTTTCATTTTTCGCAAATATAACTTTTATGTATTTTGTATAGGTATTTGGATTTGTTATTACCCAATCTTTAGGAGGTATAAAAAATGCAGTTTTTTCTTCAGCAAATATTTTGATAGAAAGAAATATTAAAATTAAAAAAAATATTTTTTTCATTTTAACTAGAATGTGCTGTTGAAGTTGAAGAATCAATTAAAATTGCAGCAACTCCCATTCCAGCTACTAATAAAACTCCCCAAAATACCATTGAAATAGCTGTTGAATGATATGATCCTGCAGAAGCAGCTTCTGCATTTATTCTGCTAGACTCAGCGCTTTGAGCTGAGGCATTTGTTGAAAACAAACAAAAACAAACAATTAAGAATATCGAAAGTATTTTTTTTCTCATGAAAGTGATTGTACCTTTTTTAAAAAATTATTCATATCATTTTTACTCTCTTCAATGTTTTTTAGGCAATTTTATTTTTTTTTATCAAATATTTTGAAGATCCTTAGATTATTTCAAATTTTATTCCCAAAAAAAGAAATTCTCTATATAATTTAACATAGATGTAACTTTAGTTTTTAGGAAAATATCATGGATAAGTTAGAAAGCGGTGAAGATAAAATTCAAAAAATTTGTGAATCTATAAGAAATGAGACTCTATTGCCAGCGAGAGAACAAGCAAAAGAGATAGTAGAAAATGCTCATATCCAATCAGATTTGATTATAAAAAAAGCTCATAAAGAAAAAGAGAGGATGATATCTCAGGCAAAAAAAGAGATTGAAAAAGAGAGAAAAATATTTGATTCTGCTTTGAATTTAGCTACTCGGCAAGCTTTAGAGGTTTTGAAGCAAAAAATTGAAAATGAACTATTTTCTAAAAATTTAAAAGATGTGATCGTGAGTGAGACAAAGGATCCAAAAGTTATAGCAAATTTAATAAATGTTTTAGTTAAGACTATTGAGAAATTTGGAATTGATGCAGATGTTAGCGTATATATCCCAAAAGAGGTAGATGTAAAAGAGATAAATAAGCTTTTGTTAAAAGAGGCTGTAAGTAAGTTAAAAGAAAAAGAAGTTTTACTAGGGGATTTTGAAGGTGGGATCAAACTAAAAATCCATGATAAAGAGATAACGATAGATATCTCAAATGATGCTATAAAAAATTTAGTTGCAGACTATTTAAGAGCAGATTTTCGTTCTTTAATTTTTAATATATAAATTTATGAAATATTACTATTTAGCAGCAGCTCTTCCAACTATTTCTTTAAAAGCTAAACCAGATATTACTTTCGAAGAGCTAAAATTTATGTTAAAAGTGAATTTAAGTGATAGTGATTTAGAGAAAGCTAAAATATTTAAAATATTTATTGATGTTACTAATTTGAGACTTCTTTGGCTAAATAAAGAGATAGATCCAAGAGGAAACTTGAATACAGCTGAATTGGAAGATGCAATTTTGATAAAAGATTTTTTTGATGATTTTGTTTTTGATTTTTTAGATAGATATGAAAAAACAGAAGATAGATTAAAGTATTTTTCTTTTTTGGTAGCTTCTTTTTTTAATAATATAAAAAGCACGCAAAAAGATTTTTTAAAATTTTATTTTAAGTTTGAAAGAGAACTAAGACTTATCACTACTGCGCTTAGAGCTAAAAAGTTGAATAGAGATATTTTAAAAGAATTGCAATTTGAAGATTTTACTGACGATTTTGTCGCATATATTTTAGCGCAAAAAGATCAAGATAGCTTTGAGCCTCCACATGAGTATCACAAAGTAAAAAAAATATATAAAAAACATATAAATGATCCGAAAAAACTACATCTAGATCTTTTAAAATATAAATTTAATCAAATAGAAATATTTTCAGAAAAAAAACCATTTTCAATCGATCAGATACTCTCTTATGCAGCTCTACTTATTATAGTAGAGGATTTTTATAAATTAAGTGAAGAGATTGGAAGAGAAAAAATAGAAAATTTATAAAGGGAAAAAAATGGAAAAAAAAGCAACAGGAACAGTTATAAAAGCTTTCGGAAATCTACTTCATGTTCTTTTTGAAGGTGATATAAAACAAGGTGAAGTCTCTTTTGTCAAACTTGGAAGTAGATTATTTGCATCAGAGGTAATAGAAATAGCGTCTAATGTTGCTAAAATTCAGGTTTTTGAAGATACAAGTGGTATTAAAGTAAATGCAGAAGTTGAATTCTCTTCTCATCTTTTGGAAGCAGAGCTAGGGCCAGGTCTTTTAACATCGATTTATGATGGACTTCAAAACCCTTTAGAGAAAATTGCAGAAAAAGCAGGTTTTTTCTTATCTCGAGGGCTTTATTTAAATGCATTAGATAGAGACAAAAAATGGGACTTTGTATCGAAAATAAAAGTTGGCACAAAAGTTAAAAGAGGAGATTTTTTAGGAGAGGTAAAAGAGAGTCATTTTAATCATCAAATTATGGTTCCATTTGCAAATAGAGGTGAGCTTGAAATTACATGGGTAGCAAAAAATGGATCTTATACAATTGAAGAGACGATTGTAAAAGCAAAAGATGCAAATGGAAAAGAGCTAAACATTTCAATGCTTCAAAGATGGCCAATTAAAATGCCACTTATTGAGGGAAAAAGACAAAGTCCTTCTAAAATGATGACAACTGGCATGAGAATTTTAGATACACCTTTTCCTGTTTTAAAAGGTGGCACTTTTTGTACGCCAGGGCCTTTTGGCGCAGGCAAAACAGTTCTTCAACACCACTTAGCAAAACATACAGATGTAGATATAGTAATAGTAGCTGCATGTGGAGAGAGAGCAGGTGAGGTTGTTGAAGTTTTAAGAGAGTTTCCAAGGCTTATAGATAGTAAAACAAATGAACCTCTCATTAATCGTACAGTTATTATTTGTAATACTTCTTCTATGCCCGTAGCTGCGAGAGAAGCATCTGTTTATATGGCGGTTACCATCGCTGAGTACTATCGTCAAATGGGACTCGATATTTTAGTTTTAGCTGACTCTACATCTAGATGGGCGCAAGCGATGAGAGAGATGTCGGGAAGATTAGAAGAGATTCCAGGAGAAGAGGCTTTTCCAGCGTACTTAGCATCTAGAATAGCTGCTTTTTATGAAAGAGCAGGAGCTATTGAAATTAAAAATAAAAAATTAGGATCTTTAACAATTGGTGGAGCTGTATCTCCTGCTGGCGGAAACTTTGAAGAGCCGGTCACTCAATCAACGCTTAATGTTGTTGGAGCTTTTTGGGGGCTTTCTAGAGAAAGATCAGATGCAAGAAAATATCCTGCTATCGATCCTATTATTTCTTGGACAAAATATTTAGATAAAGCATCTCATGAATTAAAAGATTATAGCGATAATTGGAGGGGCAAAGTTAAAAAAGCTCAGAAAATATTTGTTCAAGGAAATGAGATTTTAAAAAGAATGGAAGTTGTAGGAGAAGAGGGGATTTCAATAGAAGATATGATTTTATTTTTGAAATCACAAATTTACGATATGTGCTTTTTACAACAAAATTCATTCGATGTTGTAGATGCTTATTGTCCAATTAATAGAACCGCTAAAATGTTTGATCTGCTTCAGACAATTTTTGATAAAGAATTTAAGTTTGATACACTCGATGATGCAAGAAACTTTTTTTTAGATATTCAAAATGATTTGAAGAATTTGAACTATCTAACATATGAATCATCTGAATATAAACAGCTACTTACAAGAATAAAAGAGAAATTAAATATATAGGAAAGTTTTATGCTTAAAGTTTACGATCGTATAATTGATATGAGAGGGAGTTTAATTACTATTAGAGCAACAAATGTTGCTTTAGGTGAGCTAGCTACTATCTTTAAATCTGATGGCACTACAACATATGGTTCTGTTCTGAAATTTGATAAAGATCTAGTAACGCTTCAGGTATTTGAAGATGTTAGAGGAATATCAACAGGTGATAGAGTAAGTTTCTTAAATAAACAGATGACCGTTACTTTTTCAACTTCTCTTCTTGGTAGATGTTTTTCAGGTATTGGCGCTCCTATCGATGGTGGCCCTGAAATTATTGGTGAAAAAATAAATATCAATACTCCATCTTTTAACCCTACAAAAAGAATAATCCCAAGAGATATTATTAGAACAAATATTCCTATGATCGATGTATTTAATTGCCTTGTTAAGTCGCAAAAAATTCCAATATTTTCAATAGCAGGTGAGCCCTATAATCAACTTCTTATGAGAATTGCAAATCAAACAGACGCTGATATTGTAATAATAGGTGGTATGGGACTTAGATTTGATGATTATCAAGCATTTATCGATAACGCTGAAAAATCTGCTAGTATTGATAAAACTGTTTTATTTATTCATCTAGCTACAGATCCAGCTGTAGAGTGTATTTTAGTGCCAGATATGGCGCTAGCTTCTGCAGAGAAATTTGCAACTGAGGGAAAAACTGTTCTAGTTCTTTTAACAGATATGACAGCTTTTGCAGATTCTCTAAAAGAGATATCTATTTCTATGGATCAGATTCCTTCAAATAGAGGTTATCCTGGATCTTTGTATTCAGATTTAGCATCGAGGTATGAAAAAGCTGTGGATATCGATCAAAGTGGATCTATTACAATTGTATCTGTTACAACAATGCCAGGTGATGATGTAACCCATCCTATTCCAGATAATACTGGATATATAACTGAAGGGCAGTTTTATCTGCACAACGCTATGATCGATCCTTTTGGATCTCTTTCTCGATTAAAACAAAATGTTATTGGAAAAGTAACTAGAGAAGATCATTCTGAGGTAGCAAATACACTCATAAGGCTCTATGCAGACTCTAAAAAAGCTAAAGAAAGGGAGTCAATGGGATTTAAATTATCTCATTTTGATGAAAAATTATTAAAATTTTCTCATTTTTTTGAATCTAAACTTATGAACTTGGATGTAAATATAACTTTAGAAGAGGCTTTAGATGCGGGATGGACAATGTTAGCTGAGTGTTTCAATAAAGAAGAAGTTGCTATGAAAAAAAGTTTAGTTGAAAAATACTGGCCGAGAGAAAAAAGCTATGGCTAGTGTTAAAATGACAAAAAATGCTCTTAGAGATAAGCAGCATTTATTAAAACAGCTTCAAACATATCTGCCGACTCTCAGGCTTAAAAAATCGCTTTTGCAATCGCAGGTAATGCTCATAAAAAATAGAATTAAAAGACTAAAAGAGGATCATAAAAAAAGATTTGATGAAGTTTTAGAGTTTTGTTTTTTATTATCATCGAAATATGATATGGATCCAATTGAATACACTCAGATAAAACATGTTCAAAAATCTTATGAAAATATTGCAGGAGTAGAACTTCCAAATTTTGAAAAAATTATTTTCAATGATGCTGATTATGATCTTTTCGATACTCCTATTTGGTTTGATGGGGCAACTCAAAAATTAAAACATATGATTACTGCAAAAGAAAAAATAAATGTTGAAGAAGAGAAAAAAAGATCTCTTCAAAAAGAGCTAAAAGATGTGTCTATTAGAGTAAATCTTTTTGAAAAGATATTAATTCCAAGAACTCTAACCTATATTAAAAAAATAAGAATTTTTCTAGGGGATCAAGAGCTTGCTTTGGTATCCCAAGCTAAAATTGCTAAATTGAAAAAGGAGAGAGTATGATAATTAAATTAAAAAAGTTTTTAATTTATGGTCTTAAAGATCAAATAGATGTATTTTTCAAAGCAGCTCAAGAAAAAGGATTTATAGAATTTCTATCAAAAACAAAAAAGATAAAAAAAGTATCTTCTTTAGTTAAAGACTATATTAGTGCAATCAAACTCTTAAAAAAAGAACCTAAACAGCTGCAAGTAGATGAAAAAATATCAGCTGATACTTTAGTAAAAAAAATACTTCACTTAAATCAATCTGTAGAAAAGCTTTTTGAAGAAAAAAGAATTTTGGATTCAGAAATTATGAGAATATCACCTTTTGGAGATTTTTCCAAAGATTTTGTAGATAATTTAGAAGATGAAATCCATAGATATTTTCAGTTTTTTACAATAAAAAAATCTAAAAGAGAAAAAATAAAACTGCCTGAGGAGCTCATCTACATAAATAGTGCATATGATTTAGATTATTTTATAGCTATAAATAAAGAGAGAAAAACATATTCCAAAATGATAGAAATCTTTATAGATACTCCAATCTCTACTTTAGAGCAAAAGAAAATAGTAGTTGAAAAACAGATTGAAAAAACTCAAAAAGAGATAAAACATTTAGCTTGTCACTTAAAATATTTAACGAAAGAATTTATAAAAAAATTAAATGTCTATCATTTAGATGAATCTAAAGAAGATGCATTTTATCCTTTAGAAGAGAGTGTTTTTGCTATAGAAGCGTGGATTCCGAAAAATAAAATAGATAAATTAAAAGAGCTTACAAAACCTCTTCAAATTAATTATGCTGAAGTTGCAATTTCAAAAAAAGATAGAGTCCCGACTTATATGGAAAACAAAAAAAATGCAAAGGTAGGTGAGGATTTAGTAAATATCTACGATGTTCCTTCTACCGAAGATAAAGATCCCTCTCTGTGGGTTTTAATTTTCTTTGCGATATTTTTTGCGATGATCGTATCTGATGCAGGGTATGGAGTTATATATTTAATAATTGGACTCTTTTTGAAATTCAAATTAAAAAATCCAAAACCGATGTTAAAACGTTTTACAAAGCTTATTTTGATTCTATCATCTGCTTGTATAATTTGGGGAGCTCTAACGGGCTCATTTTTTGGAGTAGGACCATCTATTAAAACATCGCTTGGAAAAGCGACGTTTATAAATTATTTAGCTACAAAAAAAGCTGAGTATCATTTAGAAAAAAAAGATGATGTCTATGAAGATTGGATAAAAAAATATTCAGATGTAGCTAACGCTAAAGATGGAAAAGATTTTCTATTAAAAGCTGTAAAAAAAGAAAACTCTGAAGAACAATTCGAAGCACTCAATACTTTTAAAGATAATATTTTAATGGAAACTGCCATACTAATCGGAGTTTTACATATAGCTCTATCTTTTTTGAGATATTTATTAAAAAATTATTCTGGTTTTGGTTGGGTTCTATTTATGATTGGAGGATACCTATTTTTTCCATCAATTTTAAATGCAACGTCTATGATGCACTTTCTAAATATTTTAGATAAAGAGACTTGTTTTTTTATTGGTAAAATTCTTCTTTTTTCAGGAATAGCTATAGCAGTAATATTAGCTATAGTTCAAAAAAGATTAAAAGGGATTATAGAAATTACATCGGTTATTAGCATTTTTGCAGATGTAATGTCTTATCTTCGATTATATGCACTGGGTCTCGCTGGAATGATTATGGCAACGACTTTTAATGATTTGGGAGTAAAAATGGGGCTCTCTATAGGTTTTATAGTAATAATTATTGGGCAAGCTGTAAATATTTTACTCACTATTATGAGTGGAATAATTCATGGGCTTCGTCTTAATTTTATCGAATGGTATCATTACTCATTTGAAGGTGACGGTAAATTATTTAATCCGTTAAAACTGTTAAAATAAAAATAAGAGGTATTTTATATGGATTTTACAATGTTTGGACCGGGCATAGTTTTAGGCCTCGGTTGTATAGGAAGCGCGATTGGTTGCGGAATTGCTGGAATGGCATCTCACGGTGTTATGACACACGTAGATGAAGGTCATGGTAAATTTATCGGTCTTAGCGCTATGCCATCATCTCAATCTATTTATGGTTTTGTGTTGATGATATTAATGAGAGATTCTCTAAAAGCTGGAACCGTATCACCTATGTCTGCTGTAGGTATTGCTCTTTTTGCGGGCTTAGCCATTATGGTATCTGCAATATATCAAGGAAAAGCAGCAGCAACAGCGATACAAGCAGCAGCAAAACAACCAGCGATATTTGGTAAAAGTGCAGCAGCACTTGGCATTATTGAATCATTTGCTCTTTTTGCATTTGTTTTTGCTCTTTTACTTTTATAAAAAAATTAGAGAAGGATTAGTATTGGCCAAAAAGATAAATAATTTTTAATTTAAAATTTTTAAAGGGTTTTTTATGAGAAAAGAAAAAGATAGCTTAGGGGAAATTGAAGTTGAAAGTGATAAACTCTGGGGCGCTAGCACTCAAAGAAATCTTCAAAATTTCACTATAGGTAAGGAAAAAATTCCAATGGATATTATCTATAGTTTTTCTATAGTAAAAAAAGCAGCAGCTATCGCAAATTGCAAATTAAATCTTCTATCTAAAGAAAAAAAGGATCTAATAGTTTCAGCTTGTGATGAAATTTTAGATAAAAAATATGATGATCATTTTCCCTTGCTTATTTGGCAGACAGGATCAGGCACTCCAACTCATATGAACGTTAATGAAGTTATCTCAAATATCGCAGCTTTAAAATCCAAAAAACCTCTTGGTTCAAAAAATCCTTTGCATCCAAACGATGATGTAAATATGGCTCAATCTACAAATGATACTTTTCCATCAGCTATTCATATAGCAGCATACAAAAGAGTCAAAAATACACTTCTTCCTGCATTGGATGATTTGAAAAAGGGTTTTGACGATAAAGTATTTGAGTTCAAAGACATTATTAAAGTTGGAAGAACTCATACTATGGATGCTGTTCCAATGACACTCGGTCAAGAGTTTTCAGCTTTTTCGGCTTTCATAGCAGAAGCTATTGTTAATATCAAATTTAGCTTGCAAAAATTTTTGAAAATCCCACTTGGCGCAACAGCTGTAGGAACAGGAGTTAATACTCACAAAGACTATCAAAAAATAGCGATTGAAGAGATATCTAAAATAACAAATGAAAAGTTTTCAGTATCTGATAATCTTTTTCAGGCTTTATCTTCATCAGAAGCTCTCTGTCATATGAGCTCATCTTTAAAAAATTTATCTGTATCACTTTTTAAAATAGCTAATGATATCACTCTTTTAGCGTCTGGTCCTAGATGCGCGATCGGTGAGATAACTCTGCCACCTAATGAGCCGGGCTCTTCTATTATGCCGGGTAAAATAAATCCAGCTCAATGTGAATCTGTAAAACTAGTTGCCATGCAAGTTATGGCAAATGATAATATGATTTCAATGGCTAACGCTTCTGGAAATTTTCAGCTAAACGTACTACGCACTGTTAAAATCTATAATCTACTTCAATCAATTGAGCTTATATCTGATGTATCTAAAACCTTTTTAGATCACTGTCTAAAAGGAATAAAACCAAATCTTCAAAGAATAAAACAAAATTTAGATCAAAACTTAATGTTAGCAACACCATTGATGAAAACAATCGGCTATGATAAAGCCTCTAAAATAGTTTTTGAAGCACATAGTAAAAATAAAACTTTAAAAGAAGCCGCGCTTGAGCTTAATATGATGGATGAGAAGACATTTGATGAAATTGTAAACCCAAAAAAAATGTTAGGTCCTTATGGATAGTATAGCTCAATACATTGATCATACTCTTTTAAAAAAAGATGCTTCAAAAAAAGAGATCGAAAAAATAACAGATGAAGCTATAAAGCATGGTTTTAAAGCTGTATGTGTTTTTCCAGAGTTTTTACCAATTGTTGTAAAAAAACTCCATGGTAAAAAACCTCTTCCAATTACAGTAGTGGATTTTCCATTGGGCGAAAAATCTCCAGATGAAAAAGCAAAAGAGACTCAAAAAGCAATAGATCTCGGCGCTAAAGAGATAGATATGGTAATGGATTTTATGGCTCTCAAAAATAGAGATTTTAAGAAAGTTTTCGATGGTATAAAAGCAGTTGTAGATACAGCAAAAAATATTCCTGTAAAAGTAATTATAGAGACCTGCTATCTAAATCCTCTAGAGCTAGCATCCGCTTGCACAATAGCAAAATTAGCCAAAGCTAAATTTGTAAAAACATCTACCGGTTTTGCAAAAGGTGGAGCTACATCTCAAGATGTATTATTAATGAAATATGCAGTCGGTGATGATCTAGGTGTAAAAGCATCAGGTGGCATTAAAACTCTTGAAGATGCAAAACTTTTTATAGAAGCTGGTGCTACCAGAATTGGTACTTCTGCGTCTCTTCAATTAATAAAAGAAAAGTAATTTACTCTTTCATTAAAATCTTAGCTTATTTTTAAGAATTTATTCTAAGTCCTATCTTTGCAAGTAAAAATCTACTAACTAAAATAGGATGCAAAATTAAATTTTTTGCTAAAGTTAAATAATTCACAGATTTTAATTTTCTTTTAATCATTTTTTTTTCATCTTTAAAAGAGTCTTCTACCCACTCTGGATATGGTGGAGGTACTAGTTTTGGTAAATCATCTACATCAAAATTTTTTATGTCCCGAGTCTCATCTGATAAGGTGGGAACTCCAGATACAATTTCACACTCAAATAAATGAGTAAATTTAGCTAGTTTATTAATAGGTGAATATTCTCCAACTTTTTTTTTAATTTTTGTTTGAAAACCTGTCTCTTCTAAAATTTCTCTAGTTATTGCTTCTTCTATTGTTTCATTATCTTCTACGCCTCCTCCAGGAAGCGTCCAAACGGGAACATCTCTTCTTTTGATAAGAAGCACTTTTTTTCTGTCTTCTGAAAAAATACAGCTAATGACCGATTCATCTTTTTTGTTCATATAAAAGCAAAAATTGATATTTCATTAAAAAAATGCTAATCTTATTCATTCAAAAATGCAAGAGAGTATTTTTAGCTCGTGAAAATTAAATATTTAGTTTTATGTATCTTAATTTTATCTACATCTTGTTATAAAAATCATCTATATCTGCAACATGAAAAAATGGATAGAACCTATCTTGCATCAACGCATGTAGGAACCCCAGATCCTAGACAAAAACATCCTCCAGATGGTCAAACGTTATCTATTGCTTGGGATTTTCCTTTATCTATTTTTAGAGAGAATCTAGATATGGTAGTGACCGTGAGATTCTGGGATAATAAACAAGATGTTTTGTGTGAGAAAATTGAAAGAAAAAGAGGAAATAGAGTTTATAAATTTCAAGATGATACAGTAGATAAATCTAAAAAAATATTAACTTATAAAGTAGATGTTTTTAATGAAGATGGCTGCTTAGTTGATCAATGGAAGCATCAATTTTGGAAAGAGCTTATAGAAATTAATAAAGAAGAAGATATCAAAATCATAGATGATTTTGATGAAAATAGAGTTTACTAAGCTTTTCATCTGCTTTGAAAATTAAATCTTTTGTTTTTTCAAAATCTATACAAGGATCAGTTATTGATTTTCCAAATCTAAGATTTAAAGGATTTAAGTTTTGCTTTCCCTCTTTTAAATTGCTCTCTAACATAACTCCGATTATTGGAAAAATTTCTTTTTCAATTAAACCAAGAATATACTCAAAAGCTTTTATCTGATTTTGATAGATGTATCTGCTATTGCCATGGGCGCAATCTATGATAATTGGGAAATTTTGTTTTTTTTCTTTCATTAACTCTGATGTACTAATTAAAGATTTTTCATCGTAGTTAATAGATGTTTTAGAGCCTCTAAGTACTATGTGAGAGAGTTCATTGCCAGAGGAGCTTTTTTGACAAATTCTTCCATCATCATCAATAGATATAAAACTTTGCTTATTTTTAGATGTAATAGCAGCATTTATTGCAATTTTTACATCACCATCTAAAGTATTTTTAAAACCGATTGGGATTTTCATTGATGATGCAAAATGACGATGGAGGGGAGATGAAGATGTTCTCGCTCCAATAAAGCCCCAAGTAATTAAATCATTGAAATAGTTAAAAACATTTGGATCTGCAATCTCTGTAGCAATTGGAACTCTCATGTGGGTAATATCCAATAGAAGTTTTCTTGTTTTTATAAGTCCAGTTTCTATGTTGAGAGAATTATCTAAATTAGGATCATATAAAAAGCCTTTCCAGGAATTTTCAGATCTTGGTTTTTCATAAAATACCCTCATTATTAAAAAAATATTTTTTAAATCTTTTTGAAGGTTTTTTAATTTTTCAGCATATATAAGAGATTCTTTTTCTGAGTGGATAGAGCAAGGCCCTGCAAAGACAATTAACTTATTTAAAGTTTTTTTAAAAAAAACATTTTTACAAAAGCTTTTTGTATAATCTAAAAATTTTAGATCCTCACTTCTTAAAGTGAGCTTTTCTTTTAGATCTTTATATGTAGGAAATGAGTTTTTTTTCATATGACTGCAGTTTAAAATTTTTGTTTATAATAGATAAAGCCTTCCTTGGTTTTTTATCTTTCTTTTGCTAAACTTTTAGATTTTATCATTAGCTTGAAAAATTTCAAAGCTAAGGGGCATTATTTTTTGATAAAATTTGAAAATGTATCAAAAATTTATTCTAAAGATCTAGTAGCTGTAAATAATATCAGCTTAGAAGTTAAAAAAGGAGAAACTCTTGTTCTTTTAGGTACTTCTGGCTCTGGTAAAACAACTACTATGAGAATGATCAATAAACTTGAGACTTCAACCTCTGGAAATATCTATATCGATGATAAAAACATCGAAGAGATAGACTCGATTGAGCTTAGAAGAAAAATTGGTTATGCTATTCAATATATAGGCCTTTTTAATCACATGAATGTTTTTGAAAATATTTCTATAGTCCCAAAGCTTTTAAAATGGGATAGAGAAAGAATAAAAAAAAGAGTCGATGAGCTTTTAAAAATTTTTGGATTTGATCCGGATGAATATAAAAATAGATTTCCGACTCAGCTAAGCGGGGGAGAGAAGCAAAGAATTGGGGTTTTAAGAGCAATAGCTGCAGATCCACCAATTATTTTGATGGATGAACCATTTGGAGCTTTAGATCCAATCACTAGAGAGCAAGTTCAAAATGAGTTCATAGAGTTAGAATCAAATATTCAAAAAACTATCGTATTTGTAACCCATGATGTTTTTGAAGCTGTGAAAATGGCAGATAGAATTGCTTTGATGGATAATGGTAAAATACTTCAAATAGCAACTCCAAAAGCATTAGTAAGCTCTCCTAAAAATGAATTAGTAAAACAATTTTTAGGAAGACATAAATTTCAGCTAAGTTTAATGACTACAACTATAAAAGAGATTTTTGATAGGCCAAAAACAGAGACGACTCTTAGCTTTTTTAAAGAAAAAAATAAATTAACACCAAGAAGTTCAATAATCGATGCTTTAGATCTTTTTAAAGAAACTAAAAAATCAAATTTAGCAATCTTTGATAGAAAATTTTTTGTTGGATATTTACATAAAAAAGATCTTTTTAATTCGATTGCCAATCTCTTAAAAGAAAAAGTATGACAAATATATTAAATCATTTTAGCTCATATATTTTTATAAAAACTTTTCAGCATATGCAACTGAGTCTATATTCACTTTTTTTATCAATATTGATAGCAGTTCCTTTAGGTGTTATTTTAGCAAAAAGTAAACATCCTAAAATTTCTGCTTTTATTTTAAAAATGTTATCTATTTTACAAACCATTCCAGGTCTTGCTTTAATTGCTTTGATAGTCTCTATTTTAGTGCTGCTTAGAAAAATTGTTTTTCTTCCTGCAACTGGCTTCTTACCAGCTATCATAGTGCTTAGCTTATATGCAATACTTCCTATTTTAGCTAATACCTACTATGGGATAAAAGAGGTAAACCCAACAATGATTGATGTTGCCAAAGGTATGGGTATGACATCTAAACAGATACTTTTTTCAATAGAGCTTCCTTTAGCTTTAACAGTTATTTTAACGGGTATTAGAATATCACTTGTTTGGACAATAGGCATGGCAACTCTGACATCATTAGTAGGTTCTGGAGGACTTGGAGATCTAATCATGCAAGGTCTTAGATCTATGCAAATAGATCTAATTATAGCTGGAACTGTGCCTGCTGCTATTTTAGCTATTTTTTTTGATTGGCTTTTTTCACTTTTAGGGAAATGGCTAACTTATCAACCAAAATAGGATTTAATATTTAAATGTTAGTTTTTAAAAAACGTTTTTTTATTTTGGTAACATTTGTATCCATAGTTATATTCTCTTTTCTTCTTATTGATTTTTTTCAAATAAAATCTAAATCTAATACAGTAGTTGTGGGTTCGAAAAACTGCACAGAAAATCAAATCTTAGCAGAAATCATAGCAAACCTAATTGAGAAAAATACAGATATAAAAGTGAAAAGAAAGCTAAATTTAGAAGGCACTCTTATCTGTTTTGAAGCTTTAAAATCTAAAGATATTGATATATATCCAGAGTATAGTGGGAGTGCAATTTTCGCTATTTTAAAAGAGAATATTTCTAATACAGACGATTTGTTATTTAAATACCTTAAAAAAACTTTTCTAGAAAAGTTTAATATCAAATGGCTAAACCCTTTTGGTTTTGAAAATAAATATGTTCTATGTATGCAAAGTAAAAAAGCTAAAAAATTAGATATTTGTAATTTCAGCGACTTAAAAAATTATACTAAAACAAAAAAATTAAACATTGCTTTTGATCCCGAATTTTCAATAAGACAAGAGGTTGTAGCTATAAAAAATAGTTATAGCTTAGATCTAAAACATGAAATTATCGATCAATCACTTCTTTACTTTTCAGTGCATTCAGATGTAGTTGATGTTACAAATGGATTTTCAACAGATAGTAAAATTGAAAAATATGATCTTCTAATTTTAGAAGATGATAAAAAAGCTCTACCATCATACATTGCAGCTCCTCTTATTAGAAAAGAAGTATTAGATAAATATCCAAAAATAAAAACTGAGTTAAAAAAATTAGATGGAAAAATAACAGATGAAAAAATAAAAAAACTAATTTATCTAGCAGATGAAAAAAAACAAAAAGTATATGATGTAGCAAGAACCTTCTTGAAAGCTGAAAAATTAATATAAAAAATGAAAAATTTAATAGAAATTTTTGAAAAAATAGATTTTTATCTTTGGAATGGTTTTTTAATTTATCTTCTTTTAATCGTCGGTATTTTTTTGACAATTAGATTAAAAGGTATGCAGATAAAGTATCTATTTCTTTCTTTAAAATTTGCATTTTTTCGGAGTGATAAAAATGCTAAAGGTGATATCTCTCAGTTTGAATCTCTTATGACATCTCTCGCTGCTACCATTGGCATTGGTAGCATAGCTGGTATGGCAACTGCAGTTATTGCAGGCGGATTCGGAGCTATTTTTTGGATGTGGGTTGTTGCTTTTATTGGAATGGTTACAAAATACGCAGAAGCTTTGCTCGCTGTCAAATATAGAACTGTAGATAAAAACAATCAAATGGCTGGCGGGCCAATGTATTATATCCATAGAGCTTTAAATCTAAAATGGCTAGGGGGGATGTTTGCTGTTTTTGGAATGTTCGCTGCGTTCGCTGGTGGTAATTTAATTCAATCTCAATCAATTTCTGATGCTCTTTTTGAGCTTGTAAAACTCCCTCATTTTATCTCTGGTATAATTATTGCAATATGTGCTGCTTTAGTTATTCTAGGTGGAATAAAATCACTTGGAAAAGTAAACGCATATTTAGTTCCTATCATGGCCCTAATTTATATAATCGGAGGTCTCATTATTATTGCAATGAACTACTCTCATATTTTACATGGTCTATCTCTAATTTTTAAAAGTGCATTTTCTTTAAAAGCTGCAAAAGGAGGCCTTATTGGCGCCGGAATCCAAGCAGCTGTTCAAATGGGAATAGCAAGGGGCATCTCTTCTAATGAAGCAGGGCTTGGCTCTTCTCCAATAGCTGCTGCTGCTGCAAAAACAGATGTTCCAGGTAGGCAAGCTTTGATTTCTATGTCAGGTGTTTTTTTATCAAGTTTTATTGTTTGTACAATAACAGTGTTAGTTTTAGCTGTAACTAACGTTGTTGGAATAACGACTCATACTGGAGATTTTTTAAATGGAGCTCCTCTTGTTATGAGAGCTTTTTCAAACGCTTTTCCTTTTGGAGGTTATATTGTAGCAATAGGACTTGTTTTATTTGGGTTTTCAACGATACTTGGTTGGTCATATTATGGAGAGAAATGTTTTGAGTTTTTATTTCATGAAAAATATATCATCTTTTTTAGAATTGCATTTATCTTCGTTGTCTTTTTAGGTGCTATCTCTAGCATAAAACTCGTTTGGCCACTCGCTGATATTATGAATGGTTTAATGGCTTTTCCAAATCTAATAGGCTTGTTTCTCCTCACAAATGTTGTTGTAAATGAGAGCAGAGAGTTTTTCGATCTATTAAACAAAGAAAAGCAACTTAAAAAAAAGCAAAATCAAAAGATTTTACCTTAAATTAATCAATGTAACCTTTCATAACTTGAAGCATTTGAAAAGAGCTCTCAAATGCAGCTAAAGCTACTAATGATACTACAAATCCTAGAGCTCCTCCTATCAAAGCATTTTCTTGTGCTTTTGATTTTATTAATTCTATTTCTGGTTCTGAGTAACCATTGGGCCGGGGAATTAAAGAGAAGAAACCCAAAGTAGCAATTCCAAAAGCGGTAGGAATTGTGGTTATTGCTATAGCTGTATTTTGAAATCCTAAAGCTTCTCTAGTAGCGATTGCTCCACCAATACATAGAGCTGTTACTATATACTTTTTAACAGATCCTGATAAAAATCCTTTTTGCTCAGGTGTTGAATCACTTTGAGAACATGATCTTCCCACACTAGTAGATGCTGGAACTTTTGTTGTTGACATATATTTTACCTCTTATTTTTTTCTCTTTAAAACAAAATTATTTAAAATAGCTTATTGCGAAGTAGTAAAGGGAGTATTCCCAAAAAGATTGTTCCTACAACAGCACCAACTGTTGCAGTAAGTTTCAAATCGATAAGGTTATTCCAGGAATCATTTTTCACGAGTTTATTTGTATAAGCCTTACTGCCGATAAATGCTCCTGCAGCAGCTCCAAATACAAGAAATGATAGAGTTGCTGTCGATGCCGTTCCTTTTAGATAATTCATTGCAATCATTGGTATATAAACTATTAGAACTGCTTTATATGGAATCCTTTTTAGATTTGTAATTATATAAGATGGTATAGGAGTAGATGAAGAAGGTGCTATTGCAGCCATATTTTTACCTCGCTTTTTTGTTTTTGATAAAAAACATGAAAATATAACTTTTTTATTTTAAAGATTCTACAAATAAATTTATTAAAATTATTTTTATGTGTTTTTCTAATGGGATTTAGCTGTAAGATTTTAGTTTTTGATCGATTTCTTTTAATTTATTTAGATCTAGAGCGTTTGATTTTTTTAAGCAATCTACAACGTCTTTTGGTGCTTTTTCCAAAAACGTTTTGTTACTTAGTCTTTTATTAGATGATTCTATTTTTGATTCTAGTTTTATTTTTTCTTTTTCCAGTCTTTTAATCTCTTTTTCTATTAGGTCTTTTGGTAAGGGAATCAAAAATTTTAAAGATTTACAAATAGAAATTGATCCATTTGGAAGATCTTTTTCTTTGGATGTGTAATTTATATTTTCTACCTTAGCAAGAGGGGATAAAATATGTTCGTTTTCTTTTAATAGATCTATTAGATTTTTTTGATTTTCAAAAATAACAAAAAGATCTGTTTTTTGACCAAGTGGTATATTCATCTCAGATCTTATGTTTCTAATGAGATGTAAAACCTCTTTTAAAAACTCGAAATCTTCAATTGCTTTTTCATCTATTTTGGATATTGGTTTTGGATAGGTAGATACAATGCATGCTTTTTTAGATAGAGCTTCTATAAAATCTTTAGTGTAGAGATCTTGATTCTCTATTGGTTTTAAGCTTGGGTATTTTTCTTTTATAATCGAAAAAATCTCTTCTGTAATAAATGGAGCTATAGGATGCATAAGCCTTATAGATGTAAGAAGTACAAAAAGTAGAATCTTTTGTTTGTTTTCTCTAAGCTCTTTTTTTGCTCTACCAAAAAGATAGGGTTTTGTCATCTCTAAATAGTATGCGCAAAAATCATCCCAAAAAAAATGATAGGGCAAAATTGCTGCTTTATCAAAGTGCTTGTTATCTAAATGGTCTATCTCAGATTTTATAGTTTGATTTAACCTAGATAAAATCCATTTATCCTCTAGGGAGAGCTTATCTAAATCTATGCCATTTTCAATACTATCTTTTGTTAAAGAGGGTAGATTTTTCTCTTCATTTTTCTCTAGGTTTTGAAAAATGAATCTAGTAGCATTCCAAAGCTTGTTTGCAAAGTTTTTGAATTCATCAAATTTTCTTCTATCTAAATCAATTTGTCTAGCATATGTAGCAGATGATGTGAGAGCTATTCTCATAGCGTCTGTTCCGTATTCATCAATAATTTCTAAAGGATCAATAATATTACCTTTAGATTTCGACATTTTCTCCCATTTAGATGAAATGTTTTTTGGGATTTTTTCACCTAAATCATATTTTACTTTATCTTCATATGGAAGATAGGTTATGGATCCATCTTCATCTTTTTTAAAATAAGATTTTCCATAGATTAGCCCATGTATGAAAGTTTCATAAAATGGAACATCTTTCATAACATATTCACCCATCATTATCATTCTAGCTACCCAGAAAAATAATATGTCATGACCTGTAATTAAAATGGATGTTGGATAAAACGTTTTTAGATCATCTGTGATTTTTGGCCAGCCAAGAGAAGAAAATGGCCAAAGAGCTGATGAAAACCAAGTATCTAATACATCTTCATCCTGGATCCATTTATCAGGCTCTTTTTCAACTTCAGGTGGAAGCCCTTCTTTATCGTAGCAAATCATTACATCTGGATCATCTTTTCGATACCATATAGGAATTTGATGTCCCCACCAAAGTTGTCTGGATATACACCAATCTCTTAAATTTTCTATCCAATGAAAATAAGTCTTTTCCCAGTGTTTAGGAATAATTTTTATTCTTTTTTCTTTAACATCAGATGTGAGTCTATTTTTAAATGGGTTCATTTTAATAAACCATTGCTTAGATAGATATGGTTCGATTTTAGCTTTTGAGCGGTAAGATACCCCAACCTTTAACTTGTATGGCTCAACTTTTTCTAAGAGATTTAACTTTTTCATCTCTTCTACAACAGCTGTCCTTGCCTTTTGCATGCTAAGGCCATAAAACTGTTTGCCGTTTTCATTTATTTTACCATCTTTTGTCATGATGTTGATAATTGGAAGCGAGTGTCTGATCGCAACATCGTAATCATTAAAATCATGTGCTGGTGTTATTTTGACAGCGCCTGTTCCAAATTTAGGATCAACAAATCTATCTTCAATTATCGGAATTTCTCGATTTACGAGTGGTAGGATTACAGTATCGTTAGCATATGAAAAATACCTTGGATCTTTATTTGAAATTGCAACTGCGGTATCACCTAACATTGTCTCAGGGCGAGTTGTTGCAACTGTAATAAATGCTTTTTTGTCTTTTAAAGGATATTTAAAATACCAAAGATAAGAGTCTTTTTCTTCATATTCAACTTCATCATCAGCAAGTGCTGTTTGAGTTATCGGATCATAGTTTACTAAATAATCGCCTCTATAGATAAGTTTTTGATCGAACATTCTTTTAAAAATAGTTCTGACAGCTCTATTACTCTTTTCATCCATAGTGAAACGAAGTCTTTGCCAATCACATGAGCAGCCCAGCTTTTTTAGCTGATTTAAAATATTTTTTTCTTTTTCTTCTTTCCATTTCCAAACGTGTGATAAAAATTCTTCTCTTGAATAATCTTTTCTTCTTTTTTTATGTTTTGCAATTAAAAACTTTTCAACAACGCTTTGAGTTGAGATCCCAGCATGATCAGTTCCAGGAACCCATAGAGCTTCATATCCAGACATTCTTTTATATCTAATTAAAATATCTTGAAGGGTATCCACTAGAGCGTGCCCCATATGTAGTACACCAGTAACATTCGGAGGAGGAATAACTATAGAAAATGGTTTTTTCTTTGATTTAGCATCTGCTTTGAAAAAAGAATTTTTTTCCCAAAAGTCATAGATTTTATCTTCAACTATTTTAGGATCGTAGCTTTTATTTAGATCTTTCATGTAGGTGCTTTTCAGTAATTTTTATCTCTATAATTTAACAAAAAACAAGAAGAAAGTCAAAAAATGAAAATAAAAAGAGGTTTTAGCTTTAATTTTAGAGACGCATATTTTTTAGATTAAAAAAAATAAAAGTTTTCATTGATCTAATCTTTAAAATTCTTTTTAATCTTTTAAAATTATTAATTTATAAGGAGAAATTTTATGGCCAGCAGTTTTAATCATACATCTCGATTAGTACTTGAGAGCTCAACAATAGAGCATTCGAAAGTTTTTGATCAGTGGGAAATTGAAGATTTTGAAATATTACATACTAGCGAACCAAAAAAAGATTGTCTTTGTGGAATTCAAACAAGAAATATTTGCTATATACGTAATACTTCTACAAATAAAAAAGCTCAAATAGCGCTTGAGTGTGCTGGAAAATTTCAAAAGGGCGTTCCAATTTATAAGTTTTTAAAAACAATTCCTAAAATTTTTGAAGGATGCAGAAGAATTTTAGAGAATTTTTCTGCTCCAGCATCTGAAGAACTTGTAGAATTTGCTTTTGAAAAAGGAGTTTTTACTGAAGCTAATAAAACTTTTTATGATGAACATGCTAAATATTCCTTCGGTTCTCTCCCAATAGCTAGGCAAAAATATAGAAAAGATTTAAATCAGCTTCTTATTGCAATGTTATCATCTGCAAAATTAGCTTATAATAGATTAAAGGAGAGACAAACAAATATTGCAGCACCAAGATTGATAGAGTATGCATTTGAAAAAGATGTGTTGAGCGTTCATGAAAAACAACTTTATTTAAACTTGTGGAAAAGAGTGAATATTCCATTTGGAGAGTTTAATTATCTTAGTGTTGATGAAAAAAAACGATTAATAAATTTAAATGAAAAAATAATTATTAGACTAAAATCAGAACTTCTTTATTTGCCAAATGGACAACAACAGCTCACAGGGTTTTTTGGGAAGTCTCAAAGAATGCCTACAGGGTTGGCAATTCTATTTTCTCCTCCTTCACAAACTCCACGAAAAAGAAAAAGAAAGGAATTTGAAACGGATAGTGAAGATGAAAGTTAAATTTTTAATAGATGTTCAATAGTTTTTTTTTATAAAAAAAAAGAGTTAAATAAAAATCTGTTTTTAATTGTAGATAATTCAATAAATATTCATATAAAAGCTCAAAAGAAAATTAAATAAAAAAAACTTTGTTTTTTAAATGCCCATTTTGTAGAATTTCGTGCAATTTTAAGTCACCTATAAAGCTAGGAGTTATATATGAGTGCACCAGTAAGTAACAAAAATGATTTTATAAATTTATTTTTTAAATATTTTACAGACACACCAAGAGATTTATTTAGAGGATTAAATAATATTTTTTTTGCTAATAAACATTTAATTGGAAGACAAACTAAAGCAATAGGGAAAGGACTTAAACACTTTTCTAATGGAGCTGATATTTTCTCTATCGCTGATTTGCTTAATAGTTGCAATGACTGGAGAAATCATTTTAATAAAAAAGAGATCGTAAAAGATGTTCCAATGTTAGTCTCTGATACTGCAAATAGTGTAGCGGAGTCAACTGCATGGTTATCTACTACTGGAGTACTATCTTTAAGTGCTTATGCATCTTCTTGGGTAACATCTGCGAGCGGTATTACTTTAATGATAAGTTTTTTAAAAAGATCTGTTCAAAGTATTCAAGATCTAATTCATTTAGATAAGAAAGCACCAATGGATGAAAGAAGTATCTTGCAGTTAAAGTTAGTGAAAAATATCTCGTTTTTCGCAATCGGAGTTATTTTATTTACAAGTGGATGGTTTGGATTTGCTCTAAATATTGCAGCAATAACTATCGCTTCTTCATCTGCTATTATCTCTTCTTTTGCTTCCTACTATTTAGAGAATAAAAAAGAAGATGATAAAAAAACAGAAAGTAAACTTGTTCCTTTAGAACCAGCAAGAGTAAGCACTTCACCTGATAGAGTAGCTAACGCTAGTGCATAGTGATTTTTTGAGAGATTTTTAAAATCTTTTTATCATTCGATACTAAGCTATATAAGAGAAGGTCTTTTAAAAGCCTTCTCTTTTCAAAATAAAAAGCTTTTTTCAATAAAAAATCTTTATTTTTGTTGGAGATTATATGAGATGAAATAGCGAATGATGATGGATGTTGAGTCTCTAAAATGCCAGAAAAGTAAGTAGAAGAAATATTTTTGTCCTCATTTTTATAAAGCCAAAGGCCATATAAAAAATGAAGAGGGGAGTTTTCATCTGAGATTTTCTCTAATTTGTATTTATTAAATATTTTAGAAGCTAATTTTAATTTGTTTAGGGTGAGATAGGCTTTAGTAAGATAGGAATCTAATAATATTTTTAGATTGCTAGCAACGGTTAGTTTTTTTATTTTATCAAAGGCTAGTACTACTTTTTCATATTTTTTTTCATCTAAGATTTTCTCTATAAGATATATTAAGATTCTAGACTCTTTTATAGATGGTTTTTTTTGTATCAGTTTAAATAGTTCTTCTAAGGCTTTTTCAAATGGAAGATGAAAACAAAGCTTTAGAAGTTTGAAAGAGGTATTATCAAGCTTCTCTTTATGTTGCTCTAAAAGATCATTCGCCTTTTCAACTTCTTCTAGCTCTAGAAGTGAAAAAATAATGTTTTCTATATTTGCTTTATCTAAATCTTGAGTTTGTAAAATTTCTAAAAGTGCACTTTTGTTATTTAAGATGAAAGATAGCTTTATACTTAAATATTGAATTAAATCATCTGATTTTTCAAAAAAATATAAATTTTCTAAATTATTTTCTAGCCTATCTAAAAACTTTTTCGAGCCAATGTTATTAAGTAGGTTTGGAATGAATCTAAGCCCAAGTAGAGCTATTCTAAAAGCAGACTCTCTATTTTGATATGAGCTTTGATGCATCCTATAGATGATATATTGAAAGAGTATTGGGCTTTGATGATGTTTAGAGAATTTTCTGATCATTAGCTCTAAACATTTCGCTTCTTCTATAAATTCTTTTTTCTCTAAATAAACTAAGGATTTTCCTAAATATTCTAATGGCTCAAATGTAGAAGAGTGTAGCTTTTCAAACTCTAACATCGCTATATCTAAATATTTTTGTCTCTGATTTGATTTAAGTTTTTTAGCTTTTTCTAAGTTTGATATACCTACTCTAAAAATTGCTTCTAACCCTTCTTTTCTAGATGGAAATGAAAAAGTGATTTTTTCATATTCTTTGATTGCTGTATCATAGTCTTCTTTTGCAAAAAAAGCATCTGCAATAGCGAGGCAATTTACCATAACATTGTAGGTGGATGTATAAACTTTTAAATCTTTAATTGAAAAAGAAGTATCTTCATAAGCTAAGCCAAAATAGTTTCCTCTAATCGGTAGATGATTGATGTGGGAAAATATTAGTTTTTTATCTAAATAAACACTTAATTTATCATCTACTTTTTCTATTACTAGATGGTAAAACGTTTTGGGTTTTAAGTTTAGGTTATCATTGAAAATTAAAACATTTGATCTAGAGATTTCTGACTCTTTTTTATCTAAATTTAACCAAAATTTATAGCCTTCATCTACCATAAAACTGTTTTGATTTTTTAAAATATTTAGAAAAAATCCAAAACCTTTTGAAAACTTTCCAAGAGATATATCAGCTTCGATTTTAATATTAGTTGAAAACGATAATTTTGATACCATTAGTGTTACCCAATGAGCAAAATCTACCTTTTTTGAAATCGCTATGTTCTCTGCTAGTAAAATGTTTTCCTGAAACTGCCAGTCATCAATATTTTCTAAATCTAAATTAGCTGTTAATATCCATTCGGGTTTTCCCTCTATATAATCTTTTAGATCATCTATTAAATCTTGCATATTTTGATATCTTAAGCTCTCTTCTGCTAAACACTTCATGCAGATATCATTTAGACTTTTAGGAATATCTCTTTTCGGTGCTTTTTCTATAGGCTCTAATATTTTTTCTAACTTATGGGTTCTTCTAAAAGTTTTTAAATCCTTTCTTTTAAATGGCATCTCTAAGGTTAAAAGATTATATAAAATAGCGCCAAGTGAGTAAATATCTGTTAGATTGGTAGCTCTATGTCCCATCGCTCTTTTAGGTTCCATATAAGATAAAGTTCCAGCAACCTTTCCAGGCATTGTTAACTCTAAGTCTTCAGCTTTTAACTCTAAATCTTTATTGATCTCTTTTTCATTTAAAAATTTCGCAATCCCCCAATCTAAAATTAAAACTTCTCCATACTTTCCTATAATGATATTGTCCGGTTTCAAATCTCTGTGCAAAATGTTTTTAGAATGGATATATGCAATAGCTTCACAAACATGTAAAAATATTCGAGATAAACTTTGGATAGAGCTAGCTATTACGTGTTTATCATCTGTTTTTGCTTGCTTGAGGATCTCTTTTAGGGTTTTACCCTCAACAAATGGCATCGTGTAAAAATAGGGCTCTTCTAGATGAATATCATATATTGGAACAATAGATGGATGAGATAATGTCGATGCAATCTTCGCTTCTCTTAAAAACCTTTTGATAACGACATCTTTTTTAGCTAAATCATCTCTTATCTTCTTTAGAGCTACATGTCTTTTGGCAATAGTATCATATGCCAAAAGGACTTCTCCCATTCCGCCTTTAGCTATAGATTTTTCTATTTTATATCTCTTATCCATAATAACCTAAGAAGGTTTTAAGTTAAAATTTTTCAAGTGTCAAGTAATTTTTTAAAAACACTTTGTTACAATAAATTAATTTATTAAATATTATATTATTTATTATTTAAATAAAATAATAAAATAATCAAAACATCTAAAATTTTGATTATTTAGTTTATTTAATAATGTTTTAGTATTTTTTGAGCTTTGTAAGTCTTTGTTGAATAAGCTTTAAGCTAGTAGAAATCTAAATATCAAGAAGCAAAATCTATTTATGCAAAATGTTTTTTTTAATTTATATAAATATGTAATATTTTTTAAGAATTAATATTATTTTTTTTAAAATTTTCTAGTACCCTAACCTCACAGATATCTGTGGGGCTTGGACAGTGTCCTTTTTTGATGGAAATCTGATTCTTTCTCAAAAAAAAGACTCTAATTTAGAAAACTATCAATATTTCTAAGACAATAACTTCTTATGTTCATCTGAGAGGGTCTGATTACATTGCAATTCTACATCTGAATAAGGAAGCATTTGTGAAGCAATCTTCTTTGCTTTGTGCAAAAGTGTTAAACGCTCGGTTTTGTCTTTGAATTTAGTCGATAAATATTTATCAAAAATTGCTTTTAAAAGACGAGTTTTTATTTGAAGATCAGTAATTTTTTTAGTAAGTTTTTCTGCTTTTAAGAGTTCATTTCTTTCTATAAACATCAACGCTTTTTCTTCAAGTCTCTTCTTTGCATCTTTGTAAGATGGAGTACTTTCTCCATAAAGCCGCCTTTGATGTAAAGGGCTCATTTTTGCAAATATTTTGCTAGTTATGTTTTTTTTATCTTGTTCATCATAATCATTGCTAGCTATGTAAGCTTGCATAAGAGCGCTAAGGCCCTCTTGATAAACTTGAGAAAATTCAACAAACCATTCATTCATAGCATATTTAGAGCCTTGAATTTTCTCAAAAAGCTTTGTTGCCTTTTCAAGACCATTTTTTTTACCTCCTTCAACATAAGCTTTTATCAACAGAGAGATACTCATATCTTGAGTATATTTTTTCTTCCTCATTGTAACTAGATTTTTAGCATCATTTTCAACTTCTTTTAGTCTGCCTTGAGAGATTTTTAGTCTAGCTAATCGTATATATGCATGGGCACAAAGAAGGAAACAAGTTGAAAAATCAGTAATATCTAGCCCTTTTGCTTCAGCTTTTTCTTTCATCTTTGGAATTAAGTCTCTTAGATTCTCTAAATCAATAATAACAACTTTTTCTAACAAAGCATTATTTTTTTCAGCTAGGGATGTTGCACTTTGTAATTCCTGAATTCTTTCGTTTATCTTTTCAACATGATTATCAAATAGCTCAGTTATCTTTAAAGTTAATTGTTCATAGTTTAAAAAATCTAAAAATGAATCATGAGCAGATTTAGGTAAAACCAAATCAGGTGAACTTCCAATTGCTGTCGAAGCCATAAACCCTCCTTAATTGATAATTAATACTAGTAATTTTAAACAATTTCAAAATTATTTTTATAATTAACGAAGCTGTTAATAATAAAACAAAACAAGGATTTTTATAGAATTTTAAGATTTTAGTAAAGAAAGTTTTTTTCATAAATTCACAAAAATTTTAAAAATTTTAAAAATTTTCAAATTCAAATACTTTTAATTAAAATCTAGTTTTTCTTATGATAGATATTTAATTAAGCTTGGAAAAAAAATGAATCAAAAAAATGAAAAAATAATTCTAACAGGGGATAGACCAACTGGGCCACTTCATTTAGGACATTTTGTTGGATCTTTAGTAAATAGAGTAAAAATGCAAGATGAATGTAAACAGTTTGTGATGATAGCAGATATGCAAGCCCTAACTGATCATGCATCGCAGCCAGATCTTATAAAAGAAAGTATTTTGCAAGTTGCTTTTGATTATTTAGCTGTTGGAATCGATCCCAAAAAAACAACTATATTTTTGCAGTCTTTAATTCCTCAGATCTCTGAGCTTACCATGTTCTATTTAAATTTAGTTACTTGGAATAGACTAAAACATAATCCAACAGTGAAACAAGAGATAAAACAAAAAAACTTTCAAGAAAGTGTACCTGCTGGGTTTATGATATATCCAGTCTCTCAAGCAGCAGATATAACAGCTTTTAAAGCAGATTTAGTGCCAGTAGGTGATGATCAGCTTCCTATGATTGAGCAAACTAATGAAATAGTTAGAAAGTTCAACAGAATATATAAAAAAGATGTTTTGGTTGAAGCTAAAGCTCTAATCCCTAAATTCGCTAGACTTCCAGGAATTGATGGAAATGCAAAAATGAGTAAAACCCTTAAAAATGCAATCTACTTATCAGATGAACCAGACATCTTAAAGAAAAAAGTTATGTCGATGTATACAGATCCAACTCATTTAAAAGTAGAAGATCCTGGAAAAGTTGAAGGTAATCCTGTTTTTACATATCTAGATGCTTTTGATTCAGATAAAGAAAGTGTTCAAAAAATGAAAGATCATTACGCAAAAGGTGGTCTTGGAGACGTAGTTTGTAAAAAAAGACTCTTAGAAGTTTTAGATAATTTTTTAGCTCCTATTAGACAAAAAAGAAAAGATTTTCAAAAAGATCCAAAACATGTTTTGGATCTTATATTTAAAGGTTCTGAAGATGCAAGAAAAGTTGCAGCTAAAACTTTAAAAGAAGTAAAAGATGTTATGCATATGTATTAATGCTTTTTTTCTTCTTCTTCTTCTTCTTTCTCTTCTTCAATCTCTTTATTTTGATTTTCTTCAATATCAGCTTCTGTTATATCTTTAGGGCCAAAAAACTCTCTAAAAAATACATAAAGACCACCGATTGTAAATAGAACAGGTAAAACTATTTCCCATTTGATGTCGAATTGAACTGTTATGAAAACACCTAAAAAGACAATTAAAGATATGAGCATATCAAATCTTTTGCCAATTAGATATTGCTTTAAAGCTATTGGAATGCCAATTGTAAGCATAATGCCTGGCCACCAATACTTAAAGTAAGTGATGATAGCAAGGCCAATTAAAAAAAGTGCAAAAGAAAGGCTCTGGGCTTTTCTTTTGCTCATGATAGGTTGCGCCATATATAAGTCTCCTAATTATTATTTCTCTTAACTGCAGTCTATATAAAAAAAAATATAAAAATCAAAGGATAATTATCTAATTTTAATATTTAATAGCTCTAGCTATTATTTGTGCATTTCTCTAATTATAGTTTCAAAGCAAAAATAAAGGTTATTTAGATACGTAAGATTTTAGATATTTTGCAGTGTAAGAGTTTTTATTTTTGATGATTTCGTCAAAAGATCCCTCTGCTATAACTCTTCCTCCTTTTTCACCTGCATCTTTTCCTATATCGATAATGTAGTCAGCATTTTTTATTACATCTAAATTATGCTCAATAACAATGATGGTATTTTTTTTATCAGCAAGTGAGTGAAATATTTTTAAAAGTTTTTCAATATCTACAAAATGAAGTCCGATAGTTGGCTCGTCTAGTAGATAGAGTGTTTTATTCGATCTTTTTTTAGAGAGCTCTTTTGCTAGTTTGAGTCTTTGAACTTCTCCACCTGAGAGGGTAGTTAGTCCTTGACCGAGTTTTAAGTAACCGAGACCTACTTCAATTAAATAATCCAATTTTTTTGTAAGCTTTGCAAAAGCTTCAAAAAACTCTTTTGCTTCAAAAATTGTTAAATCTAATAAGTGTCCGATGTGCTTGTTTTTATATTTAACTTCTAAAGAGATGGGATTCAATTTAAAACCCTTGCAGGATTCACAAAGAGTAGTGACAGGAGGCAAGAATTGAAGCTGAATCTTTTTATAGCCAAGCCCCCAGCATGTTCTACACATACCAGAGATATGGTTGTAGCTAAAATGACGAGGTTTTAATCCTTTTGTTTTAGCAAGTAAAAGGTTCGAGTAAATAGATCTTACAATCGGTTGAATATCAGAATACGTTGATACATCAGATCTAGAAGATTGATGAATAGGGGATTGATCTAATGAAATCACTTTATTAAAGTTATCTAGACCACTTACTTTCGCAAAAGGAAAAGAGACTTCATCTTTTCTTTGATGAATACCTAAAAAAGCTGCTTTTTTTAGGATGTCATTAATTAAAGTTGATTTTCCAGAGCCAGAGACTCCTGTAACTATAGTGATTGCATTTAGAGGGAAAGCTACATCTATATTTTTTAAGTTGTGAAGGGAAGCTTTTTTTATTTTTAAATCTTTTTTTGAAATATCTCTTCTTTTTGTAGGAAGAGGTATTTTCTTTTTATGAGATAGATATTGACCAGTTAGAGATTTTGGATCTTTTTTGATTTCATTATATGTTCCTTTAGCAATGATCTCTCCTCCGTGTATACCGGCTTTTGGACCAAAATCAAAGATATAGTCTGCTTCTTTTATTATCATCTCATCGTGTTCTACTAAAATTAGAGTATTTCCTAAATCTTTTAATTTTTTTAATGCATTTATGAGTAAATAGCTATTGTGAGGATGAAGACCGATAGTTGGCTCGTCTAATATGTAAATACAAGAGGTTAGATAAGAGCCTAATTGAGTTGCTAATCTAATTCTTTGAAACTCACCACCGCTGAGTGAGGGCGCTGATCTATCTAATGATAGATAGCTAAGACCAATTTCTATTAAAAATTTTAAGTTTTGCTCTATTGTTAATAGAGTATCTTTTAGGATTTTTTTCTGATTATCTGTTAGTTTTATTGTGGAGACAAAAGCATTTGCTTTTTCAATGGATAGTGCACAAAAATCTGTTATCGATAAATTTTTAATTTTTACATTTCTGGATAGTGGATTTAGTCTTTTACCTGAGCATGATGGGCAAGTTGTTTTTTCCATTAGGGGAACTAAAGACTCTTTTAGATTTTTTGAGCTGTGTTTTGCAAGCTCTGCTAGAGTATTGTTTAAACCTTTAAAAATAAATGTAGTGTTTTTTTGTTTAAATTCTTTTTTTGATCCATTTAGAAAAATGTTTAGATCTCTATCTGAGAGATCTTTCATTGGAGTATCTACATCGATATTTAAATAATCAAAATAATTTTCTAAAAAATCAATCTCACGATCTTCAAAAAAAATGTAGGCGAGATCTAATATGCATGCTTTTGATAATTTTTTTTCTGATAAAATATCCATGCCATATAAGTAGCCAAGACCCTGGCAATCTAAACACATTCCATCTTGTGAATTAAATAAAAAACTCTTTGGTGTGATTTTTGTATAAGATTTTCCTGTTTTTTCATCAGTGAAAGCGAGGTTAAAAAAAAGATCTTCTTTTTCAAATGCTATTATAATTTTATTATCAGAAATTTTAGAAGCAATGTTGATAGCTTCTAAAAGCCTTGGATGTATTTTTTTTGAGATTTTTAATCTATCTACAACTAATAAAATCTCATTTTTTAGAGATTTGTCATATGAGATTTTTTCATCAAATGAGAAATAATTCTTATTTAATCGAACTCTTAAAAAACCTTGTTTTGAAAGATCTTCTATAAGATCTTCAAAACTTTGGTTTGGTTTTAAATTCATTGGCGCTAAGATTTGAATTTTTTCGTTTTCTTTGAAAGATAAAATCTTATCTGCAACGTATTCTGGGCTTATTGTTTTTAATTTTTCATTTGTCTCAGGAGAGTAAGCTACTCCTAAATGTGAGTATAAAACTCTTAAGTGATCATAAATTTCAGTTATTGTTCCAATTGTAGATCTTGGATTTAATGAATGGGATTTTTGCTCGATCGCAATAGGAGGAAAAATGTTCTGAACTTTTTCTACATTTGCTCTTTTTGCATTTTTTAAAAAAAATCGAGAAAAAGTATCTAAAGATTCCATGTATCTGAGCCTACCTTCTTGATAAATCGTATCGAAAGCAAGTGATGTTTTTCCAGAGCCAGACGGCCCAGTGAATACTGTCATTTTTCCATGGGGAATAACAGCAGATACATTTTTTAAGTTGTTCTCTTTAGCATTTTCAATAATCAAATTTTTTGGATAATTTTTCTCCTTTTCTAAAAGCCTAGGCTTTGACTTCAACTTTGTTTTTTTAAGAGTTTTTTTTAGAGCAAGACCTGTTTTGTTTTGAGTTTTTATAATTTTATCTATAGAGCCTTCAAAAATGATTTTGCCTCCAGCACCTCCTCCTTTTGGACCCAAATCTATTATCCAATCAGCTGTTTTTACAAAATCCATGTTATGCTCGATTACAATCACTGTATTATTTTTATCAACAAGTTCGTGCAAGATTGATAGAAGCTTTTCAATATCATAGAAATGAAGACCAGTTGTTGGCTCATCTAAAATATATAAAGTTTTCCCAAAGCTTGGTCTTATTAGCTCTTTAGCAAGTTTAATTCTTTGAGCTTCACCACCAGAGAGTGTAGTTGCGCTTTGCCCAAGGGGTAGATAACCAAGACCTACTTTATTTAAAAATTCAAGTTTTCTTCTTATCTGGGGGATTTTATCGAAAAATTCAAAAGCCTCTTCAATATCCATATTTAAAACATCAAAAATGTTTTTGTTCTTGTATGTTATAGATAAAACATCTGATGAAAATCTTTTTCCCTTGCATTGAATACATGTAGAAAAAGTATCTTCCATAAAATCCATATCTACTTTTACTTTTCCAAGGCCTCTACAATATGGACAAGTTCCATCTTGCGTGTTAAATGAAAATTGAGACGATGTGAATCCTTTTATTTGACTCTGTTTTAAAGTAGAAAAAAAGCCTCTTATATCATCGAAAAGTTTTGTGTATGTTGCTGCATTTGATCTAATGGTTCTACCAATAGGGCTTTGATCAACAAAAATAACTTTATCGATATTATCTTCGCCTAAGAGCTTTTCAAACTTGCCTGAATCAAGATTTGTTTTATTAACTTTATTGGATAGTGCAGGATATAGAGTATCTGAGATTAATGAAGATTTCCCAGAACCAGATACTCCTGTAATGCAAATAAATGTATTTAATGGAATTTTTAAATCTATATTTTTTAAATTGTGAAGGGAGCATTTTTTTAAAGTTATATTTTTCTCTGAAATATTTCTTTTTTTAAACTTTGGAAATTCCCTCTCATATGATAAATATTTTCCAGTTATTGAGTTTTTAGCTTTTATTATATCTTCAATTTTTCCCTTAGCTATAATTTTACCACCCTTTTTTCCAGCTCCAGGTCCAATATCAACAATAGTGTCTGCAGCTTCCATCGTATCTTTATCATGCTCAACTACAATTACAGTGTTTTTTTGATTTTTTAAAGTGATTAAAGTGTCGATTAGTTTGTTATGATCAAAAGGGTGGAGCCCGATAGAGGGCTCATCTAAAATATATGTAGCGCCACTTAAATTTGCACCTAGTTGAGCAGCGAGTCTTACTCTTTGAGACTCACCACCGCTGAGCGTCGGCGCTGTTCTATCTATCGTAAGATAGTGAAGTCCTACATTTATTAAAAAATTTAATTTTTTTAAAATCTCATTTATCAGATCTTTTGCAATTTCATTTTCTTCTTTTGTAAATTTTAGGTTTTTGAAAAAATCTAAAACCTCTAAAATTGTCATCGATGTGAGTTCATGAATTTTCTTTCCATTTAAAGTAGCAACGCTAGGATATGGTTTTATTCTAGATCCAAAGCAGCTAGGGCACGTAGTTTTTGTCATGAGCGTTTGCATTCTTCTTCTATGGACATCACTAGTTGCTATATTTAATTTTTTATGAGCTTCAAAAATTACCCCTTTCCATGAAACATACTCTGTCCATTTAATCTTTTTTTTAGGATGATAAAATCTCATCTTAATCCACTTTTTATCTGCCCCATATAAGAAAATATTTTTGGCTTTATCAGGCAATTTTTTCCAAGGAGTTTTTACGCTGAATTTATAGATCTTGGCTAGATTATCATAGATGTTTTTGAATCTAACTGTATCGTAGTGACCAGCAATAGAGCAGCAGTCTTCAGATATGCTTAAATTCGGATCTACTATTTTATCTATATCATACTCATAAACAGTAGCTAAACCTTGACATTTTTCACACATAGAAGATGGATGGTTAAATGAAAAATCAGTTGGTTTTAGAGCCGAATATGAAAGATTAGACTTTTTTGAATATGCAATTTCAGAAAATAGTTTTTCTTGCATTTCATCTACATCTAAAATAATGAGAGATCCTTTAGATATCTCAAGTGCTAAAAATGCACTCTCTTTTAATCTAGAGAGCGTTTCTTTTGTTAATTTGATCCTATCTATAACAATATCTAAAAAATGCTCTTTTTTGGGGTCTAATGCTTCAATTTCAGAAATATCTAAGATTTTTTTATCGATTCTAACTTTTGTAAAACCTTTTTTTTGAATCTCTTGGATCTCATCTTTGAGTGTGCTTTTTTTGTTTTTTATATATGGGCTTAGAATAATTATTTTTTTATCTAAATATAATTTCTCTATTGCTTCTAAAATTTTCTCTTTGCTCTGAGGTTTTACAACTTCTTTACTAATAGGGCAATGAGGAGTTGCTATTCTAGCATATAAAACTCTTAAAAAATCATAGATCCCAGTTATCGTTCCAACAGATGATCTAGGTGTTTTATGAACAGTTTTTTGCTCTATTGCAATTGTAGGAGATAGGCCCAAAATAACGTCAGCATCAACTTTTTGCTTCTCTTCTATATATCTTTTAGCAGATGAGGGAAGTGTTTCTATGTATCTTCTTTGCCCCTCTTGAAATATTGTATCAAAAGCGAGTGATGATTTACCTGAGCCAGATACCCCTGTAAATACAATTAATTCAAAAGGATCTAGAATTAAATCTACGCTTTTGAGATTATGAACTTTTACTTTTTTTAAAACAATTTGACGATTATTCAATTTTTCTTTAATTGTTAGGTTTGGTTTAATTATAGAAGTATTATAACTGTTTTAGAATTAACAAAAAATTAAAAAATTTTATGCATATTCAAACTAAAATAATTTGTACTATCGGCCCTGTTTCTGAATCAAAAGAGATGCTACTCAAATTAATAGATGCTGGCATGAACGTTGCTAGAATTAATTTTTCACATGGCAATCAAGATGAGCATCTAATTACTATCAACAATATCAAGGAAGTGAGAAAAGAAGCAAAACAGCCAATTGCTATTATGTTAGATACTAAAGGCCCAGAAATTAGAGTTGGAAAAGTAAAAGATGATATTTTACATCTAGAGCCTAAACAAAAAGTTAGACTCGTTAGATCAGAAATTAAAAATGATACAGATATCCCTATTCATCCATTTGAGGTTTTAGATGTTTTAAAACCTACTCAAAAAATACTTTTCGATGATGGTTATATAATTGCTAAAGTATTAGAGAAAGAAAAAGATGCTGTTTTAGTTGAAATTCAAAATAGCGGAGTTTTGAAAAGTTCTAAAAGTATAAATATCCCAAATGTCACATTGCCTCTTCCCGCTGTAACGGAGCAAGATATTTTAGATCTAATATTTGGCTGCGAAAATGATATAGATATTGTTGCTGCATCTTTTATAAGATCTGCAGATCATGTACTCGAGATTAAAAAGATTTTAAATGAGCACTCTAAAGCAGATATTCCAATAATTGCAAAAATTGAGAGTTCAGAAGGTGTTGAGAATTTTGATGAAATTGCAGATGCAGCCGATGGAATTATGATAGCAAGAGGGGATCTAGGAGTTGAAGTTGACCTATCTTTAGTTCCAAAGCTTCAAAAGTCTATGATTGCAAAATGCTATGAAGCTGCAAAACCTGTTGTTGTTGCAACTCAAATGTTAGAGTCTATGATAAACAATCCTCGGCCGACAAGAGCAGAAGTCTCTGATGTTGCTAATGCTATTTACGATAGCGCATCTTGCGTAATGCTCTCAGCTGAGAGCGCTGCTGGAAAATATCCAATTGAAACAGTTCAGCAAATGAAAAAAATAGTTTATCAAGCAGAACAAGATTTTGATTATAAAGATTTTTTTTATAAAGAATCTAGAATCGAATGTGAAGATGTCTCATCATCTGTTGCCGTTGCTGCTGTAAAAACAGCGTATAGCGCAGGCGCAAAAGCAATTTTTGCAATAACAAGAACAGGATTTACAACTAGGCTTCTTACAAGGCTAAGACCTAATATTCCAATAATTGCGCTTACTAAAAATGAAAAAAAATATCATCAACTCTCGTTTTTATGGGGAGTTATTCCAATTTACTCTCCAGAGTGGTCAAAAGAAAGAGAAGCATTTGCTATTATGAGTCACTATGCTATGGATAGAGAGTTTATCGCCTTTGGAGATTTTGTTGTTTTAATATCTTCTTTTCCTTTCGATAAAAGAGGAATCACAAATCTTATGCTTGTTGAAAGTGTTGGTGAAGTTCTAGTTAGAGGATTTAAAGGTCATGGAAATAAAGTAAAAGGCAAAATAGCGAAAATAATAGCTGTAAATGGAGATAGTCTTACTAAAGCCAAAGATAAAATAATCGTTATCTCAAAATGTTCAGAGAGTTATTTACCTCTCTTTGAAGTTGCAAAAGCTGTTATCTTACAAAATCGTAACATTGATACAATCTCTGAAAAACTAGCTCTTGAAAAAGCTCAAAAATTAGATCTGCCTCTAGTTATTAGAGCAAAGCATGCAAATGATATTTTATTAGATGATGAAGTAGTTCATTTGGATCCTCAAAAAGGCTTAGTCTTTAAAGTTTCAGAAGATGAGCTGCTATAGCTATACTTGCAATGCCGGCTGTCTCAGCTCTTAGAATATTATCATTTAACTTGATACCTTTAGCTTTTAGATCATTTTTTAAATATGAAATCTCACCCAAAAAAAATCCCATCTCTGGGCCTATAAAAAAATAGCTATTTTTTTTATCTTTTTTATAAATATCTACATATCTTTTAGCTTTTTTTTCAACATCTCCAAAATAGATATTTTTATTGCCATCAAATTTTTTTATATCTTTTATAGATTCAAAGATCTCTATTTTTGGAAGGTATAATCTTCCACTTTGTTTTATAGCTGCTATCAAAATAGATCTCATTCTATCTAATCTATTTTTAGAGAAATTCAATTTCTCAGAATTTTTGGATTTGAAAAACCAGATCGCATCTACTCCAAGCTCTGTTGTTTTTTCAAGTAAAAAATCTAGTTTATTTGGTTTTATAAAAGCTTGAACTAAAATTAATTTTTGCTTTTTTTCTTTTTCAAAAAAAACATCTTTAA
>JAAKFV010000089.1 GCA_011064875.1 Candidatus Anoxychlamydiales bacterium | reverse complement strand
TAACTTCTGCATAAAGTTTCCTTTTTGCCCCCTAATCAACCAGTTACCCTTGATCCTCACGGTTCAAGCCCCTTCCTTTAGGGAGGGGTGATTGACATTTTAATTATATAATTTAAAGTCCATTAAACATTTAAGTTATTAAAATCTACAACGATTTAGCATCTATTGGCAGTTTACCATTAGCTGAAATATCTCCAAAAATATATGATAAAACAGCTCTATAGGCTTCTTCTTCTTCTTGATATGCCAAAACTATATTTTTAAATTCTTTAAAATCCTGTAGATAATAAGGTGATCCAAAGAAAAAGATTATGGTATTATCTGGATCTAATTTCTTCATTTTATTTAGTAATTTTTCTGTAACACAAGACTCATATATACTTAAGATCACTAAATTTTTTGAAGATAAATCTAAATGCCTTTCATAAATAGATTTGCACTCTATCCCTTCTAAAACAAGTTTTTTTACAATTAAATTTTCAGATAAATTCTGAGAAGAAGTTAAGTATAAAACGTTATTATTTAGATCAACTGGCAGAAGTCCATCATTTTTATAAATAGTTAAAGCTGCATCAAAGAGTTTTTGTTTTAATTCTAAAGCTTGAGGATTTAAAATAATATCTGGATCATAAGGAGCTGCATATCTATTTTCAAAAAGATTTAAATCTTCTTTAGCTTTCAAAATTTTTAAAACATGTTCATTTAGTTTTTCTTCATCTAACGTTTTTTCTAAATAAGCTTGTTTCAAAGCCATAAAAGCTTTTGGGAAAAAATCTAAAATAATTTCATCAACACTTACTTTTCCTATTGCACCGTAGAGTAAAATATCATTTCCCGCTATATGAGAGAGTAGAGATATCTCTCCTGCTTCATAATATTTAGTAAGAGCTTTCATATTTAAAGCATCAGTAATTAAGAGATTTTTAAAACCTTTTTCTTTGATTAATATATCTAAAATTTCCTTGCACAAAGTAGCTGGGAGATTAGATAGTTTTGGAAATAATACATGAGCTGTCATTATAGCTTTTGCATTTTTATTTATTAAAACATCATATGGATAAAACTCTATATTTTCTAACCTCTCTAAATTATGATATGCAATTGGTATATCTAAATGAGGATCGACAATAACATCTCCGAGTCCTGGAAAATGTTTTGGACATGCAATAATATTTTGATCTTGCATTCCTTGCATTAAAAGATTCGCTTTTTTAGCAACTATTTCTTTGTCATCGGAAAAAGACCTGACATTGATAATAGGATTTTTTGCATTACTATTAATGTCGATAACAGGCGCAAAATTAATATGAACACCGACTGCTTTTAATTGGAGGGCAATTTCCTTTCCCATTTCATATAAGAGCTCGTCATTTAAAATAGCGCCGAGAGTCATATTTTTAGGAAAAGAGATTGTATCTTCCATTCTCATTCCAAGACCCCATTCAGCATCTGCTGAGACAAACAAAGGTAGTTTTGAGATTTTTTGAAGATGATTCAAAAAGTTAATCTGAGTCTCAGCATCTGATTGTTTTACAATAACTCCACCAAGATGATATTTAGTTATCACATCTTCTAAATCTTTTAAATGATTCTCATCGCTTTTTGGACAAGCTGGCAGCATAAAAAGTTGCCCTATTTTCTCATCGAGAGTCATCTGATCTAATATTTTTTCAGATATATTTTTAGAGAAGAGAAAAAAAGGTAAAATTATAAATAAACATAAAATACGATTCATAGAAAAGCCTTAAAATTTTTAAAAATAGGATAACTATGAAATGTAATTTTGAAAACAAAATTTCTGAAAAAATTAAAAAATAGTTAAAAAAATAAAAAATTCTTAAAAATAGTTTTTCACAATTCTTAAGACATCATGAAAGGTAATAAATAATATCCCACCGATTAATAAAACAACAAAAGGAATAATTAACCTTTCCATGGTTTTCATTTTGATTCGTTTTTTTGTAATAATCTCAAAGAGAGAAAAAGCGATGTGGCCGCCATCTAAAACTGGAATTGGTAAAATATTTAAAAACCCTAAATTTAGGCTAATAAATCCTAGCCAATAAAAAGCTTCTAGGGCTCCATAAGCTTTGAAACTAATTTTTACAACTTGAACAATACCAATAGGCCCCGCTAAGTATTTAGGGCTTACAGCACCAGTAATTAGAGATACAAGAGTTTGATAAATATTTTTAAAAGCGTCAGAAAACATCTTGAAAGGATTTGGATTGTATTTAACTTTATTATCAGAAAGAGCTACTCCAATAACTTTTGTTTTACTCAGCTCATCAAAATGCCTCAAAGCTTCTTGCTGCTGTTTTGGATTTTTCATAGCTTCAATTTTTCTTTTAATCTCGAAATACCCAGCTCCATAAGTTGTTTTATCTAGACTTGCCATTTGCTGATTAGTTATTGGTTTTACAGGTTTTAAAAGATGCAAAAAATTTGCTTTTGTTATTTGGTTAGGAGTACCTAAAAATTTTACAATTTGACTTAAACTTTTTATATCTAAGTTATTATCAAAATTTTTATTCATATCTTTATAAGAGACTTCTTTAAAAATTTCAGGATCTCTTTGAGTTATGAATAAAATTTTAGGATTTTGAAGTTCTAAAAATAGATTTGCTCCATTTTTTATTTTTTCGCCACCTACAGCTAAAATTCTATCACCTTTTTGTAGAGGAACACTATATGCATCTCGTGTGTTTGAAAACTCTAAAGCGGTTGTTTCATTGATAAAATTGAGTGGTTTTTTAACTTTCGCATTTTCATCAAAAGAGTATGGAAGGCTATATAATTCGCCTAAGCTTGGTTTTATTTTCTGAAAATATCTGTAGTCATCTAAATCATTTTTAAAAGATACAGGAGTTTTTAAATGAGATACTCTTACAAGGTTAATATTGGTATGAAAGATTTTGTCATCTCTTAAAATCGTTAAAAAAGCTCTATTTGAATTTAAGATGTCACTTAGCTGCATAGTTGAGAAAAGAATTTCACCATTTGCCCAAAGAAGTCTATCTTTAGCTTTAATCTCAGAGTCTTTCATAACAGGGCTAAGTGCATTTGAATTAGAAATATCTTCTAAAATCAAATAGCTCGCTGGCATTTGAATTCCTATAGTCGAAAAATCTTTACCTTTTTCTAGATCTGGATATGTTTTAATAGTATATTCAAAAAGTGCTTTTTGATTTTGATAGTAGTTAACCTCATAACCTTTTATATCTACTTCTTTACCATTTGTAATCGAGGTATAGATAACATCATTAAAACCAGTATAGGGTTTATTGTTATATTCGATTATTTCATCACCGGGTTTCACTTTTAGATCATAGAGCTGAGATTTTTTATCAACGTAGCCAATTTTTTTTGTATATTCATGAAAAGGTTTATATCTACCACCAACTGCCCAGATAGTAACAAAAACTAAAAAAGCAAAAACAAAATTAACTAAAGGCCCCATCATTGAGACTTTAATTCTCTCTATAGGTTTTTTTCCAAAATATCCATCTTTTATTTCATATGGATCTTTACCATCTTCTTTTTGCATACCAGCTATTTTTACAAACCCACCGAATGGTAAAATTCCGATTTGCCATTTAATATCTTTTCTCATCCAACTAATAATTGGTTTACCAAAACCAACAGAAAAAATTTCGATTTTCATTTTAGCTCTTTTAGCCATAAAGTAGTGACCTAGTTCATGAATAAAAACCAAAAAACTAAGCCCTAAGAGAGCGAGAATTATATATAAAATATTTTCTATCATGTTGTTATTGCCTTTTTACTTGCTTCTTCTTCGACATCTAAAATATCTTTTAAGTCTAACATATTTTTAGGGCTATGAAAAGACATTAATTTTTCTAATTTTTTAGAAATGTCTAACCAGGAGATTTCATTTTTTAAAAATCTTTTTACTAAAACTTCATTTGCCATATTCATAAAGCATGGCATACTTTTAGAAATTTTTAAAGATTCTTTCGCTAGTTTTAAACATAAAAATTTATTTAGATCAGGCTCATAAAACGTAAATTTATTATTTTTAATAAAATCAAATTTTTGAATCATTGATTTTTCTCTTTTGGGATAGCTAAGTGCATAGCTTATTGGAATATCCATAGTAGGTTCAGACATCTGAGCTAAAATAGAAGAGTCTTGAAATTCTACCATACTATGAATAATTTGCTCAGGGTGCACAATTACATCGATATCTTCTTTTTTAACATCAAATAGATGATAAGCCTCTATTATCTCTAAACCTTTATTCATCATAGTTGAAGAATCTACAGTTATTTTCGCGCCCATTGAAAAATTTGGATGAGTGAGAGCATCTTTTAAAGAGATATTTTTTAATTTTTTTTCTTCCACGTTTAAAAAAGGCCCCCCAGATGCTGTCAAAATAAGTCTTTTGATATTTTTTAGGTTTTCGTTTTCATTTTCATTTTTCAGACATTGAAAAATTGCGCTATGCTCTGAATCCACTGGAATGATACATGCTCTATGTTCTTTTTTTAACTTATTTATCAAATCTCCAGCAGCTACCAATACTTCTTTATTAGCGAGGCCAATTACCTTTTTAGCTTTTATAGCTTCAATAGTTGGTTTTAGAGCAATACTTCCTTGGATTGCCATCATAACAAAATCTATCTCATCTAAAGTTACTATTTCTATAAGACCATCTAGGGAAGAGATAACTTTTATTTTTAGATGGCTCGATAGTCTCTTTTTCAAATCGTTTGCTTTTTTCTCATTAAATACAGCTATGATTTTAGGTTTAAAAATATTAGCTTGTTTTTCTAGCTCATCTATATTGGAATTAGCGGCTATAGCTACAACATCATATATTTTTTGATTTTGCTTAATTATTTTTAAAGTAGATGTTCCTATAGAGCCTGTAGATCCTAAAATTGCTATTTTTTTCATGAAAAACCAAAGATTTTTGCTATTAAAAATAACATTTTTAACATTGTAGAACAATAAAGATGATTAATCTTTCCAATATTGCTCTAAAAGATCTTTAAGGTTTTGAACTGCATCGGCATGTTCATGTTCTTCTTGTTCCATTCTTTTAAACTTATTGATTATTGATGAATCACTTATTTTTTTAATTGTTTGATGATAAATTAGAGCCATTTTTTCTTCTAATTTAAGGATTTGATTAAAATAATCTAAAGCATCTTTTTTAGTAATCATTTTTATTATCCTTAGTAACTTGTTCTATTAAATCTAAGCAAACTTTTCTATGTGCATACTCTCCTTGAATTAAATAATTCAAAGTTTTTTTTATTTTATCAATATATATTTTATCAATTTGAAATCTTGTGCAAAAAGCATCTAAATGTTTTGTATAGACTGATATAGCCCTCTCTTCAGTTCTTAAAGCTTCTTTTAAAGCTTCAATTAAATCATTTTTTTTCATTGCTTAATCTCCTCTATCCATTCTTTTATTGAATATTTTTCATTAAAAATTTGTTTTTTTAAAATATTTTTTTGATCTTTAGTGATTTTCCAGTTACATTCTTTATCAACTTGAAACCAACATAGGGCTGAAATATCTAATTTTTTAGC
>JAAKFV010000088.1 GCA_011064875.1 Candidatus Anoxychlamydiales bacterium | reverse complement strand
TTTCCAGTTACATTCTTTATCAACTTGAAACCAACATAGGGCTGAAATATCTAATTTTTTAGCATCTTTTATGGCATCGTATAACCATTGAGTTTTATCACCACCTTTTTGAGCAGAGGCTGTCTCAAAAATAACAATTGGTTTAAATAAAGATAGTTCTCTTAGCTCTTTATAAGGAGTTTTAAAAGTTTTATTAAAACTTCTCCACGAAGATACCCAACCCAGATTTTTCTCACTTGCACATGTACCCCAGTTATATCCATCCAACCCAAGAATATCGACATATTTATCACCGGGATAATAATTTTTTATTTTGTTCCAAGAAGTAATGGGAACGCTATCTACATTTGGACAAAACGCGAAAAAAGCGTTTTTTACTTGATTTTTCTTAAAATAATCAACTATATATCTGAACATTTGTTTATAAATTTCTGGTGACTTTTCATTATAATTACCTTTTACAACTCCCCAATGATATCTAGATAGGTTCATTTCATGAGCAAATCTAATTATCACAGGTTTATTAAATGATTTGATCTGAAAAATAAACTCATCTAAATACTCATCATATAATCCCTTTAAAATATCATCTCTTAAGATTGTTGTTTCTTTTGAGTTTTGTAAAAACATCGGCTCCCATGTTATACATGAGATAGCTTTAGATTTATCTATAGTTTCTAAAGAATATGTTAAATTAAATGATTCATTTATTTTTTCCTTGCTCGGCCACATCAAAAAAAACACGATTAAGTCGGGCTTTATTCCAATTTCATTTTGTAGAGTTTTTAATTTCCTATTTGTAATCGGGTAACCTTCCATGGTAACACCGAAGAAAAAAGGATTTTCAGCTCCAAAAACAGAGAAAATGAAAAAGAAAATAAATAAAATTGCTAAAAGATTTTTTTTCATTTTAATCCTGCTAAATTGGTTTTTTTCATGATTTCTTTAGGAACATTATAATAAAAAATCGACATCATTACGAAAAAGTTAAACAAAGTCCAAACGGTATTTAAGAAAATAGCAAAAAAATGTTCTTTTTCATAAACAAGTCTATTAGCCCCCCAAATAACTGCAACAAAAAATATTGCTGCTGATATCATTTGTGGAAGTAATTTTGAAAAAGGATATTCACTAACACCTTTTTTTCTTGTTACCTCGAATTTCTTTCTAATTCCAAAAAAACCATAAATTGCAGCTTTAATAAAGACGGGAAAAGTAAGTAAAAGCAAAAATTGTCCTCTTACTAAATCTCTTGTTCTATAATGTCTTTTTTTAAGCGTCCAATAAAAAGTTACCATACTAAGAGCGATATATGGAAAAAATACAATTCCATAAATTATTGGCGATGCAAAAAAAGTGGGGATCCCGAAAAGTAAATATAAAACTGGACAAATCCAAAGAATCACATAAATCAAACCAGTAAAATAAAAACTCGTAGACATTATGTATTCCCACCATTTCATTAAACTGAGCTTTCGAGGGTGCAAAAACATGTGTTTAATAATATTTCTAAAAAAATCTATAGAACCCGCTGCCCATCTATATTGCTGCTTGAAATAATTGCCAAGATCTTCAGGTCCTTTTCCAAAAACCCCAACCTTATTGTAATATTTAGTTCTCCAACCTTTCATATGAAAATAGATCGAAGAAGCGCTGTCTTCAGTTATGCTAGATTCATCAAATCCTCCAATATCTATTAAAGCATCTGTTCTAATTAACACATTACTACCGCAACAAAAAATAACCTCTTTTATACCTTTTCCAACGCAGATATATTCATAAAAAATGATTTGTTGCAAAGCAGCTGCATGAGCAATTCTATTTTTTTCAAAGTTTGTATAATATTGAGGAGTTTGAACAAAAGCTAATTTATCATCTATTTCAGATATTGCAACTATAGGATCCAGAAAGTCTGGAAAAGGATTTTGATCTGCATCTAAAATAGCAATGTATTTAGGCTTAGATAATACTTTTTTCATAAGATAGGGCGTTTTTTCATAAGATTTGAAGAAAAAATCATTACTTTTTTCATTTTGTATAAATTTTAAATAATCATTTATAATTCCTGCTTTTGCACCATGCCATTTATGTCTAAACAAATTTATATTATATTTCTGACATAACTCTTCTATATTTTGTTTATATTTTAAAAGTTGTTTATTTTTTTCTTTCAGATCATATCTAGTATCATCTAATAATATTATATGCTTATTTTTATAATAAAGATTATATGATCCAACAATAGTCTCTTCTATTACAGATAAAGGTTCATGATATGACGGAATTAAAATAGCAACATATGGTTTAGTTTTAAGCTCAGGAACATCTGGGCGATCTTCTTCGGGTTTATCATATTTTAAAAAAACTCTAATAACCTCGTTTAAATATCCCATTCCTTGTGTAATAATGAAAAACTCTGCAAATAAAAGTAGCGATCCTATAACTTTATCATACCAAAAATATGATGCAGTAATCATTAAAAAAAGCCGAACAGTTAGATATATAACCATAACAACTATTACCGCACAAAGCATGATAACAATAAAATGTTTTCCAAATTTTTTAAGCATTTTTTACCTCAAAAACTATATTTATATTCAGCCCAAACAGAGCTAGCATCCCAAATTCTTGATCTGGTTATGTACCCATTAATACTAATGAGTCCCTTTTTTCTAAACTCCAAATGCCAGCCACCATAAAAAGTTATCGTTGGATTTTTTTCTGTATCAGTTCCTGTTGAGAGTTTAAATTCATAATAGTGTTTTTCAGCTTCACAAAATTGAAGCAAAGACACATCGTGATACCAGCTAAAAGATGCTAAAAACGCTTTATAATGATTAGGAGTCCAATATGGATGTATAATATTTACAAGATCAACTCCTTCAAAAACAAAATTATTTAATTTATCGCTATTTCTATATTCTCCTCTAACTTCAAATTTAAAAATTTTTGGAAAAGGAGTTAGTCTATATCCCAAATCTAATCTAAATAAATCGATAAAATTATTATCTGAATAAATTTGAGCTTCTCCAAGAGCATCGATAGATAACCTTCTTTTTATAAGAGAGCTTGATTGCAAAAATAATCTATTTATCTGAACATCATTTCTGAAAGAGAAAATATTATCTATTTCATTATCTCTATCGAAACCCAGGGTCACTTTCGCAGCATCTTTTGCTCTAAACCATAAAAATAAATGTCCTAAATTTGTTGTATTGAATTTTTTGAGATAATATTTTTGTCTAAACCCTAAAGAGGTTCCCATATATTTTGAAAATGTTGCATCAAAATCTATAGAATATCCATATGCGTCATAAGTAATACCTTTTAAATCCTCAACATCTTTAATCTGAGTATTTTTTTCATAAGTAGGTTCTTCTGCCCATCTGTGAGCTGTAAATCTCAATAGGTTTCTACATCTAAAATAAAACCCTAAGTTAAAATCTGTTCTATTTCTTTTTACCCTATCGATATCTCCCCTACCAGCTTCTTGAAAAAACTCATGAGCAAACCTAACAAAAGGGTCTGATTTTATTTTATTTCTCTCTAGGGCTATTTTTGCTCTATTGTGATTAAAATCATCTACTAAAATTTGATATAAAGGTCTTGCTTTATTACAAAGTTTTAAATGACAAAAAGTTTGAGCATAATCAAATATAGCTTCTTCATTAGAGGGGAAAAAATCAATAAGCTCTTTATAGACTGTATTAGCTTCAATATAATGCATTCGATAATATGCATATTTTGCTTTCCTTTCTAAATAGATTGATTTTTGGATATTATATTGAGCTAAATTTTTTAAAAGAGCTTTTTCAAGCAGCTTCTTTTGCTCTTTTGTTAAATTATATTGGTTTAGATTATTTTTAATTCTTTCATAGCCAAAGTAAAATGGAATATCTTTTAAGTTATCAAAATCTCTTTTAAAACTTATATCTTCGATTTCATGACTTAATGGTATAAGATTTTCATATAAATTGAGATCAACGCTAAAGCTCAATTCTTTATCATAGGTCTCTAGTGCTAAATCTATATTTTTATCCCAAGCAGCAACTCTAGCTTTTTCTCTAATAATTTGAGGATCATTAGGATTCAAGCTAAGCAATATATTATATACTTCGATAGACTCTTTAAAATGCTTAGTCCAACCAAGAACTCTAGCTTTCCAAAGAAGTATTTGGTAGTCATTTGGGAAATCTTTTAAAAGAGCATCAAAATTCTTAACTGCTCCGATTTTATTATCCATTGCTAAATTCTGGGCTAGCCCAAATTTCGCTGGGTAATATTTTTCATCTCTTTCAATAGCTTTTTCAAAAAAATAGAGAGCTTCCTCTTCTAAATTATTCTCGCTATAGCTCCATGCAATTATGGTTAAATCTTGAGCATTTTTAGCTCTTTTAGCCATTATCTCTTTAAATTCATCATTTTTTATATTATTTAAATTTGCATAAAAAAACAGCTCGATATTATCTGGATAAAGCTCAAGACCTTTTTTTAAAATATTTATTGCAAGCTCTTTATTTTCAGATAAATAAATTTTTCCTTTTTGAAGATAAGTTAATTCTCTATATCTTTTTATCTCTATTTCATCTAAAAGTATCAAAGCTTGATCATTTTTATTATTTTTTGCTAAAACCTCTGAGAAGAGCAAAATATTTTTATCACTAGGATTTATTACAAAACTTTTATTTGCATAATATAGTGCTTGCTCCAGATCTCTTTGTAAAAGTTTCTCTTTAGCTAATCTATAATATGCTTTATCTAAGTTCTTTTTTTGAAAAATAAAAGTTTTATATATCTGCTCAGCTTCTTCATATCTTTTCATATTTACTAAAAGCCAAGCTAATTTAAATTTAATTTCGCTTTTATTTGGATTTTGCTCTAAAGCTTTTCTATAAATTTTTTCTGCTTCATAATAGTTACCCCAAAGTCGCATGATATCAGCATAATTAATATAAATATTTTCATTGTATTCGACCGAGCTTAAAAGATTTTGATAAACTTCTCTAGCTGCCAGCGCATGTCCTAATCGAGCTTGCTGAGCTGCAACTTCCATTAAAACATAAGGACTTTTAGGAAATCTTTTTTGAAGTTTTGCTAAGACTTTAATTGCTTTTTCTTCATTTTTTTCTAAAGCATATACCCTAATAAGCTCTATACCAACACTCTGATCTTTTTCATTTTCTTCAAAGAGATCTTCTAAAAGAGGTAACGCTCTATCTTGCATCCCACCCCAAGCTAAAGTTAAAGCAAGCTTGCGTTTTAATTCATCATCTAAAGGGTCGAGATCATATGCCTTTTGAAAATACTCAATGGCCATCTTTTTTTCATCCAACGTAAGATAAATATCACCGAGCTCAATTAAATAACTTGGATCAACTTTTTTTGTTCTTTGAATCAAATGCTTATATACTCTTATGGCTTCATCAAACTTTCTAGCAAAAATATAATCTTTTCCTAAATCATCTAATACTTCGTCATCTCGAGGGTAAAAATATTTAATTCTATCTAAAATTTCTAAAGAGATCTCTTCATCATTTGACCATATACGCATATTAGAATATTTTCGATATACATTTGTAGAATATAGATGTTTTTCTAAATAATTTTCATAAATTTCTTGAGCAATATCATAGTGCTTATAATAGGCATATAAATCAGCTAAGTATATTTGAGATGATTCATCTAATTCTTGATAAGGAACTTTATTTAACGTTTCAAAAACGTTATGATAATCTTTTAAAGCTAAATAAACATTTGCAAGTTCGATATAAACTTCCCAATCTCTAGATTTTTCAAAAATCAATTGTTTATACAAATCGATTGCTTGATCATATTTCTCAGC
>JAAKFV010000087.1 GCA_011064875.1 Candidatus Anoxychlamydiales bacterium | reverse complement strand
AATTTTGATGCACAAACTATGTGTGGCTGTCTATGTTTGCAGCATCATACAAATAATGTTTTAGACCAAATAAAGAAAGGACAATTAGATTTTAATAATCAATTAGACGAAATTCCTCAACATCGGAATTTTATTTAATTATAAATATTAACTTTTTTAATGATTATTTCATAAAAAGTGAAAAGATTAATCACATAACATAAAGTAGTGTTTTTTTTAATAATTTAGTGTTTAACACTTAATGTTAATTTATTCAAGCAAATGAGAATATTTTTTTAAAAAGCTACTTGCAAATCTCACTGGAGTTTTATAGCAAAAATTATTTGGTTTAAAGAGTGAAAGCATTTTATTTTGCAATTTTTCTTCATATTCAGAATATTTTTGAATTCCTTCAAGTCTATTTAACATTTCAATTGTAGCATCTCTAAGCTCTTCAGGGGAATTTTCAAGTAATTTGATACCATCATTTTCAAACTCTTTATCTTTAGTATAGTTAGCAGAAGGAGTTTTTACTATTTCAGGAAAAGGAATATTTTTTTTTATTTTTTTAGATTGATATAGTTTAAATATCACCAGGTCCTGTTTATTAAAAGAAGAATGGCAAATTGGAATAGTATTAACCAATAAAAGAGGGACATTAAAAACTAAAGGCAGTCCTAATAAACCGCTTGAGGATCCAATAAAAAATCTGCAAGTTGCACTTAAAAAAACATCCATCGGATCAGAGACAAACTCTGTTTTTGGATAATCAATCACTTTTTTAAATTTGAGAAGATTTTTAGGTAAAGGCTCCATTTTTGAAGATCCTAATCTAATAATCCATCCTCCTCTTTTTATGATTTCATGAAATGCTAATTCCAAATGTTTGGGATCAGAACAACGACATTTTGTGTTATTTATATTACTTTGAGTATAATATCCTGGTTCTCTACATGCAAAACAAACATACCAGGCACCTTTTGGAATACCTAATTTTGAAAGGAGGTATTTCTCTTTTGTTTGGTCTTTTTTTAATTTAAAAAAATATTTTGGGCTATTATCTCTATTGATAATGTCAAATATTTTTGAATTAGTCCAATAATCTGAAATATAAGGTCTTAGATTTATCCGTACTAAAGGATTTTTTTTTATTGGAGTTAATAAAATATTTAAAAAAGGAGAAGAAATTACAATAAAATATTGCTTCCAATATTGTAAGATGGTTTTATTTGCAGAAATTTTCTTAGGAAATAAATTAAATATTTTTTTATTTGAAATAGCTAAAATTACTTTAAATTTAGAAAACTCAGTATTCTTATATTCGTTTAGATAAAAGAATGGTTCTATGGTTAGATGGCCAATAGCATCTTTGTGACATACATCTAAAAATCGAAAGTTAAAAAGTCTAAAAATAATTGCAATTGGACTTACTGAAATTATAATTAAGTTTTTAAGCATAACATTTGTTGAAAAAATACATTTAAATTTTTAGAGTTTAAGCTTAAATTATTTAAATTTTTAATTTTTAATTCAAGAAAAAAATCTAAAAAATAATTGAGGTGATTCTTTTTTTTCGATCATCTAAGATAGTTCATTTGAAAGGATAAAATTTGAAATATGTTTACTATTTATTCAATCATACCATCTCTTCAAAATAATGAAGGTCATCAATATGAATACAATATTGCTTTTACGAAAGCAGCTTTGATAAATGGATGGAAGTATATCAAAATAATACCTAGAAAGTGCTCAATAAATAATTTGGAAAGTGATTGGCAAAAATCAATATTTGGGATGGAAACAAAAAATAAACTAAAAAATTTGAAAAATTTCATTCCATTTTTAAAAGTTTTTAGAAAAATTAAGAAAACTGAAAATTCTGTTCTGTTTGCTGAGGATTTTACCATTGTTACGCTTTTTTTATTTTTTATTTGTATTTTGTTACTTAGACCAGAAATGGAACTTTGGCTGCTATTTCGGTTTGAACATGATGTAATGATAAAAAAAGGAAAACCCTATGCTTATATTTTGCATTTAATTGAACTTATTCTTGGTAAAAGAAATGTAAAATATCTAACAGATAGTGAACTTGTTGCTAAAAGAAATGGTAGTTTTTTTAAAAGAGATTTTAATGTATTGCCTATCCCTCATACAAATTCCATTATAAGTAGATCGATACTAAAAAAAGATCATCTCTCTTTTTGGTGGCCAGGCGGGTTGACGAGAAAAGAAAAGGGACTTATTAGAATCCAGAGATTAGCAAATCTTTTAAAAGATACAGAAGAGCGAGCTATCTTAGAGGTAGCTAAAAGTGCTCAAAGTACAATTTCATCAAATAGTAATGTTCATTTTCTTCCAAATAATCTCACAAGAGAAGAATATAATGAAAAAATGTTAAATACGGATTTATTGCTACTTCCTTATATTGAAAAAAGTTATGGATACAGAACTTCTGGTATTTTTGTTGAAGCTATTGTAGCTGGTATTATTCCGGCTATTAGTAAAGATACTTGGATGGCTAATGAATTAAAAAAGTATGATTTAGAAGAACTTATTGTTGATTGGGAGAGTGGTGATTTGTTAACAACTTTAACTTCGATATGTGCTAATAAGAAAATAAAAGAAAAAATACTATTCATGAGAAGCAAATATTTAGATATTCACAATGTTGATAATTTTGCTAAAAAATTAAAAGAAATATCTCGTTGATTACAAAAAGATTATCCTGAAATACAGCTATTATTGGGTCCATATCTAGATAGTCTAACTAAGTAATGTGATAGATCTACTAGTCTTTTTTTTAAGTAATTCACTAAAGAAGTTCTCGCTTTTTTGGAAAACCAAAATATACAGATTAAGATTGAAGGGATAAGTAATGATAGTAGTAGTTTAAAGATATGATAGACTTTTGAGGGCATGGATTTTATTATTGTTTTTCTCAAATCCAACATATAATTTAGTGATATCAATTTTTTTTCATTACTAACATAATCACATATTTCTATTGCATAGTCATGAAAATGGTAAATTAATAAAATAGTAATATATTTTGTGAACAGAATATCTCGGTTTTCTTGAGAAAGATTTTTCATTTTTTTTAATAAGCTCTCTTTTGAGAGGACATAGATGGCATTGCCCCAAATTAGTTGAGGAGTTGTCTTGGTTGAAAAAACGTTATTTTTTCTTATCCATTTTTCTGTTTGAAGATCCATTAATGCAAAATCTAGATTTCTAATATATGAGTCTGTTTCAGAAAAATAGGGAGCATTTTTATGGCGATTAATAAATGACACTTCAACTTCAATGCCTAAACATGAATCTTTTAAGAATTTTTCAGCTCCTTTTAGTATTTCTAGATCAGCCCCTTCTGCATCTACTTTAATAAAATCAAACGGATTTTTTAAAATTTTTTCAATTGAGTTTGCGTTAATTGTAGAGATTTTTATTTGTTCATGGCTCTCACTATTTAAAAAAGATGATAGAGTGTTTTTGTTTAATTGAAAAAGAGTAGAGGCTTCGGGATATTTAGTTAAATAAAATGGAAGATTTTCTTTTTTTTCTGACCATAGAGCAAAGTTGTAGTTAGTATGCTTAGCGTAGCTGCTAATGATTTGAGCTCTTGGATCAGGATCGAATGTAATGTAATGACAAATTTTTTTTATTTCATTCCAGTTACCATCCATTCCACCCGTAGCGCCGACATCTATTAGAGTAAATAAATTATTGTCTAAGAGATTTTTTAGATTATTGTTTTTTGTGATTGCAGGAATGAAATTAAGCAATTCTAAGTTTTTCTTAATAAAATTTTTTAAAGATTTCATATTTTTTTTAAATATTTTTAAAATCGTTAAATTTTAAAAGAGGGTAAGCAGATATTATTTCTTTTATCCCGTCATCTAGGGAATAATTAGGTCTCCACCCTAAGCTCTCTATTTTTTCATTACTGACTATATAGTCTCTTTTGTCAGGATCTTCTCCAATTTTTGCAGAGTGTACATAAAAATCTGAGATGTAATTTTTTATTTTTTCTACTAGTTCTCTTTTGCTTAAGTTGGCTGACGATAGACCGACATTAAAAGTTTCTCCTTTCATTTTATCGAAATTTTCAATGCCGAATAAAAAGGTTTTCGCTACATCTTTAATGTGGATGTAGTTTCTTTTAAAATGCTCTTCAAAAAGAATTATGAATTTATCATTGAGAGCCCTGAATGTGAAATCGTTTACTAAAAGATCGAGTCTCATTCTAGGGGATAGACCAAACACTGTTGCCAATCTAAAAGAAATAGCTCTTTTAGTAGATAGGAGTTTTTTTTCTGCTTCAACTTTATGTTTTCCATATAGAGATATTGGATTTAGAGGGGAGGTTTCATCACAAAAAGCATTTTTTTCGCCGATTCCGTAGCCGCTATTTGTATTGGGAAACAAAATTTTTTGATTTTCACTTGTGTTTTCAGATATAAAATTAATAGCATCTAAGTTAATAGATTTAGCAAAAAGAGGATTACTTTTACAAGCAGGAGCACCAACAATTGCAGCCAAGGGTATTATTATATCATGATTTGTAAGTTCTTTTTTCATAAAAGAGTAATCTGTAACATCGGCTTTGATAAATTTGAAATTTGGATTGCTACAATGATGAATTAGTGATGTTTGATTATACATGAGATTATCAAGCACTGTTACCAAATATCCTTTATCTAATAGAGTTGGTGTTAAAACAGATCCTATGTAACCAGCGCCGCCTGTGATTAAAATTTTTTCTTTTTCTTTTTTCATATTATTAACCTAAATTTAAAATATTTTGAGCTCTATGATAAGATGAAGCTGTTCCTATGTCAATAAAAGAGGTTTTTATATCAAAACCAAATATTTTTTTAGTAAAAACAGCCTTTGAAAAAAAATCTATTTCTATTGAAAATTTTTCTAGACCGTCTAGACCTTCTAGATTTTCAAAATCATCGAAAACATTTTTGTTTATTACATAGATGCCTGAATTGATAAAGCCGCTATTTTTTTCGAACTTTTTAATGGTTGGCTTTTCATTAAACTTTAAAATTTTTTTAGTTTTTTTATCTATTGTCAAAGATCCATATCTAGATGCGTCTTTTTCAAATCTATAACCTATTGTTATTTCAGCTTTTTTTTCAATATGTGTTGTTAATAAATCAAGAGGATTAAATTCTAAATATGTATCGCCATTTAAGACTAACACTTCATTTGATTTTGCGAGTGATAGAGCTTTTTTTATAGCACCACCAGTGCCGAGTGGAAAATATTCTTCAGAGAATAAGATATTGTTTTTATCTTTATATCTATCGATGATTTTTTCTTTTTTATAACCTACAGCTAATATGATATTTTTAACATTTTCATATTTTTCTAATTGATTAATTATTAGATCTAAAAAAGGAGTTCCATTAATTTTTGCTAGTGGTTTTGGAGTATCATCTCCAATTGTATCTCTTAGTCTTGTTCCTTTTCCGCCTACTAAAATGATCGTATCCATCATTTAATCCTTCATGTAAATGATGGTAGATCCTTGATTTTCAAATTTAAAATCTACTTCAAGCAAATTTTTTAAATTTTCTCTAATTTCAGATTTTTTATTATCAGGTGCTAAAATTGCTAAAAATCCACCAGATCCGGCTCCGCAAAGTTTGCCTCCATAAGCTCCTGCCTTTTTGGCTTTGCTATATGATTCATCTATTTTTGAATTTGAAATTTTTGAAGATAGCTGTTTTTTTAACTGCCAGCTTTCATCTAAAAGTAGCCCTAAGTCTTTTATCATATCATCTTCCGAAGATGTAGATATAATGTCTTCAGCAGTTTTTACCATATCTCTCATTTGCAATAGATACGTATCATTTGATTTGGTTTTTGTTTTATCAATTTGTTCTTTTACAACATCTGATGC
>JAAKFV010000086.1 GCA_011064875.1 Candidatus Anoxychlamydiales bacterium | reverse complement strand
AGTCCAATTATAAATAGGTTTTAAAAATTTTTTTATAAAAGTTAGAAACTTTTTGAAAATTTTAGATATTTTAGAGTCTTCTGAAGTTCTAGAAGAGCTATAAAGACTCGAATCGTTAGGTTTTCGAATAAAAATATTTTTTTATATTTTCATTACAAAAAACACTATTTAAACTTCCTTTACAAAAGAAAATAGACTCTCCTAAACCACTATTATCTGATTGAGCCTATCTTGATTTAATAACAATTTAAAAAAAATTATTCTAAAAATCCGTTATAGTCTAGATCATGGGTAAACATTGAAGGAAAGTTACATTTAAGTTTCCTACTTAAGAATAAATAATAAAAAAAAAGAAGAGGCTGAGACAAAAATGGATAAATATCTTTTTTATCAAAGATAATATCTTTAAAAACTAAAAAATCTTTTATAAAAGTGAAAATTGATTTTGATTGCCAGCCATACATTAACATACCAGGAGCTATTTGTTTTGTAATATCTTTTGTAGGAAATATAGTCTTATCACTTATTTCACCAAAAAAAACTTTTGCTAAGTCTTTTTCTAAGCAAAGCACATGAGCGCCACTTGTCGCTCTTGGATTACATTCGATTGCAAGAAGCTCTCCTTTTTCACTTTCAATAAAATCAAATCCAATCTGGCCCGAAAAATTCTCTAATTTTATAAATCTTTCAACCCACTCAAATATTTTATCATGCTTTACTGACTTAAAATTCAGACAAGAATTATCCTCTATTGCATAATCTAAAGGATATGTAACATGAGCATTTACCCTGCCTTCAGAGCACAAACTATAAGTACAATACTTTTTCCCAACTAAAAACTCTTGAGCTACCCATAGATCACTTTCTATATAATCAATTTTAGCAATATCTTTTTCTTCTTTTATTATTTTGATTTGTTGAGAAGCTCTTGAATAACAAGCTTTTAAAATAAAAGGAAATTCAAAATCTAGATGATGTAGATCTAAAGAATTTTTAAGTAGGTATGTCTTTGGAGTTTTAAATCCATAATTTTTTGATTTTTCTTGAAAACTCCACTTATTATGTAGTTTTTCTAAAATATCAAAAGATGTTGATAATACTTTGCAGCTTTTAGGGAACTTATCAATAGCTTTAGCAATATAGAAAATCTCTTCATAGATAGGAATTACAAGATCAATTTTTTCTTTTTCAACAATCTCGATAACAGACTCTATATATTTATCTGGTGAAAATCTAGGAGCTGGCACCAAAATTGATTTTTTTATAGCTTTTGAAAATGAACACATATGAAGTTTATTGGAATCAACTACATAAACCTCAATACCTAACGAGTGAAACATTCTCGCTAAATCTAAAGAAATCATAGTACGAGCATTACTAATTAACACTCTTTTAGATGAATACATTTTCCTGCCTTGTAAATTTTTAATTAGTTTATAATTAAATAAAAGGCAAGATAATTATTATTAAACAGAAGAAAAAATAATAAATGAAATATTAGACAAAGCTACAATATGTAGACTTGGGTTATGCAAAAAAGATATGCCCTATGTTATTCCTGTATGCTTTGTCTTTAAAGAGAATACAATCTATATACATTCGCGAGAGAAGGAATGAAAATCGATATCATCCACCAAAACAATAATGTTTGTTTTGAAGTTGATACTAATATAGAGCTAGTCAGATCCGATCAACCATGCGATAACTCTATGAAATATCAGAGCATTATTGGATTTGGAAAGGCTTTTTTTATTGAGTCTTTTCTAGAAAAGAAACAAGCTCTAGATATCCTCATGAATAAATATATTGGAAAAAGCAATTTTGAATATTTGGAAAAAGCAGTTAATAATATTTGTATTATTAAAATTTCTATAGATTCTCTAACAGGCAAACAATCAATTTGATTTTTAATATCATTTAGAACTTTTAGTTAAATGCGATCAACTAATTAATCTCATAAACCATAGTGATATTTGCCTCAATAGAGACCTCTCCCGGTTCAATGGGAGTCGATGTTCCACTAGCTCCGGCTTTTGCAAAACAATCGAGATTGATCTGCGGAGATCTTACATGCGTGTGATTGAGAGAGATCGACAAAGCACGAACCAGATTAACACCTGTTGCTGCTGCAATTGCCCCAGCATCCTTGACTGCATTAGCTCCAGCTGCAGACAGGGCCTCAGTCCAATAATCCCTTGAAGAGCGCAAACCAAATCGCACATCAGAAATACTATTAGCACCTGCCTTATTAGATAAATCAATCACTTTGCCCGCCATCTCAAGTTTGTCTGTATGTATAAGAATTGAGTTGGTCACTTCATAGCCATTTATAGTTTGTCTCCAATCTGCAGGTGGATTCTTCGGATAAGGTGTATATGTTGGATTTATGGAGAATTGACTCGTCTCATAATCATCTTTATTCAATCCAGCTGCTTCTAAATTATCTATAACATTTCTCATTTTTAAGCTATTTTCTTCAAGCGCTTCCTCTGCCGTAACCGCCCGAGTAATTATTCCAACTTTAAGTTGCAATTCATCTGCTGGTTTCCGAATAGTTGCAGAAGAGCTCAACGTTAGTTTGGGGACGTCCTGTGCGAGAGCATCTAATGAAACACTGGAAAAGAGAACAAAGACAATCAGCATTAATAATTTCATGACTTACCACCTATGTAAAGCAATTAAGCTATACTCTTTCATGTTTTTTTTCAAGACTTTACTCTTCGATGTAAGCGCAAAGCTCTAATATCAGTAGCATCCCAAGATGCCTTACGCCTAAAAAACTACTGCCTGAGCTGTATTTTTTTCATAGAAATCGTTGTTCAAAGCAATCCATACTATAAGAGGCAAAAGTAAAGCAGATATCTTATAGGTCACGCCAAGCCATGGTGCAGCCACTCCTATCAAACCTAATGCCATCATTTGTGTAATGCAAATCTGGATAGATAACCCTATTAAACGATTTTCTGGGAAAATAGATTTTATAATGGGACGAGTAAGCGCTTCAATAGTAGAGGCTAATATAGCAATACTCCCAGCTAAAAGTGCAACTACAGCAGAGCAGCCAGAAATCAAACTAATCACACCTGTAGCAACAAAACTTTGAGCTGCTTTAATAGGTAACTTTGTGGGAAATTTATTAACGTATTCTCTCTGAATTTTGGCACTTAAACTTATAGACATAAAACATCCTTTGCAAATTTTCAGTAAAAAATTAAATTATATTTGAATTTAAATCAATCGCATTAAAATTAATCCAGTTATTTTTTTAAATTTCCATTTTAGATTTCTGAAGAGAGTTTGATTAACTTTTCGAAGCCAAATGGGCGAGACTAACACATTCAGAACTTTTGAGTGGATTTCATTCATTCAACACAGTAAAATTATTCTTTTAAAAAACTAGATAAACTTCTTCCTAAAGGAACGAAAAAGAAGTTGTGTTGTTCATACAACCCGTAGTTTAGTGAGGATTCATCTTTTGAAAATAGGCCACTTTTCTAGTATATTCGCTACGGCTCTTAGCTTTGTGTTTTCTTTGAATGCCATGGAGTCATCTGTAAATATACAAGAAAGTAATAACGGATTGCCGAACATTTCTGCTAGAGCTCATCCCAACTCTAACGATTTTGATGATGCAAGTACTCCGGAATAATACTCAGCGGTTAACTCATCGTCGACATAACCCCCTTCTTCTAGGGTCTGCTTGAGAATCCTTGGCGGTACAGCGCCTGTTGGCGTTCCATGGTTATCTAATTTTTCAGAAGTGCGCCTGAAGATCCTCTTCACATTTTTCACCTGTTTCTCAGCGAGTGACTTAATTCCCTCTCCGATATAATCAGCAGTTGGACCAAGTACTTTAATAACCAAGGGGTTTTTCGAACAAATAGCTAAAGCTATGGTCGTAGACAAATCTATCATTTTTATGGATCTCTTTGTTTCAAATATATGGAAGTTTAGCTTTAAGAAGAGATTATTGCAAGTAGGTAGGGAAAAAAAAGACCCGGAAGATTCCGAGCCTTATATTTTGGAGGTGGTTGGACGCATTCAGAACTATAAATTGGATTTTTTTTTCAAATATTCTAAAAAAATTTTAAACTTTTTTAAATGTCCTTCATTTTTTGACCATTTCTTAATTTCATCTATGTCAATTTTTTGAGGAATTGTTTTACAGATTATCAGAGCTTGATCTAGACTTTGTTTATCATCCCAATGATAAAAAGCCGCAAGTCTATCTTTAACGCTATCTGTAGGAGTTAGCATTTTGATTGTTCCAAGAGAAGTTCGATGATATTCATAATTAACAATGGGTTCTTTTCCAATAGCTACAGGAGGAGCGACAAATTCGATATAATATTTACAATCTTTGTGTATAAAACAGCCCCCTTCTTCATAAAAATCTAATTCATTTAGAGCTTTTTTAATTTTTTTCTTATCTTCATAAGTCACATAATCTAAATCATAGGATTGATAACGATTTTGAGAATAAATAGAAACGCACCCTCCTCCAACTAGAATACTATCTATACTATGCTCCTTTAGTTTTTCAGAAATAATAGCGGCGAGTTTTTCCAGAGTTATTTTCTTAAAGTTAATTTTACTCATAAAGATTTTCCTTTTCTTCGGGGTCTTTTTCTGATTTTTGGCTCATAATATCGATTTTTAAATTCTTGAGGTAAAAACATATAAGCTCTTTCAAGCAATTTTTTTAATTCCTGTAAAAAGGGATATCTAGGATTGAAATGATACATTCTAGTTTTTCCTTCTAAAAAACTGATAATTATTCCTCCTCTTTCTAATCTATCTAAAGTTTTTTGAATCGGAGATAAAGCTTGTTGAAAAATGTAACTAAGTTGTCTTCCATAACAACGTTGATTAATCAAGAGAAAGAAAAGAATTCTTTCGATATTTTTCCCGCCAAAAATTGATTCTAACATTTTGTTGACCTATATTTAGGTTTATATAACCTATTATATAGGTCAATTGTTAATTTGTCAAAAAAACAATATTTATTAATGCAACTAACTAGTTATTAAAGATTAAGAGTGAAAAAATAATAAGATTTTTACGGTCTAAAATGGGGGCGGTTGGATTTGAACCAACGTACTCCGAAGAGGAGGGATTTACAGTCTTATGAAATAGATAAAACAAGAGAAAGCAAGATTGTTAAGGATATAACTTTAAATCATTTATGGGTTTCTTAATGTCTTAGATTTTCTTGAATAACCTCTATTTTTCTCCATCGACTTTGCCATAAGCTTGCCATGAAATTTCATTTAAAGTTTTTTAGTTTTTCTACTAATTGATGATAAGTTTAAGTTGTTTTAAAAGATTGATCAGGTTTCTTCCTTTAAGGCTTATAGAACAAGTTGATATGTTTGAGTTAAAAATTGGAACATTTTTTGATTCAATAATAAATATTGGCTTTTATTAAGAATCTTTTGTAAATTATTTATTTAATATAAATGAAGTTATTTATGAATAATCGCCTTCCTGATAGTTCACTTATTTTATATCAAACAGAAGATGGCCAGAACTGTATAGAAGTTCGTCTTATAAATGAAACTGTTTGGCTGACTCAAGCTCAAATGTCTGAGCTTTTTGATAAAGATAAGAGAACCATTTCAGAACATATCCAAAATATTTTTAAGGAAGGAGAATTACAGATAGATTCAACTGTCCGGAAATTCCGGAAAGTTCAAAAGGAAGGAAACCGGAAGGTTGCTCGTGAAATAGATCATTATAATTTAGATGTTATTATTTCTGTAGGTTATCGAGTAAGTTCACATAGAGGCACTCAGTTTCGCATATGGGCAACAGCTCGATTAAAAGAATATCTCATTAAAGGTTTTGTTTTAGATGATGATAGATTGAAGCGTTTAGGTGGGGGTAGTTATTTTGATGAACTTCTTTCTCGTATTCGTGATATTCGTTCCTCTGAAAAAGTGTTTTGGCGCAAGGTGCTTGATATTTACGCTACTAGCATTGAT
>JAAKFV010000085.1 GCA_011064875.1 Candidatus Anoxychlamydiales bacterium | reverse complement strand
CTGTTTTCAAATATGTAGAAACAGCTTCTGGCATGCCACCTATAATAAAATAGTATTTTAGAAAAGTGATTAATTTATTATGAAATATTTCTGATATTGCTTTTGGAGATTGTATTTTTTCAAGCATGAATACTAAGTCGCTTTCTCCAATTGCATGCAAAAATTCGAAAAAATTTAAAGGACCTAGATCAAGAAAATTAACTTTACCAACAGGAAATCTTTTTGTTAATTTTACTCCAAGTAAAGAACCCGCTGTAGCTAAATGATACTCATTTCTTTTTTCACAAAAATACTTCAAAGAAGCTAAAGCTTGAGGACATTCTTGAATTTCATCCAATATGATTAATGTTGAACTTGGTTGAATTGTTTTTTTGAAATAAATATTAAGCTCTTTGATAATTCTATCCGGATCTAAATTTTCATCAAAAAAACTTGCAAACTGAGGATTTTCATCAAAATTGATATACACATAATCGGCATACTCTCTCTTTGCAAATTCCATCAAAATATAGGTTTTCCCGACTTGACGAGCTCCCCTTAATACCAAAGGTTTCCGCAAACTCGATTTTTTCCATTTAACTAGTTTTTGATAAAATTCTCTTTCCATAACATTATATTAACCTTTTGTTGATTATTTAACAACAGTATGTTGACAAAACGTGAAAAAATCACAAAAATTTATCAATTTTTCTGGCTTTTTTCACAAAAAAACAACCAATTAATCTTTAGAGCTGCCTAAGTCATTCAACATCAAGAAGGTCTGTTTGATTTGCAAGTCAAAAATTATTTTTAAATAATTAACAAGCAATGACATGCGGACGCGGAAGGATGCGAACTTATCAATCAGACCAATGTCTATCAAAATAAGCATTTTTTAGAGTAATTCTTAATGAAATTATACCAATCGGAAGGGGTGGGATTCGAACCCACGGTACGCCAAAACGCAACACTCGCTTTCCAAGCGAGCTCCTTAAGCCACTCGGACACCCCTCCTTAAAGAAGATAAAAGATTATATCAAAAACCGATAAATTTGCAAATTTAGTTTTTTTCTTGAATTATTTTTTTCTATAGATGATATTATTTATTCTTATAAAGATGGAAAAATGAAAAATATAATTAAAATTCAGAAACTTAATTTTTGTTATAAGGTCAAGCCTATTCTTTTAGATGTTAATTTAAATGTTGAAGTAGGTGATTTTATTGGGATAATCGGACCAAATGGTGGAGGTAAAACAACACTTTTAAAACTGATTATGGGAATGTTAAGGCCTCACACCGGGAAAATTAAAATATTTAATAAAAACCCAAAAGAGATGAGAGATAAAATTGGATATGTTCCACAAAAATATAATCTAGATAAATATTTTCCGATTACAAATTTAGAATTGGTGCTTCTTGGATTTTTAACTAAATCAAGATTTGGTTTTTTTACAAAAAAACAAAAAGAGAAGGCAAAGGATCTTTTAGAAAAAGTAGGGCTTAAAGAATTTATCGATAAACCTTTTGGGAAGCTATCGGGTGGGCAAGCTCAAAGAGCATTGATAGCAAGAGCTCTAATTTCTGATCCTGAAATTCTAATTTTAGATGAACCAACAGCTAGCATTGATCCAGAATCTGAAAAAGCTATTTTTGATATTTTAATAAAGTCTAATGAAAAAAGAACTATTTTGATGGTATCTCACGATCTAAATACCATTATAAAAGAGGTAAACAAAGTACTAACTGTTCAAAAAACGGTGAGTGTTATGACTCCTGAAATGGTTTGTAAACATTTTGCATTAGGGCTTTATCATCCTACTATTATAAGGCAAAATACATGATAGTTCTTCCTGTTTTTTTAAAACTCGCTTTTTTAGGAGCAATCATAGCATCTTTCTCTAGTGGAATTATGGGATCTTATGTAGTGATTAAAAGGATTTCTTCTATTACCGGAAGCATTTCCCATTCAATACTGGGCGGAATTGGTTTTTTTGAATATTTAAATTATAAATATGATATCCCATGGTTAGATCCAATGCTTGGAGCTGTAATTGCAGCTCTCATTTCTGCTTTTTTAATTGGATATGTTCATTTGAATTTCAAGCAAAAAGAAGATGCCGTCATTGCAATTATTTGGTCATGTGGGATGGCAATTGGAGTGATTTTTTTAACATTAGTACCCTATAAAGAAGCTACATGTACTCATTTTTTATTTGGTGATATTTTTACAACAGGGAAAGTAGATATTTTAATTTTGAGTATTTTAGCTGTTTTTATAGTAGCTTTAACTATTTTATTTTATAGAAAATTTTTGATTATCTGTTTTGATGAAAAAGGAGCCTATCTTCAAAAAATACCTATAAAAACTTTTTATTTTCTACTTTTGGCAATGATTAGTATTTCAATAGTTCTGCTTGTTAAAATAATAGGAATAATTTTAATTATAGCTCTTTTAACCATTCCCGCTACTATTGCTAATTTTTTTACATATCGTCTGCCTATTATGATGATAATAGCCGTAATACTTAGTATTTTATTTAATACAATTGGCATTTCTTTTTCTTATATATTTTCCTGGCCTCCTGGAGCAACAATAGCAATTGTAGTATCAATTTTTTACATATTCGCGCTTTTAATAAAAAAGCTTCTATATAGAATGGAATAGCTTGACATTTCAGAGTTCATTATATATTATTATAGTTCAAAAAATATATTGAGGATAGATATGTACGCGATAATTCAAACTGGTGGAAAACAATATCAGATAGAAGAAGAGAGCATTTTAGATGTTGAGCTTTTACAATCTGAGAATGGAAAATTTGAGTTTAATGAAGTTCTTTTATTAAATGATGGCAAAAAAATACATATTGGAGCTCCATTTATAAAAAACTGCAAAGTTAAAGCTGAAATTCTAAAAGAAGTAAAAGGCCCTAAAGTCATAGCATACAAATACAAAAAGAGAAAAAATTACAGAAGAAAAAGAGGCCACAGACAAAAATATTCACAAGTAAAAATCACAAAAATCGAGCTTAGCTAGGAGATAATAATGGCGCATAAAAAAGGACAAGGCTCTACAAGAAACGGAAGAGATTCACATTCTAAAAGGCTTGGAATAAAAACGACGCACGGTCAATTTGTTACAACAGGCTCGATAATCGCTCGTCAAAGGGGCACAAAATGGCATCCTAGAAAAAATGTAGGTATGGGAAAAGATCATACACTTTTTGCATTGATCGATGGTATTGTAACTTTTAGAAAAACCAATAAAACTTTTGTATCTGTTCTCCCTGAAGTTAAAAAATCTACTCCTAAAAAGAAAAAAGCATAAAGTTTTTTAAAAAGCTTCATACTTTATTAAAAAGATTTAAATTTTATTATATTTTTTTTCAACAAAAGTAAAAAAAATGTTTATAGATTCTCTTAAATTAAAATTATCAGCTGGTAAAGGTGGCAATGGTATCGTCGCTTGGAAAAGAGAGAAATACCAACCTAAAGGTGGTCCATATGGTGGAAATGGAGGAAAAGGCGGCTCTATTATATTAGAAGTTGATGAGCATCTATTATCTTTCGAAAAATTTTTTAACAGACAGAAAATTAAATCAGAAAATGGTTGCTGTGGAGGATCTTGTAATAAAACAGGTAAAAATGGCAAAAATTTAATAGTAAAAATACCTCTTGGAACAATCTTAAAAGATGAAAATGATAATGTTTTATTTGAATTTAAGAAAAAAGAAGAAACATTTTTACTTTGCAAAGGGGGCATTGGAGGAAGAGGGAACATTTCTTTTAAAACCCCTACAAACAGAGCTCCAAATATCGCAACTGAGGGAAAACCAGGCGAGATAAAAGAGATAAATTTTGAGCTAAAATTAATAGCAGATGTTGGTCTCATTGGAATGCCAAACGCTGGTAAATCTACTCTTATGAGACAGATTACCCATAGTAAAGTAAAAATTGGAGCATATCCATTTACTACGCTTCATCCAAATTTAGGCCTCGTTGAATTTGAAGATTTTTCTAGAATATTAGTCGCAGACATACCAGGAATAATTAAAGGCGCACATATAAATAAAGGCCTTGGGCTCTCTTTTTTAAAGCATATTGAAAGAACCTCTGTATTAATCTTTGTAATTGATTCTAATACTGATGATCCAAGAGATGACTTTCAAACACTAATAGATGAGATAAAAATTTTTAATAAAGATTTGTTAGATAGGCCAAGTCTCACAATTTTAAATAAAACAGATCTTCAAAATTTTGAAAATATAAAAAAATTCAAAAAATTTTATCCCTTCAATAAAGAGACATTAATTGAAGCCTCTGCTCTTGAAAAACTTGGACTTGATATTTTTTTAAAAAAACTAAAACCTTATTGCGACACACAATTTTAAGGCTTTTTTAAATAAAAAATGAAAAAAATATTATTTAGTAACATTTCTATATTAATTGCTATAGCTTTGGGGCTTTTCTTTGGCTTTTTAAAAAATGATTTTATCTATCAAGTAGCTTCGTTTATCACTACAATATTTATAAAGCTTTTAAAACTGATTGGAGTACCTATAGTTTTTTTGTCTTTAGTCTCAAATATAGCCGGCATGAAAAGTTTTAAAGAGATGAAAATTTTAGGTAGAAAAATTTTTTCATACGCTGTAATTACAACCATAATAGCAGCGACTATTGCTTTAATCTTATTTTTGATAATAAAACCATCTCATGTGGGTTCTCTTCAAGCTACGGATATTGAACATACTGGGAGCTATCTATCTTTTTTAATAGATGCTATTCCAGATAATTTTTTTAAAGCTTTTGTAAGCAACAATGTAATAGCTGTCGCTTTTTTAGGCATTTTGATGGGCCTTTCAATACTTTTTCTACCAACAGAGAATAAAAAAACTTTGCATCACTTTTTTTCTAGCTTTTTTCTGCTCTTTTTAAAAATCACCAAATTAATAATCGCTTTAATGCCAATTGGAATAATGGGATTTGTATGTATTTTTATAAAAGAGATCTCTCAAAATACTGAAAACTTAAAAGATTTAATTTTGTATACAACAACAGTTGTAACTGCAAACCTAGTTCAAGGTTTTTTGATACTTCCTCTATTTTTAAAACTAAAAAAAATCTCTCCCTATAATACTTTCAAAAACATGTCCCCTGCTTTAATTACAGCATTTTTCACAAAATCATCTAATGCCGCTCTTCCAATATCAATAAAATGCTCTGAAGAAAAATTAAAAATATCTTCAAAAGTTGCAAATGTCACCCATTCTTTATGCTCAGTCATCAATATGAACGCTTGCGCTGGTTTCATATTAATCACAGTATTATTTGTTTCTAAAAGCTACGGAATGAGCTTTTCAATTTATCAGATGGTTATGTGGATATTTTTAGCAACGATAGCAGCAATAGGTAATGCTGGCGTTCCTATGGGATGTTATTTTTTAACAACGGCATTTTTAACATCTATGAACGTTCCTCTTTATCTAATGGGCTTGATACTTCCGATCTACACAATAATAGATATGTTGGAATCTGCTTTAAATGTTTGGTCAAATAGTTGTATTTGCCAAGTTGTGGATAAAGAGATTAAAGAGCCGATCTCTGAGGTAATAAAAACTTAAGTAATCTATTTTTTCTCCCATTTTTTACTTCTCTTTTCATTTTTATGTAAATTTGTTATGTAGATATTTAGAGGAAGAATATGAAGTTTTTTAAATTATTTTTAATCCAAGCATTTTTTTGTATTAATCTTTTTTCTAATTTTTTAGACCAAAAGCTTCCTGAAATTACTCTGATCTCCAAACAAACATATGAAGATTTACCAACTCGTGAATATGAAGATATCATATTAAATGCTCAAAAATTCGGAGATATTAGGTTCTCTGTTAGCTACCCTAAAAATCTTACAAATGATGAAAATATTTTACTTTTATTAGATGGTTTAGAGACAGGAAGGGATTCTTTAAAATATGTCCCCCACCCAGATAATTATGTTATTATTGGATATGAGTTTCAAAAAGAGCTATTTAGACTGAAACAAAAAAGCGTA
>JAAKFV010000084.1 GCA_011064875.1 Candidatus Anoxychlamydiales bacterium | reverse complement strand
AGGCAGTTAGACAACAAAGCTTAACTGCTTTTTTCATTTTATGAGTTATTTATTAGCTTTTGTGATATTTTAATACTAAAAATAAAAAAGATGAAAAAAAGCGCTTGAAATTGTATAAAGAATTAAGAAAACATGCAAAAGAGCAGGCTGAAAAAGAAGTAAAGAGGATCGAGACATTATGATCAGCAATTTAGAACTTCTTGATCGCTTTTTTGAGGGTCATAATTCATTTTTTGAATGGAATCGTCCAGAGAGCGGAACAATGACATTTCCAAAATTTCTTTTGACTATTTCCATAGATCAATTCACTAAACAACTAGTTGAGAAAGCGGTCATATTTATTATGCCAGGAAGTATCTACGATTTTTCTGGCAATTTCTTTCGTATTGGATTCGGACGCAAAACCATGCCAGAGGTTCTTGTGCGCTTTGAACAACACAATCATCAAGGGACTTGAAAATGCAAAAATATGATTTAAATCTTTCGCTTATCGATAAAGCTAGCTCTTTTTTAAATGGAAAAATTCGGAAAACACCTATTGAATTTTCGCCCATTCTTTCTGAATTTTTAAAAGTGCCTGTATATTTGAAGTTGGAATTTTTGCAAATTACTGGGTCGTTTAAGATAAGAGGGGCTATGTTTTATCTTTCAACACTGAGTGACAAAGAGAAAGGAAAAGAGATTGCAGCTTGTTCCGCAGGAAACCATGGATTAGGAGTAGCTTATGCAGCTAAAGAAATTGGCATAAACTGTACAATTTACGTTCCTAAGAATGCCGAAATGGCTAAACAAGAAAAAATTCTCAAATTAGGGGCAAAGGTCCGATGTTCTGAATTTATTGGTTATGATGACACTTTAGAGTGGGCTAAAAAAGAGGCAAAAGCAAATGAGCAGCATCTTATTACAGCTTTTGACGATGAGAGAATAATGGCTGCTAATGGAGGTTCTCTTGCGACTGAAATTTTCAGTGAAGTTCCTTCCATGCAAAATCTTATTGTTCCTATTGGTGGTGGTGGGTTGTCTGGGGGAATGGCTTATTATTTAAAAAGCAAAAATCCTTCTATAGGCATCATTGGATGTCAGCATATCGAATCTCCTGCACTTAAGCTCTCACTAGAACGAGGACAGGCTGTTACAAGTTTATCCTCAATTGAGACAGAAGCAGGAGGGCTTGAAGGAGGCATTGGAGAAAAATGCTTTGAAGTCTTAAGGCATCGCATAGATGAGGTTAAGTTATTATCTGAGCAAGAAATTATCCAAGGATTCCGTTGGATGCTAGACAATCACCAATATCTAATTGAACCGACTTCTGCTGTAACTATTGCGAGTTGTCTTTCCAATGAAATATCTAAGATTCGAGGAACTACTGTTGTCGTTCTTACAGCTCGAAATGTGGGTTATAAAACATTACAAAGGCTGGTTACTCAATGAGAATATACACTAAGAATCAGATTGAAAAAGCTATTGATATACCTTTATTGATCACAGAGATTGAGCGAGGACTTATTTATTATTCAAAAAAGCAGACTATGATCGCTCAATCAAGTTTTTTGCGTTTTGAAAAGCCTCCCGGTGATGTGCATATCAAGTCAGGAGCTATTTTAGATGATGAATTCTATGTTGTTAAGATTGCATCTGGATTTTACGATAATCCCAAGCTTGCATTACCTAGTAGTAATGGCCTCATGCTACTGTTTTCCCAAAAAACGGGAGAATTAAAAGCGATTCTTTTAGATGAAGGATTATTGACTGATTTACGAACAGCCCTTGCAGGTGCAATTGCAGCAAAATACTTAGCTAATCATCCGATTAAAAAAATTGGCATTATTGGTACAGGAACACAGGCTAGAGAACAATTGTTTAATCTTCAATTTGTTACAGCATGTAGAGAAGTGCTCATCTGGGGAAGAAATCCAGCCAAAGCTAAAGCTTTTTCTCAAGATTTGCGGTTTTCTTCTTTTAAGATTTCTTTAGCGAAAGAGATTGAAGAAATTCCACAAAACTGTGATCTGATTGTAACTGCTACCTCTTCTAAAAACCCATTACTATTTGGTGATCAATTAAGACCTGGTACTCATATTACAGCTGTAGGGGCAGATGATTATGAAAAACAAGAACTTGATTCCAGTGTTTTTGATAAAGCGGATTTAATCATAGTAGATAGTTTGTCTCAATGTTCACAATATGGTGATCTTGCTCATGTAAAGGATATTCAGAATAAGCCTATCATGGAGCTGGGTGCTTTTTTAGAGAAGCCAAAAATACGTCATAAACATTTGATAACTGTTGTTGACCTGACAGGTATTGCTATAGAAGACCTGCAAGTCGCAAAAGCTGTTTTTTCAAGTCTTAAATCTATTTATAAAGGTGATAAATAAAGTTTAGTATTGATTCTAGAATAGCACAGATGTTCCCGAATGTGAAAATCGGTGTGCTTGTAGCTAGAAATCTTAATAATTCAAATGAACATCAAAATTTTTTAGATCTTATTCGTAGAGCGGAAAAAGATGTAAGAGAAAAATATCAACTCGAAGGACTTGCTGCTTTACCAAAGATTGCTGATTGGCGCGAGGCTTATCGGAAATTTGGGTTTAAACCCTCTTCGCATCGAAGCTCAATAGAGGCTTTAATGAGAAGGATTCTTAAAGGGAAATCCTTGCCGGCTATCAATCCGATTGTTGATATATATAATTTTATCTCCATTGAATATATCCTTCCTGTGGGAGGCGATGATATTGATCAAATAGATGGAGATATTATGCTAACTATAGCAGACGGAACGGAACGCTTTATTATGCTTGGCAGTGATAAACCTGAAGAAATAAAAAAAGGCGAAGTAATTTATCGAGATGATAGGGAAGTACTCTGCCGTGCATGGAATTATCGAGAATGTGATAAAAGCAAAATTACTACAAATACTAAAAATGTTTGTCTTGTTGTGGAAGGATTAGAGCATACTTCAGAAGAAGAAGTTCTTAAAGGATTGTCTAGATTAAAAGAGTTACTAGTTCCTTTGTGTAAAGGGACCTTCCAAGAATTTTTACTGCACAAGAACAATTTAGAAGCTTTCTTCTAAAATACAGCGATAAAGAAAAGATAATTCAGTAGTTAATAGATAAATCAAATGGTTAATGCCACAATTTTGCCCCACTAGCTCACAAATCAAAGCAATTCTCTACAGCTTTTGATAAAATCTAAATTCATCTAAACATTTAAATTTAATGTTGTTATATTCTGTATTATGTTGCTAGTTACGGGATAGAGTGTGACTGTTAATCCATTGGTCGCAAGTTCGAATCTTGCACCCGGAGTTTTGATCTAGAGACAGTTAAGTTGATTACTTAACTGTCTTTTTTTGTTTTTTCATATTAGTTCATAGCAAATTGCAAAAATCTGCACGTTTTCTGCCACACTAATATCCTCGTAAAAAGCAAAAACCGTCAATAGCGGATAAGAAAAAACTAGCTCTGTTCCCCCAGAGAGGCGGCTTTCAGCCATCCAAATCGGCTGTTCTGCCGATTTATCGGCCGGTAGTAATTCGATTCGAGGATGGAGTAGGCTCCTTCTCTCTTAGAATAGTCTCAAAATTCTTACTGTTAGAGCAAAGTAGAAACGTCCTAATTTCACCAAAGCACAAATGTCCTAATAGCCTCCCTTTATCAGAAGTTTATAATATCCTTTCCCCCTAGGGGGGGAACGCGCGCTAGCGCTTCTTTTTGACTCATAAATACTTGCTCCAAAATTAGAAGCCTCTAGACTAAAATTTTTAGTTCAAGGTATCATTACAACTTTGGGCTTACACAATTTACAATAAAACTTTAAGTTATTGTATTGAGTTGTTACGATATCTTTCGTTTTTGAAACTAAACTAAAAAAAAGAGGTTTTTATGAGTTCTTTTGTGTCAGGGATTACTTCCCCCTGTTCTTTTAATACGAGTCTTAAAGAAGTTACAAAAAGGGGAAGTGAAGTTGCTTCTTATGCAGCAAAAAAAATAAATAAATACGCAGTTCCTCTTGTTGTTGTAGCAGCTTTAGCTTGCATTCCTGTAGCTTCCGCTCTCGGTCCAGACGCCTATAGAAGCTGTATGCAAGGTTGCGCTTCTTTGCCCCCAGGAATCTTTCAAGTGGGTTGTTGGGCTGCATGTTTAGCAGCGCTAGCTTAATTTTAAACTCGTAATATTGAATTAAATGTTTGTTGATTTGAATAGAGAAAACATATGAAAACAATAAAAAGGTGTTCGCAAGTAAATTATTAAAAAAGGAGAAAATTAATGAGTAATTTGACTAAAAAAAAAGATATTATTGAACTTATCCGTTGGTGTGTCTTAACTCCGGAAGCACTTGATCAAGTTCTTTATGGGTATGTGATTGCTGCTTTAGGAGACAGAAAAGATAATCCGAAATTAATAATAGATATTGTAAAGAAAAAGGTTACAGAAGATTCTTTTATTGAACAATTTGTTCCGGCTTTCGATGCAAAATTTACCCATGAAGAAATTAAATATCTTCTTGATTTTTATAAATCCGATGTAATGAAAAAATTCATGGCTGGGAAAAATATTAGCACGCCTATATTTGAGGCTTTTAATACTATTATTAAAGAAGTGCTGGAAACTTCCAAGTAAAATTATTAATAAAAAAGCACAGTCCCTTAGAGTGAAATTTTTAGTTATCTCTTGGAGAGAGTGCTTTGACTTCTTCAAGTTTGTTCAAAGTACTGTCTTGCCCAAAATTTTTTGAGGTTTTTTAGCACGGAATCCTCCTTTTTGTATGATTTTGCGAGTTTTAATCGGATATATGTTTGGAAATTAAGTTCGGATTGCCGATAAGGAAAGAATACTCTTATAAACACGTCTAAAATAGCCTATTGAAAAATTCCGTAGTATTGCCGTAATTCTTAATCAACCTACATAGACAAAGCTTGATTTATCATTACTATTTTGGCTTGTGTTTTTTTTAACATACTTCGATCCTATGTAATCTAGGTTAATTTAAGGCTATTCAAGGTGGTTTTAGAGCTTAATTATTAAGACTGTTAATCCATTGGTCGTAAGTTCGAATCTTACACCCGGAGTTTTGATCTAGAGGCAGTTAGGTAACAAAACTTAACTGCCTTTTTTTTTCTCATGTTTAAAATCAATTTTTATCGAGAATTATAAGAAATTTAAAAACATATTTTCTGGATTTATAAAAACTACAAAAATTCTTTTTGAAAATATTGTATAATACCGTCATTAATTAATTTTAAATATTCCGGATAATTTAAATTGTATTAGTTATATATTTAATAGAGCGTAATTAGTTGCGTTAAATAGTGTGTGATTATATAATAAAGTCCTTAATTTTTTTTATTGGAGTTGATTATGAAAAAATATTTCTTAATAATAGGATTTTGTATCCTTTCTGTAGCTTCATTTGCTGATGAAGACAAAGTATTTGAGCAAATGAAAAAGAATGATCAAAAAGAGGTTCAAGAAAAAGATGATATATCTGCAAAAAACAAAAACTCATTCAATTATGTTCGAGTAGGTCCTGGAGCAATACCTGGTCAAGCAATTCCTTATTATCCAACTCTTGGGTTTGGTAGAAGAGTTCAGAATAATAATCATGGATATGATATTTCAATAGATGTTCATAGCGCTCTTTTAATTAATTGGATCTCATTGAAAGGAGAATATATGTTTTTCTTTCCAAAGGCTACACAATCAAACCACCAATATTATTTAGGTTCGGGTATAAATTATATGTCCTATTTCTTTTTTCCCGTAGCTATTTCTTTGGAAGTTACTCCAGGTATTCAATATAAAACAAAATCTGGACGATATATTTTTATTCAACTTGATATTAGCAACCCTATATATAATCCTTTTTTTACGGACTATAAAAGGGAAAAATATGTTCCTGGAGTTGGATTAAGTATTGGTTTCGGATTTTAAAAGAGATTCATTTAGTTTTAATCAATTGAATCACAGGATAAATTTATCAAAATTTCTATCGAATATTTGATGCACTCCAAAATTTTTTGTTTTACGATTGCCAGAAAAATTACGTAATATAGCCGTAATTCAAAATGATCTTCTATGGAAGAAGATTAACCTAATTTACTAATCATTACTTGTGTAATTTTTCACGTTCTTC
>JAAKFV010000083.1 GCA_011064875.1 Candidatus Anoxychlamydiales bacterium | reverse complement strand
AGACTTTTTTAGAAGATTCTAAAAAAGCTCTAAACTGTGAAGCAGGAACTTAGCTTGTAGCTAGGGAATCCTCTTCCTTTAGGGAGAGGAGGATGTCAAGTTCGAAAAGAGCGCTTTGCTTTTTTATTTTTAAAAGAGCCTTTTTTAGAAAAAGATCGAAAATTACTCTCTTTTCTTCCGCTATCCTCTTTTTTGTCCTTAAAATTTCTTTTCTTTTTAAACTTTTTTCTGAAATCTCTATCACCATCTCTATTAGAAAAGGTTTTCTTTTCTGAAAAGTTTTTTGAGAAATCTTTATCGTCATCGCTATTAGCAGATGTTTTCTTTTTAAACTTTTTTCTGAAATCTCTATCGCTATTTCTATTAGAAAAGTTTCTCTTTCTTGAAAAGTTTTTTGAAAATCTTTTCTTCTTTACATCTCTTGTTTTATCAGAAGATCTAGAAGGTAAGAGTTTTTGACCAGTTAGCTTTTCTATATCGAAAAGAATGCTTCGATCTTTTGGAGATGCAAAAGAAATAGCAAGTCCTTTTTCTCCAATTCTTCCTGTTCTTCCTATTCTATGAATATAATCGTCAATAGAATTAGGAAGATCAAAATTGATTATATGTGAGATTTTTGGGATATCGATTCCTCTAGCTGCTACATCTGTTGCAATTAAAAGATCTGTTTTACCAGCTCTAAATTGAGCAATAGTTCTTGTTCTTTTTCCTTGAGGAATATCACCATGCAAAGCTTGGGCTCTATGTCCTTTATCTTGTAGTTGATATCTAAGCTCATCTGCATAGATTTTTGTAGATGTAAATATAATTGCTTGTTTTATTTCTTCATCATTTAAAACCTTATCTAAAAGCTCTAGTTTATGATCTAGATTTCTAACTGTGTGTATACGTTGCTCAATATTTTCTTTATCTATGGGTATTTGTATATCTACAGGATCTTTTAAAAGATCTTTCACTAAGCTTTTAACGGCTTTTTTTAAAGTTGCTGAAAATAAAAGTGTTTGATGCTCTGTTTCAATTGCATTTGCAATTCTTCTAACATCATCTATAAATCCCATATCAAGCATACGATCTGCTTCATCTAAAATAAATGTCTCTAATCTAGAGAATTTAATTCTTCCACTATTTAAATGATCGATTAATCTACCAGGTGTTGCAACTAGTATCTCATAAGGTCTGTGTAAGTCTCTTCTTTGTTGAGGATAAGGCACTCCACCATATATACAAATAGTTTTAACCATTTTCAAATATTTACTATATTTTGTTGCCTCTCTAGAAACTTGCATTGCAAGTTCTCTAGTCGGTACTAAAATTAAAACTCTAGGTCCTTTACCTCTTAAAGGTTTTTCTGTTATTTTTGTCAAAGTTGGTAGTAAAAAAGCTGCAGTTTTTCCAGTTCCTGTTTGAGCTGAAGCGCATAAATCTTTGCCATTTAATATCTCAGGAATAGCTTGTTCTTGAATAGGAGTTGCTATCTCGTATTTCATCTCTTCAATTGCTTTAATAATTTTTGAGTTTAAATTTTTATTTTTAAATGTCATCTTTTTTTTTACTTTCTATGGGGTTTAAAAGAATTTAATGTGATGATGATAACATTACATATCAATGAAAGATAGTGAAATAAAAATTTTAAATTTTTATTTTATTTAATCTTATATAATCTTTAAATGTCTAAGCTTTAAGTCTCTTTGAAATTAAAATAAAAAATATTAAAATTTTATGTTCTTTGAAATTTTTATAAATGATAAATTTTATCTTATGAAAAAGTCATGTTTGAAATCTAGTTTCGGATTCGGTATTGCATCAGGGGTTATTACTACTCTAGGATTGATGGTCGGCCTATTTGCATCCACCAACTCTAGAGGAGTTGTTCTAGGAGGTATTTTAACAATAGCAGTTGCTGATTCTATGGCAGATGCTGTCGGTATGCATTTTTCAGAAGAATCTGAAGGTATACATACAGAAAAAGAGATTTGGTTAACAACTATATATACATTCTTGTCAAAACTAGTTGTTACAGCATCTTTTTTGCCTCTTTTGTTTTTACTTTCTCTGAAGCTAGCAATGATTTTAAATATTATTTGGGGATTTATATTATTATCGGTTTTTAGCTATTCAATGGCTAAACAACAAAAAAATAGCCCTTTCAGAGCAATTTCAGAGCATGTATTGATAATGGCATTTGTGATAGTTGCAACTTATTATCTAGGGACATTAATCGATAAGTATATCATCACTTAAAAGTTTATTATTTTTTTTCCTAAATATATTAAATTGGATTAGCTTATTTAAAATAACTAGAAAAACGAAAAAAATGATATGGGACTAGTTGATATTTTTGTAATATTTATTTTTATAATTTTTTTAGCTTTTGTAGGTCTTTATAAATCTAAAACAAGAGTTCTTGAAACTACCTATTTAGTTGCTGATAGAAAGATTTCTCTTTTTTCCTTAACAGCAACACTTGTTATGACAGAGTTTAATTCAGCCACTCTAATCGCTTTTTCATCTCTTGGATATATAATGGGAAAAAAAGCATTTTTGTTTCCCTTAATTTTTTTAATAGGACTTTTGTTTTATGCCCTTATCGCTGCTAAAAAATGGAAAGAATTTAATGGGCTTTCTGTCGCTCACTTTTTTACTCAAAAATATGGAAAAAATTTAGGGAAAATAGCGAGCTTTTTATTAATTTTATCAATGATAGGTTTTACGTCTTCTTACGTAAAATCTTTGACTCTACTGTTTTCTGAAATTTTCCCTTATTTAAATTATTGGATCTTAAGTTTTTCTTTAGTTTTTATAATACTTTTAATGTGTTTAAGAGAAGGCCTAGTCTCAATTATTAGAACAGATATTTTAAGCTTTATATTGATACTTTTTATTTTCCCATTGATTTTATTTTTTGCTTTTAAATCAAACTCCCAAGTAGATGTACAAATTGAATATTCAAGTAGCTTTTTTTCATATAGATTTTGGATATCTTTAGTAATTTTAACTATGTTTACCTATATTTTAGCTCCTTGGTATGGACAGAAAATATTCGCTGCTAAAAATAAAAAAACAGCTGCTTTAGCTGTTATATTTTCAGCTATTTTTGTATTTATTTTTTACTCTCTTGCAGTATTTACAACCTATATTCTTAAAGAAAAAGGCTTTGCTTTATCTAATCCAGAAAAAGCATATCCAATGGCTTTAAATATCTTTTTACCAATAGGACTAAAAGGGCTTTGTTTTGCTCTTTTATTTGCAACATCTGCAACCACTCTAACAGGAGTTTATAGCGCAATGAGCGCTATGGTTATCTCTGATTTTTTAAAAGAAAAAAAAGATGCCCTTCAATCTAAAATATTAATGATCGCTTTTGCTTTTATATCTTTTGTTTTATCAAATGTTTTAATAGATAAAGTTTTTGATAAAATTATACTCGCAAACATTCCTATAGCAGCTCTTAGTTTTGCTCTAATAGGTGGGTTTTATTGGAAAAAAACATCCATTATTGGAGCATACATTAGCACTATCGTTGGAATAATTGTAGGTACCTTGTCTTATCTTATATATAGAGAAGAGGGGATCTATACTTGGGTTTGGGCAACTTGGGGTATTTTATTTATTTTTATTTCAGGCATTTTAGGATCAATAATTTTTCCAGATAAGAAAAAAGCTTTAGAAAAATTAGATACTAAAGAGCTTTCATAAAAAAATTTATGAATTTTTTAGTGCCATTTTTAGAAAGTTAATTAAAAACTTTTTACCTTCATTATATGAGACCTCAACTTCTGGATGAAATTGCGATCCATAAATAAATTTATCTTTGTGTTTTATGCTTTGTATATAAGTGGATGCTGCTAAAAGCTCAAAGTCTTTAGGAACTACAGCTATAGCCCAACCATGGATTTCAGGAGCAATAAATGGATTTTTCATACCTTTAAATATTGGATCATCTATCAATATACGAATAGGTTTTATCTGCTGCGGAACCTCTAAAGCTGTTAGAGCTTCCCATCCCATAGATCTTACAAATGAATAACCATAAGTAAATGCAAGCATTTGATGTCCTGCACATATTCCCAATAGTGGTATGTTTGTGTTTCTAATGATTTCATAAACACCGTTGAATTCATACATAGGAAGATGTGGATAATCAGCATTGTTTCCACTTAAAATTATGGCAACTGGTTTATTTTGTAATCTATTTAACATATCTAATGATATTTCATAGTGAGGAACTGTCAGTGTTTGTAAACCTAAATCCAAGGTTTCTATATATGGAGCTAGCTGAGTAAAAGTACCGCCATTCATCTGATCACCGACTAAAAGAACATATTTTCCTCTAGGAGGGATCGGAACTTGCGGTTTGCCTGGCATATAAAAAATTACGCAATTTAAATGAGGAGCAACTCCTCGAAAATGATTTATTTTTAACCTTAAATATCTAGTAGAAACAGGCTCTATATCTATAACATTTCTAAAGGTATCATTATTTGGCACTTTAGCATCGATGATCTCTTCAAAATTTTGTCCATCTAAACTTTTTTCCCATACAAAATCAACAAGCCACCCATCATCTGTATTGATATTTGCAAGCATCCATATTCTAGAAATGGTAGTTGGTTTTCCTAAATCAAAAATTGCCCAAGGTTTTATCGGACCAGGTGGCGCTGCTTGCCAAAAAGATACTTGCCCTGGATCATCATAGTCTATTAGATTTTTAGGGTTCTCTCCTGTTGAGACTTTCACGCTTTGAACTTTTGCTCTTGTAAGATTCATGAATTTTTTGTTGTAATCGGTATCTAAAGAAAATCTAGTATATGCCCATTTGGATTCATTACCCTCAGAATCTACAGCTTTTGCTCTAAAATAATATCTAATTTTATCAACAAGGGGTTTTTCAACTCTTTTTTGAACTATAAACTCATCTAATTCTTCAATATTTTTATACTCAATAAAATTAGGGGAGTTGAATTCAGGCTCAGTATCCAAGTTAACTATATATGTTCTTTTTCCAATTCCACCTCTAGATATATAAAAAGATAAAAGTGGTTTTCTATTCGTACAGACATCATCCCATGATGGGTTATTGGTGAGCTTTGGCCGAGTAATATCTACCTTTTTATTACTCTTTGTGCAAGAAAATAAAACTATTATCAATAAAAGTAATGATAGATAAGCTTTTTTTCATTTTAGTGCCTAAAGTGATGACCTTCTTTTTTTTTAATAAAACCTTTTTGTTTTTTGAAAAACTCCAAATTTCTTTTAATATCGTTTAAAAGCATATCTGCCATATCTATAGAAAAACCGTTTTTAACAACTATTCTTTGAACTATTAGATCTTCTCTATTTTTTGGCATCTTATATGCAGGAACAAGCCAGCCTCTTTCTCTTAACTTGTCAGCCATATCAAATAAGGTGAAATTAGTTTGCTCTTTTAGAGTCCATGCAAAAACAGGGATATCATCACCTTTTGTAATTAATTTAAATGGTCCCATTTTTTCAATAGCAGAAGATAGATATAAAGCAGTATCTCTACAGGCTTGTTGAATTTCTTTATATCCTTCAAACCCAAGTCTTAAAAAGTTATAGTACTGCGCACAAATCTGAGAGCCTGGTCTTGAAAAGTTAATAGCAAAAGTTGCCATCTTACCACCTAGATAATCTACATAAAAAATTAAATCTTCCGGCAATTCATCTTTGTCTCTCCAAATAACCCAACCAACACCTGGATAAACAAGGCCATATTTATGACCTGAGGTATTTATAGATTTTACTCTATCTAATCGAAAATCCCATTTTAGTTTGGGATCTAGAAAAGGGGCAATAAAACCTCCACTTGCACCATCAACATGTATAGGTATATCAATGCCTTTTTCTTTTTCAAGTTTATCTAACTCATCTGATACTTTTTCAACAGGCTCATAGCTTCCATCAAATGTTGAGCCCATAATACAGACAACACCAATTGTGTTTTCATCGGATAATTCAGCAGCTTTTTTGGGATCAATTATAAATCTATTATCTTCACAATATACAAATCTAGGTTCTATATCCCAATATCTACAAAACTTTTCCCAACAAACTTGAACATTCATTCCCATTACTAAATTGGGTTTGTCTGTAGGTTTACTGAGCTTTTTCATTTTCTCTCTCCACTTCCATTTAAGT
>JAAKFV010000082.1 GCA_011064875.1 Candidatus Anoxychlamydiales bacterium | reverse complement strand
TTTGAACACCAAGTATTTTGTTGTAAGATCATTTTTTTACCTCATTTTCATTGAAATAAAAAAAGATTATCAAATTTAAAATTTATGGGTAATAGTCAGGCCTAAAGGCGAAAGAAGTTTAATTAAATTTCTATTGAACTTCAACTTGATTTACAAAGAAAGCTGGATAAGCAAAGTTATTATTTGGCCTAGGTGATACTTTTAAAGTTACTCTCTTTCCAACAAAATCATTTAAATTTACTTTTGTACTATAAATAAATGCTTTTTTAGTTGGATCTTGAAGTTTTACAATAAAATCACCTGGTTTATTTTTTATGCCTTGAGAAAAACTCTCTATTACCCCAGCTACTGCTATTGAATTAATCTCTTGCTCTTTATAAAAATCGTTTAGTCTTTTTTCTGGATGAAAAGTTGTCCAAGTAGCAAAAAGAGCATCTTCTACTGTCTTCCAGAATTTCATTTTGTTAGTGAGATTTTTATTTGGGTTTTGTGTTGCAACCTCTATCTCTTCATCATATGTATTTGCCTTTTCAACAGCTTTCAATAGCTCATCTTTTTCCATATGAGAGATATTTGCTTTTGCTTCTAAATAAGCAATTTTTTTCTGTAAATAATTGTCTTGCAAAAGCGCTAGTCCCTCTTTAGCTTGTTGAACATGCTGAGGAAATTCTGAATATTCTTTGATGATAAGATCAAAACTATCTATCGCTTCATGGGGAAGCATTTCATCATAAGGCTTTTTACATTCAGCTTGCGTAATAAAATATGCTGAATTTAAAAGATTTTCAACCTCTTGTTTTCTAGATTGCATTTTTGTATAAAAAGTTGAGTCTCCTGCATATGTTAAGTACTCTTTTGCTACATAAAAATAAACATCGTTTGGAACTTCTATCTCTAACCATTTATTGTTTTCAGCACAAATTTTACCTGCGACTATCTCTTTACTTTTTAATTGCCCAATAATAGAGGAGTCTAGATTGGGTTCTAATCTGACATTTACTCTATCAGCTTCTACAACATTATCTATAATATAACTTCTAAATACATAGGCTTTGGCATTAGAAAGAGGTGCTACTCCCCAAAAATCTCCAGCATCTTCTTTAACTAAAACAAGTTCATTCTTTGATAATTGAGTTATTATGTGACTATCTAAATCAGCTGCTGATCTTATCCTTACCTTTGAGCCTGTTATCTTTGCTGTGAAAGATTTAAATTGTTGTTGCACCTGATTGTTGTTATTTTCAGCCATAAGACCAATAGAAAATAACATAAAATTGATTGTTAATAGTAACCTAAGCATCTTAAAACCTCTTAATCTTAGCATATTTTTGTTTACCTAAATATCTTTATACTAAAATGAAAGATGAATTATTGCTACTTTTTTTTTATAAAAAATTAACTATTTAAGACAGCTTTGATGTGTTCGCAATTTTTCTTGCCACATGTACAGCCAATTGGATCTTTTAAAAACACGCTATAATGCTCTTTTTCATCCAAAGGATTTGTTACTCTATAAAGATGAGCTCCTTCTTCAAAAATATCCCAATCTCTAAATTTTAAGTCTTTTTCATCTACAGCTTCATCTAGGTTTTCAGGATTTATACCCATACCAATTTGCAAAGCTCTAGAGATTTGACAATGCATACAATTACAATTATCTTCAGGTTTTGGAATATCCATATTCGCTTCTTCTGCAAATAATTTTGCAATATTTGCAATTTTATTAATTATATCAGAAGGAATATCAGGAGCATTTTTTTGCTCAGGATTATGCTGCATTGCTGATGTAAATGATTCTAAACCACCAGTTGGCAGTGATGGCAAGCCAAAACTAATAGAAGCTTTAGGTTTTGATTTGTCTTCTAATACTTTTGAGTGGATTTTGAAAATTTCTTCAATTATATCTCCCTTTAAATTTGGAATTTCAATTTTTGCTCCATTTTTTAAAATCACTACTAGAAGGTCATTTTGAGTAAAAAGAGAAGTAATATTTTCCCATGAAGTGGAGATATAAGGTGGGATATTTAAAATTTTATCATTTATTTTCATATTAAAATCCTACTAATTTTTTTATACTCTTATTATAGCAGAAATTTAATTTTTAAGTCAAATATTTTAGCACTCAAAGGTTCTTAGCGCCAGTCTATCACTGCAAGCTGTTGATGATAAGTTACATGTAAAACGAGCTCAAAGATAGGGAATTTCCAGGGATTTAGGTTTTTTCGATATTCAAAAAAAAATATTTTACATGCTGAGGCATTTCAGTTATATGTGGCTTTTAAGCTAGAAAGAGTCAAAGGAGGATTTTTTAAAATTTCATTTTTTATACGAAAAAACTAATAATAGGAGAAATACTAAATGAGTCGCAAAACTTTTGTTATTGATACAAACGTTCTTTTACATGATCCAACATCGATCACAAAATTCCAAAATAACGATGTTATTATTCCATTAATTGTTTTAGAAGAACTAGATGCTTTAAAAAGACGATCAGATGAACTTGGGAAAAATGCTAGAGCAGTAGTTAGATATATAGATTCTTTAAAAACAAAGAAGCAAGGTGATTTAAGTGCAGGAATAACAATCGACGAAGGACCAAAGATTAAAATCTTCTTAGATACAAAATCTAGAGTAATTAAAAATTTCCCTCTTCCTTTAGATAGAAACTCTAACAAAATTCTATTTATTTCATCTTTTTTGAAAAATGAAGGTCAAAAAGTAGTTTTTGTCTCTAAAGATTTTGTCACAAGAGTTAAAGCAGAAGCTATGGGATTAGAAGCCCAAGACTACGAAAATTTAAAAGTATCTTTTAAAAAGATCTACAAAGGTATAAAAACTCTTGAAGCCTCTAAAGCCGATATCGATCTTTTTTATAAAGATGGACAAATCTCAAAACCAGATGTTAGCTTTTTACCAAATGAATATTGTATCTTAAAAAGTCCTGAAAAATCCTCAGCAATTTGTAAATATAACTCAAATGTTCGGAAATTAGAGCCTCTTATTGAATATAAGAAAGGTATTTGGGGTATTCATCCATTAAATCTTGAACAAAGATGTGCTCTAGATCTACTACTTAGAGAAGATATAAAATTAGTTACTCTAGTAGGTCCAGCTGGTACTGGAAAAACACTTTTAGCTCTCGCTTGTGGAATGAAAAAAGTTTTCGATGATGCGCTATATTCAAAAATATTAGTCTCTAGACCAATTATTCCTCTTGGAAAAGATATTGGTTATCTACCTGGAACTAAAGAAGAAAAATTATTTCATTGGATGCAACCAATTTATGATAATTTAGAAGTGCTTTTGCACCACACAAACTCAGAAGCTAACGAAAAATCAGCATTCGATTGGATTACACAAAGCAATAAATTAGAGATGGAAGCTGTAACTTACATTAGAGGAAGAACTCTACCAAAAGTGTTTATGATTATAGATGAAGCTCAAAACTTAACTCCTCATGAAGTAAAAACAATAATATCTAGAGCCGGTAAGGGGACTAAAGTAATTTTAACAGGAGATCCAACGCAGATTGATAATCCATATTTAGATCAAGACTCTAATGGACTGACCTATACCATATCGAAATTTCAAGATCGAAAAATATATGGGCATATCTCTTTAGATAAGACAGAAAGATCAGAGCTAGCTAAAATTGCAGCAGATATAATGTAGAAATGGTTGAAAAACCATTTCTATCAATCTGGCGAATCTTTATTAGACTCCGGTTCCGCCCCAATCTCCACCCATTCCACCTGAAGCGCTAGTGCCAGAACCAGTGAAATTTGCGTCAGAAAAAACATCTTCAGCAACAGCATTAATTCTTTCAACATCCATTTCAGTTTCAAAAAACTTAGAAAATATTTCGCATTTTCCATTTCCAAGTTCTTTTATTTCTTCTTTACTAAATCCTGTTCTAGGATCTCCACTACTATTTACTGATAGACAGCTCATAAATCACCTATGTGGTTTTTTTTGACCTATTATTATTAAATATTAGGCATATTTTTTGTAAACAAAAAAAAGTGTTTTTTCATTTATTTTTTTCTAAAAACTGTAATTTTCATAGACAATTTTGAAAACAAATAAAAATCATAAAAATTTTTTTTTCTTTTTAAAATTTCTTATAAATTTTAAAATTTCAATTTTTGTGCAGCTTAAATTTAGAAAAAGAAAGACTTTTTCTTCATCAAGCTATGTCTTCATAAAAGTTTTGAGTCCAGATAAAAACATCTGAATGGCAATTAGTACCATGATAAAACCCATAAGTCTTTCTAGCGCTATAAGACCTCTTCCTCCCATCCAAGAACTTAAATGAGCTGATAGTAGTAAAATGAGTAAGGTTAAAAACCAGGCAATGAATATAGCTCCAACCATTAAAACATTGGGAATTTGAGGAGAATAAACCATTACAGCGGCAAGTACAGCAGGTCCTGCAACTAATGGAATAGCTAAGGGAACAATAAAAGGTTCAGTAATTTTTTTTAGCTCAGCCTCAATTTCTTTCTTCTCTTTCGGAAATAACATTTTAAGTGATAATAAAAATAGAATAACTCCTCCAGCTATTTGCACAATCTCTTGAGTAATATTTAGAAATTTTAAAAGCCAAACACCTATGTAGTTAAAAATAATAATTATTATAAGAGCAATTAAGAGTTCTCTAAAAACTATTTGTTTTTGTCTTTTTCTAGGTATACCTTTTAAAAGAGATAAGAATAGTGGGATATTGCCAAAAGCATTTAAAACGATAAATAATGATAAAGATAAAGAAAGAAGCGATTGAATTTGATGGACCATGTAAAACATGTTTTTATTTTCATAATATTTTTTTGAACTATTTAAGAAAAGAAGATTCAAGCTCGATTGTTCTGAAAAGTTTTTTCAAAAACTTTTTTTGACTCCTATCTAAGCTATATAAAATTAAAAAACAGTCATAGTTTTTACTAAAAGCTGATCTTGTCCAATTAGCAGATCCGCATATTAAGTGTTTTTCATCTATTAAGATATGCTTGTGGTGACATAGTTTTACTTCCTTGTTGTAGATAATCTCAATATTCTCTTTTTTTAATTTTTCAATAGCTGTTTTGCTAGCTCCATTTTTTGTCTGAAAATCTATTGCGACTTTTACTTCAGCCCCTCTTTTTTTTGCATTTATTAGAGCTTCTACTAAAGCTGGATGTGTAAATGTAAACATAGCAACTTTGATACTATTTGTGGCATTATTTATAAGAGTTGTAATTTTATTTATTGCTCTATTTTGAAAATCTGGAAGTAGCCAGATATCTATTTTTTGCCCTCCCACTTGAGTAGATAGATTTCCTGATTGAAAAGGTGTTTTTTTTATTAAAAAATTTGCAATCTCTGGACTGTAAAAACCAACTATTAAATTATCATGCATTAAAAGTGATGCTGTTGTTAGATTTGCAGATCCTAGAAAAACTAAAGATTTATCGATAACCAATATTTTTTGATGCATCAGGGCTCTGGATTTAACTTTGATCTCTTGATCTGGATATAAATCAAGATCTACACTAGATCTTTTATCATAATAAACTTTCATATCAATGTTGTTTTGAGACTGTTTATTTAAGATATCTATTATTTTTTGATCTGTTAATCCAAACATCACCAAATGAATATGATCTTTTGCTTTTTTTAGAGCTTTAAAGCATGTCATTTTCAGATCTTGTCTCATCTGATTGGAATACAATATAGGTCTTTTCCCAGGCTTTGGAAGATTAGGTGATATTGAAGAGACTATAAAATTTATACAAAATGCTATAAGAGCAAATATTGAAAATATGAAGATATGTTTGGATCTAATTCGCATTTATTAGATTATATGCAAATTCAAGAAAAAATTATATTTTTTTTCCTTGCTTTCTCATTTTTTTAATTACTTTTGCAAGACCTAGCTTATCGATTGTTTTCATAGCAGCTGGAGTAAGCTTTAAAGTAATGAATCTATTTTCTTCAGAAAACCAAAATCTTTTTTTGAATAGATTAGGTAGAAATCTTCTTTTACTTTTACCAGTAATATTAAGTCCAATTCCCTTCTTTTTCTTAGCTATACCTCTAGTTACATATGTTCTTCCCTTAAGCGGTTTTTTGTCTGTAACCTGACATCTTCTAGACATTTTTGATCTCCTTAAATTTTAATTCAAAATAATAACATCAAAAACC
>JAAKFV010000081.1 GCA_011064875.1 Candidatus Anoxychlamydiales bacterium | reverse complement strand
TACCATTTCGAACTCAGAAGTTAAGCCTTTCATCGCCGATGGTAGTATGCACAAGAGTATGCAAGAGTAGGTCGCTGCCAGCTTATTTTTTTTCTATATGATTATTAAAATACAAAAAAAGCCCCGAAAACATCAGGTTTTTTGTTATAGATGTTTAAGTCATTAATAATTAGTTGCTTATATAATATTTTACTTTAATTGTCAAATATGTTATTATATTATTGTAATTTTAATTTAAAACTTTTAAACATTAATTTAATAAAATTAAAAGAGGTAATAATATGGCTACAAGGATAAGTTTGAATCCTACTATAAAATTAGATTCTAAATCAGTTAGTGAAAATAAGCAAAATTCACCTTTATATAACCTTCCAAATGAGGTGCTTTTAAATATCATTCAATTTTTACCCTATGATAATTATTTAACACAAAGTCTTGTAAATTTTGCAGACGTTTGTGGGTTTTTTAAAATATTGGTTGGTGATTATATAGGAAACAACATTCCTCTAAACAATTACAGGGAAGTTGTCACAGATCCAGCAGATCCTATGCTATTGATAATTCCACCAAGCTATTTTTTTTCAGCTACTAAAATTATACAAAATCCACGTGATCCTGCTTTACAGAAAACTGCACAATTTAGGTAAAAAATAAGGGCTCTGTTAGCTTTTTTTCTATAAAAATATTCGGATACGAAAAAGCCCCGAAATATCGGGGCTTTATTATTTATGGATAACTTCATCAAAAAATACTATCTTTGTGATATTTTTGTTATTTATTGGCCAATTTAGTATTGCTTTTGCATTATCTATAGAAAAAACACTACTAAATCCATTTATTAATCTGGTAACTCCAAACATATTTGTCCTCTCTATACTTCATATTAAAATTAAAAAGATCTTATAAAAAGATCACATAAAAAGACATGAAAAGATCTATTTGTTTTCAAATTTATCTGGTTATTCAACATCTGCAAAGTTTGATTTAATATCTGCATCAGTTAAAATACCTTTAAATAAATCAAAGCGTTTTTTAGATGATGCATCATCAAAGTTAGGAGCTTTTTCCCATATGGTTGCAAGAGCAGCCATTTGTACTTTGCAATATTTAGTTATTTTCTTAATTTTTGAATACCCATCTTTATTAAAATGATTAAACATATGTTCAACAGTTTCTTTTCCAAATTCTAAATATTTTCTCATGAGTTTAGGATTATTATTCTCTAAACCTTCTAACTCTTTGATCTCATCATTAATTTTAGTTATTTTTGGTGCATCAAAGAGTCTTTTTTTAGCCTCATTATTCATTTGATACAATTGAAGAGCCCCAAGAGCTGCACATGTGAAGAGTCCAGTATAATATGAATCAAATATTTTTTGTAGAGCAAATATTGAGATACAACCAGCTGCTGTCATTACAGCGTTATTTGGGAAATTTTTTGTTGGCCATAAGAGCATATTTTTTGCTGTCTCTTTTGTACAATAAGTATGGTATAGCGCTGACATAATTGCCTCCAATGTGATATTTTAAAAATTCTAAAAAATATTATAATGAATTTATTTAAAGATAAAGCAAAAGATTTTTTTTTTATAAATTTAAAAGCGAAGAGTTCCTACAAATGCAAAAGCATTTTGATCAATTACTCTAGTCTCTAAATTTAAAGTAGTATTTTTATGGTTGTTTATTATTGATATTCCTAAAACAGCTCCAAAAAGATCTTTTGGTTTCATATCACGGGTTTCAAAAATCGCTGAATTATCTCCTCTACTTATAATACGAACTAAGGGTTTTGGAATAATTCTAGAATGTGGGAAAAATTCAGTATCTAAAGTATATAAAAAAGTAGCTCCAACATATGGAATTAAAAAATTAGTTTTGTAAGAAATTGCAAAAGATCCTTGAACTTCTTCTAATCTCTGTCTAAAAGGTCCATCTAAAGTATAAATTAGCTTTTCAAGAACGAAAGAATTGGCTCTTTGTTTTGTTGAAAAATATTTCCCGTCAAAAGAAAAATCTATTTTATTTCCTTTAAATAATATTAGCTTAAATCCAGCGCCCCAAGCAAAGTTATCATCTTGAAAAAAAAGAGCGTCATCTACATCTGTAAATTCATAGTTTGCTTTTCCTAGGATTGCATATAAATCTAAACGATTAAAAAAATTAAAGGTTAAGACAGATGCAAAAATTTTCATTTTCACATCAGATGTTGCTTGCAAGTTTACATTATTTTTAAACTCTTGTTTATATATATTATTATAAAGATAGCTCGCTCTAAAAGATGCTACTTTTTCATTAGATGAAAAAAAACCATCTAAGTATAGTCCTGGATCAGATGGATTGCCAACTACTATAGAAAATGCTTTTGAGAAAAGAAATAAAAATATAAAAATAAAGTTATTTAAGTGATTCATATTTTTTATTATTTTATTAATTTAATGATTGTTCGAAAAAATATTTCTGTCAATTTTTTTTCTTAAATTTAGAGTTTAATTGAAAATTTTTTTAAAAAATTAAAAAAATAACTTGAATAAAATTTTCAAAAAAAATTATTCAGAGTATATAAGAGTAAAAAAAAAATTAAGGAGAATTTAAAAATGGCATTAAAAGAAACCCTAAAATCGATGCACAAATATTTAGAGTGTATTGCAAAAGACTTAAAAAAAGCTGAAAAAGGTAATAAAGCAGCTTCTCAAAGAGTTAGAACCTGCACAATCAAACTCGCTAAAGTATCAAAAACTTTTAGAAAAGAATCTGTCTCAGAAGAGAGAAAAACTACAAAAAGAAAAACTACAAAAAAAACAGCTAAAAGATCTACAAAAAGAAAAACTACAAAAAGAAAAAAAAGAAGATAAATTCAATTTATTTTTTTAATTAATAAAAAGAGAGAAAATAAATAAAACATCTTCTCTCTTTTTTTTTATTCCTATAAAATCTTAGATAAAAAATCTAAAAAATCCATGAATAGAGAAAAAAAAGTTATAATTAAAGAATTAACAATAGAGAAGTTTTCTCAAAAAGGGAAGGCTATAGCCTATGATGAGAAAAAAAATAAAATTGTTATTACAAATGCAGTTATAGAAGATGTTATTTTAGCAGAGCTAAATAAGAAGAAAAATAAAGGAATTATCAAGGGAAGAATTTTAGAAATTTTAAAACCTTCTACTTATCGAGAAGATCCTAAATGCAAACATTTTGATATCTGTGGAGGTTGCATTTGGCAAAATATAAAATACTTATATCAGCTAGAGCAAAAACAAAATTTTTTAATTGATACTTTTCAAGATTTTATTAAAAAAACAAATGTTGAAATGCATCCAATAATAAAATCAAAAAATATTTTTGAATATCGAAACAAAATGGAGTTTTCTTTTTCTCAAAATAGAAAAAAAACAAAGTTTTTAGGCCTCATTATGAAAGGAGGTAGATTCGTTATTGATATTCAAAGATGTTTTTTAGCAAATATATGGTTTTCAAAAGTTTTAGTAGAAGTTAAAAATTGGTGGGAAAAATATGATTTCGACGCTTTTAACTACTATAATGGAGAGGGGTTTTTAAAAAATCTAACCATTAAAGAGGGGAAAAACACTCAAGATAAAATGGTGATATTAACTGTATCTGATTCTTATACTCTAAATGATGAAGAAAAAAAAGATTTTATTGATCATGTACTAAAATCTATAATTCCAGATAAAAAGATATCTATTTTTTTTAATACTCAAATCTCAAAAAAAGGAGTAAAAACAACTTTTAATCTACAAAAACTATATGGAAATGATTTTATTAAAGAAGATTTAAATATTAATGCTCTTGGCAAAAAAATAAAATTAAGCTTTCAAATAGGGCCAAATTCATTTTTTCAACCAAATACTCATATGGCAGAGATTTTATATACAACTGCAATAAATTATTTAGAAAAGCAAGATATTAAAGATAAAACTGCTTTAGATCTCTATTCCGGTACTGGAACTATAGCTATGATTCTCTCGAAATTTGTAAAAAAAGTTTTAGCTATAGAATTAAGTGAAAATGCTTGCTCTATGGCCAAAGACAACATGAAACTAAATAATATTAAAAATTTTGAGATGATAAATGGCGACGTATCTAAAATTTTACCCACTCTACTGAGTAATAAAAATTTTGAAAAACCCCACATAGTTGTAGTAGATCCTCCAAGATCAGGTCTCTCAGATGAAGCTATTGAAAATATTTTAAAAATTTATCCAGAAATTATTATCTACATCTCTTGCAATATCAACACCCAACTAGATAATATAAAAGTTTTAACAGAAAAAAATTATCAATTAAAAGTTTTACACCCAATCGATCAATTTCCCCATACTTTTCATATAGAAAATATAGCAATTCTTAAAAAAACTTGATTTTGATCTTATTTTCAGTCATTATATTACTATAACAAGACTAAATAGGGATTATTTATGAAAAAATTATTACTATTACCTTTTTTATTGCCATCTATAGCTCTTTTCGCTGAAGATGCAGCTCCATCTAGATCAGGAAGCTATATGCAAACTCTTATTATGCTAGGTGTTGCTTTAGTGTTTTTCTATTTTATTTTGCTAAGACCTGAGCAAAAAAGAAGAAAAAAATCTCAACTAATGAGAAATACCTTAAAAAAAGGTGATAAAGTAACTGCTATGGGAATGATCGGAACTGTCGATAAAGTAACTGATAACACTGTCATCATAAAAGCTTATGAAGGTGCTAAAATTGAAATGCTAAAAGCTTCAATTACAGATGTTCAACCAACTGCTGAAACTGAAGTTACTCCAACTTCTTAGGGAAAAATTTATTAAAAATTAAAAAGCCATTTGATAGTCATTATCAGATGGTTTTTTTTATTTTAATAGAATTCAAGAAATAGAATTTTTATTAAACTCTTATGTTAAGTAGGCTGGAGATGTAAACGATATAGACGATATTATGGGCATTGCTACTGCATACATTACTGCGGCCATTCCAGCAATTCTAGCTATTTTTGTTGTAGCTGATGAAGGTCTTAAAGGATTTGCGAGCAATTCAAGAGCTCTTATTTGTTCTTGTAATCCTGATAGTTCTCTTAAAATTTCTCTTTTTTCTCCCACTCTTTCTTCAGCAAATGCATCCATATTAAGACCTATTTGTCTTTGCATTTCTTCTCTTATTTCAACTTTTGCTTGATCAATTTGTTTTTGTGTAGATTCTTGTATGGCTTGTGCGAATAACCGAGATGCTTCTGATATTTTTTCTTTTAGATTATTTAATTCAGCTGAAAATTGTTCTTTGAGTTCTTCTTTGTCATCAAGAGTTAATTGTAAAAACTCATCTTGAAACTTTTGAAATTCGCCCAAAAAACTTCTTTCTTTTTCAATTATTTGATCTTCTAAAGATTTAAGTTTAGCATTTGTTGTAATTAAATTTTTATGAATTTCATTTGTATTGTTTACATTAGATTTGATGTTTTTATTCAATATATCAATATCTTTTTCTATACCGTCTAATTGAGCATCGATACTATCTAATGGCTTGTCTAGAAAGCCATTTTTCTTTAATGTTTCTTCTAAACGTGCCAATGATTCTCGAGTTTGTTGTACATTTCTATTAACTTCTAAAAGTTTTTGTTCAAAATACTCTTTGCTTTTTCTTTCAAGTTCTTCTTTTTGGCTCTCCTTAGGTGTAGCTCTTGGACCAGATCTTGGTGCTGGAACCAGTCCGCTACCATCGTCGCCTGGATCTGGAACCGGAACTGGAGCCGGAGCTAGTCCGCCTCCATCGTCGCCTGGACCTGGAACTGGAGCTGGAGAAGGAGGAAATAAATCACTTAATTCATCATCGGGTTTGCCTTCTGGAAGATCGGATCGAGATCTAGAGCCTGGGGGCGGAGAATCACTTAAATCATCATCTTCGGGTTTGTCTTCTGGAGGATCGGATCGAGACCTAGAGCCTGGGGGAGGAGGAAATAAACCACTTAAATCATCGTCATCAGATCCGTTAAAAAAGAAGCTAGAAATATCGTCATTAGCTGCATTTTTTGAAGGGGAAGTGCTACCATTTCTGAGCTTGTCTGCTTTTTGTCTAAAAGTTTCTTTTGGATCTTCTTTAGCTTGTAGAGATTTATCTATTTCTTCAGGACTAGAGAAAAATTCTTTAACGGCTTTCTTTAATTCTTCATTTCCAGTTAATTTTAGAGTATGCACTCTGTTTTTTAGAGGAAATGCAAGCGTAACTCTTC
>JAAKFV010000080.1 GCA_011064875.1 Candidatus Anoxychlamydiales bacterium | reverse complement strand
CCATGTCAGTTGGCCTATAGCAGTCCCACGAAATCTCTGCCTATCTGAAGCGATTGGAACTGCAACTCATGCTCCTTTCTTTAGAAAGGAGTAATTGACCTTCTCTCAAAGCGCTAACTTTAGCATAAATTTTTGTTGGATCACCATCTGGTCTAATAAATGCAATTCTCCTATTCTTTTTGGTAGTTGCCCCATAAGAGTAGTAATATGTATTTGTTGATAAAGATATTCAAAACTCCTGTTTTTGAGCTTGAATATCTTACATGTAAAAATATTATACAGGCAAGTTCTTTGGCTTTTAAAATTAAAAAAAATAGATTTTTAAAATACCCTCAATCTTATCTGTTTTCTGGAGGAGTCATCAATTTTTCATGAATTTTTGCTATGGCTAAACCACCACCATTGAAAGCTAAACTCACAGCTGAGCCTTTTATAAAACCTCCTACAACCCAAAGTGGAGTTGTAATTCCGAGGGCATAACCAATATTTTGATATCTATCGTTATTTGGATTTGATAAAAAGCTAATAGACGATTTAGGTAGTACTTTTATACCGTCATATGCTGATGCAAAAGTTTTTGAAACATTTTCTTTATTAAAAACAGCTTTTACAAAATTCCAAATATTTTGTGAGGTTGAATTAACAGGAGCGCTAACAGCCGCTGGTGGAGAGCTAATTGGAGGTGTTGCAGGTGAATTTGAGATAGGATCTATTCTTGGAAGTTTTGCTCTTCCGAATAATTTGTTAAATAATTTTTTTGAAAAATCCATTGTTAAGGGAATTATAAAAATAAGGCCTAGAGTAAAAATAATTGCAACCCATTTTGCAACTCTTTTTGCTCTCGAATCTAGCTCTTTATTGGGTATAAATCTGTTTGTATACTCAAAATTAGCAACAAAATCTGGTGTTACCATTCTTACAGTTGTCATATTACCTCCATAAACTTGAGCTGCAATATTATATTTAAAAAAAGAAAGTATCAAGTTTTTTTTATACGTAGGAAAAAATCTACTTGGTAATAGTCAATAATCATAGGTGGAGATGATATTTATATAATAATGGACTTTAAATTATATAATAAAAATTAGGCTTTATAATAAAATCCTTATTAAAAAAGAATAAAATCTGTTAAACTCTCAAGGATAAAAATTTATAAAATTGTTTTGTTTAAATATTGTTTTTATAAGATTGAAAGCTCTCAAAAGTTTTGTTTAGCTTTTGTTTTAAAAAAGGGGAAGATTTAATAAATGAATAAAAAAAAAGATAGATCTTTTGAATCAGCAATTCAAGATTATAAATATGGTTTTGTAACTAATATTGAATCTGAAAAAGCGCCAAAAGGGTTGAGAGAAGATATAATTAAATTAATCTCTTCTAAAAAAAAGGAACCAAAGTGGATGCTAGAGTTGAGATTAAAAGCTTTTGATCATTTTAAAACTCTAAAAGAGCCTAGTTGGGGATATGTAAATTATCCAAAGATAGATTATCAAGATATTCATTATTATTCAGAGCCGAAACAAAAAAAGAGTTTAAGTGATTTATCAGAGGTTGATCCAAGACTTTTAGAGACTTATGAAAAACTTGGCATTCCTCTAACCGAGCAGAAAAAACTCTCAAACGTTGCTGTTGATGCTGTTTTTGATAGTGTATCTGTTGCAACAACTTTTAAAGATAAATTAAAAAAGGCAGGGATAATTTTTTGTTCGATGTCAGAGGCAATTAGAGAGCATCCTGAATTAGTAAAAAAATATCTAGGCTCTGTTGTACCAATTGGTGATAACTATTTTGCATGTTTAAATTCAGCTACTTTTACAGATGGATCGTTTGTCTATGTTCCAAAAAATGTAAGATGTCCCATGGAGCTTTCAACATATTTTAGAATCAACGAAGCGGGTACAGGGCAGTTTGAAAGGACTTTAATAATTGCTGATAAGGGATCTTATGTAAGTTATTTAGAGGGGTGCACAGCTCCTAAAAGAGATGAGAATCAACTCCATGCAGCGGTAGTTGAACTAGTCGCATTAGATGACGCAATGATTAAATATTCAACAGTACAAAATTGGTATCCAGGTGATGAAAATGGCGTAGGTGGTATTTATAACTTTGTAACTAAAAGGGGAGCTTGTTTAGGTAAAAACTCTAAAATATCTTGGACGCAAGTAGAAACGGGATCTTCTATTACTTGGAAATATCCAAGTTGTATTTTAAGAGGAGATAATTCAATAGGGGAGTTTTACTCTGTTGCAATTTCTAATAACTATCAGCAAGCAGACACTGGATCTAAAATGATTCATTTAGGTAAAAATACGAGCTCTACGATTATTTCTAAAGGCATTTCTCTAGGACATGGAAAAAATACATATAGAGGTTTAGTAAAGATTTTACCAAATGCCGATGATTCTAGAAATTTTACTCAGTGCGATTCACTTTTAATTGGAGATAACTCAGAAGCTAATACTATTCCAAATATTGAAACGAGAAATTTTTCAGCTTTAGTGGAACATGAAGCGACAACTTCAAAAATTAGTGATGAGCAGCTATTTTACTGCATGCAAAGAGCGATGAGTCAAGAAGATGCTATTTCAATGATAGTAAATGGTTTTTGCAAAAAAGTTTTAAATGAACTTCCTTTAGAGTTTGCTGTAGAAGCTCAAAAGTTATTATCGATAAGTTTAGAGGGAAGTGTAGGATAATTTTTTAAAGGTTAAAAAATGAATTTATTAGAAATAAAAGATTTAAAAGTATCTATTAAAGATAAGGTTATTTTAGATGGATTTAACTTAGAGATTAAACTAGGGGAAATTCATGTTATAATGGGACCAAATGGCTCTGGTAAAAGCACACTCTCTAATGTGATTTGTGGTAAAAGCGGATATGTTATTGAAAAGGGAGATATAAATTATGAAAATAAAAATCTATTAGATCTATCGATTGATCAAAGAGCTGCAGAGGGTATTTTTTTAGCATTTCAGCACCCTATTGAAATTCCTGGAGTAAAGAGCTTAAATTTTATTAAAGAATCTGTAAATACTATTAGGAAAAATAAAAATGAAAAACCCTTAGATACTTTAGAATTCTTAAACCTTATAAAAGAGAAACAAAAAAGTCTTCAGATTAAAGATAGCTTTCTAAAAAGAGATGTTAATGTTGGATTTTCAGGAGGAGAAAAGAAAAGTTTTGATATACTTCATATGCTCATGTTAGATCCAAAACTAGTAATATTAGATGAGATAGATTCTGGATTAGATATCGATGCTCTAAAACTTGTCTCAGAAGGTGTAAATAAGTTTAAAAACTCTAACAAAGCCTTTTTAATCATCACACATTATCAAAGATTACTCGATTACATAAAACCTGACTTTATTCATATTATGCAAAAAGGCAAGATTGTGGATTCTGGTGACAAAAGTTTTGCTCACTTGTTAGAAAAAGAGGGCTACAAAGCTTTTGGGAAATAGTTTTTATGAGTGAAAAATTAAAAGAATTAGATTCTTTTGTTAAAAATAGAAAATCTTGGCAAGATTTTTTAAATACAAATTTTCCATCTAATAAAGTAGAAGAGTATAAATATTTAGATCTTAGATTTTTATCTAATAGAGATTTACAACCTATAGAAGATAATTTTGATATAGATAAATTAGATATAAATTCATTAAAAAGATTATTTTTTGATGAAAATGAATTTTATAATCTTATTTTCATCAATGGAAAATTTTTTGAAAATTTTTCAAATCTTCCAAAAGCTCTAAAAATTAATAAACTTCAAAATATCTCAAATGAAAAGATAGCTTTAAAAAATTTAAATCTCTCATTTAACTTTGATTCTTTAGAGTTTAATTTTACTAAAAGTATAGAAAAACCTATAGCTTTCATACATATAAATACAAATTTGGATAAAAAAATAACTAAAAAATCTATCTATACAAATTATAGAATTTCTCTTTTTAAAGATGTAAAAATTTCAATGATAGATAAGTTTGTAAACTCGGAGAAAAATGATTTTTTCAATAACAATATAATCGATATTTTTTTAGATAAAAATGCTTATCTAGATCACTATATATTGCAAGAATCAAAAGATAATTTGCAGTTTAATCATTACAAAGTGGATTTAGAAGATAAAGCTGTTTATAGAGGTTTTTTATTAAATCAAAAAAGTAAAATTTCAAGGTTTGATTTTGAAATAAATCTAAATAAAATCGATTCTGATGCTCAAATAAATGGTATTTATTTAGGAAAGAAAGATCAGATTTTAGATCATTATATTAAAACAAATCACAACTTTGAAAAAACATTTAGTTTTCATTATTTAAAAGGTATTTTAAAAGATGAATCAAAAGGTATTTTTTATGCATCTACTATTGTTAAAAAAGGTGTTAAAAAAATTATCGGAAACCAGCTAAATAAAAATATCTTACTTGATAATGAAGCTTCTTGCTTTTCAAGACCAGAGCTTTGGATAAAAGCAGATGATGTGAAATGCTCACATGGATCTACAACAGGTCAGTTAGATAAGGATGCGATATTTTATCTGCAATCAAGAGGGTTTAGCTTAAAAAAAGCAAAAGAGATTCTATTAAAGGCTTTTATAGATGAGATCTTTGAGAAAATAGATAATGAAAATATAAAAAAATTAATCAAAAAAATAATATAAAAAAATATGAGAAATTTAAAAAAAGATTTTCCAATATTTAAATACAACCCTGATTTAGTATTTTTGGACTCTGCTGCAAGTGCACAAAAACCACAAGTTGTAATAGATTCTGAGATAGAATTTCAAAGTAAATATTATGCTAATATCCATAGAGGACTATATGATTTAAGTGCTAAATCAACAGCCCTTTATGATGAAGCTAGAAATACTGTAAAAGAATTTATAAATGCCAAATATTTTGAAGAGATAATTTTTACAAAAAATGCAACCGAGAGCATTAATTTAGTTGCTACAACTCTAGCAAAAGACTATTTTCAAGATTCAGATGAGATAATTATTACAACTCTAGAGCATCATGCAAATATTGTTCCCTGGCAGTTAATTCAAAAGTTTAAAAAGATTAAGATCAAAGTTATTCCAATCGATGATGATGGTAATATCGATATGGATGCGTATAAAGCTTTATTTACTGATAAAACAAAACTCGTCTCTATAAGTCATGTATCAAACGCTTTGGGCAATATTCTGCCTGTAAAAGAGATTGTTTCTATTGCTAAGAAAAAAAATGTTTTAACCCTCGTAGATGGTTGCCAAGCTGTTAATAGTTTTAAAGTAGACGTTCAAGATTTGGATACAGATTTTTATGTCTTTTCCGCTCATAAGCTTTATGGACCCACTGGCATTGGAGTTTTATATGGGAAAAAAGATATTTTAAATTCTCTTCCCCCTTATCAAGGAGGAGGCGATATGATAATGAGTGTTAATTTTTCTAAAACTGAATACAACACTCTTCCATATAAGTTTGAAGCGGGAACGCCACCTTTCGTACAAGCATATGGATTAAAAAAAGCAATAGAATATCTAAAAGATATAGGTATGGAAAATGTATATAAACATAGCCAAGATCTTCTAGATTATGCAAAAAAAAGATTATTAGAAGAATTTGAAGAAGATATAAAAATTTATGGTGATGTTAAAAACAAAGTTGGGATTATATCTTTTATTTTAAAAGATAAAAAATCTAATATAGATATGATACATCCACATGACATAGCAACACTTTTAGATGAAGCAAATATTGCAATTAGAACAGGACATCACTGCGCAGAGCCATTAATGACAAGACTAAAAATACCAGCAACTTGTAGAATATCGTTTGGAATATATAATGATTTTGAAGATATTGATAAATTTATTGATAAATTAAAAAGTATACAAAAGTTTTTTAGAAGATGACAGATATAAAAGAGTTATACCAAGAGATCATTTTAGAGCATAGTAGATGCCCTAGAAACTTTAAAGAGATGGATCGGCCCACTAATTGTGCAAATGGTCACAATGCTATGTGTGGTGATAAGCTAAGAGTATGTCTAAAGTTAGATGAGAAAGAAATTATAAAAGACATATCTTTTAAAGGTGCTGGCTGCGCTATTTGTATAGCATCAGCATCGCTTATGACAGAAGCAGTTTTAGGTAAATCTTTAAATGAAGCAAAAAAAATATTTGATCATTTTCATTCTATGGTTACCTCTGATTGCAACTTTGAATGTCTAAATCTAACTGAGCAAAAACTAGCTGCTCTATCTGGCGTAAAAAAATATCCTTTGAGAGTTAAGTGTGCAACGCTCGCTTGGCATACTCTTATTTTAGCTTTTCAAAATAAACAAAAAAGCTCTATTGATGATGATCACAAACCGGGTTGTTCTTGTTAAACATTTGACATCCTCCTTTTCCTTTAGGGCTGACTATTACCCATAACTTTAAGAAACCTTCGGTTTAATCGTTCTTCTTCCAATTTTACAGATTTAAACTCTTTTGAACACCAAGT
>JAAKFV010000008.1 GCA_011064875.1 Candidatus Anoxychlamydiales bacterium | reverse complement strand
ATAAGCAAGCATCATCTGAAAGAAGTAAAGCTTCAGCGACCTGCATTAAAATCCAGCTTTTATCGTATAATACAACAGCTTTAATCGGACTCGGACTCGGACTCGACCGTCTCGTTCTTTTTTATGCTGCTTTTTTTAAGTTGACTCTCTTCTTTAAGATAAAAAATTCTTTATGTAAAACTTTTGATCAGTTTATAAAGTAAGATATTTTATTAAAAGCTGTAATATCATTCACAAAAATTAATTATAAAAAATCTTGTCTACTTCCAGATAGCGCAGATTCTGATTGTACATTTCATTTTTTTTATAGTTATTTTTTATGAAATAAAATTGAAAAACTATGTGTAAAAAAATAATCAACGCAAATGAAATTCAGAAAAATCTTTGAGATGTAGAAAATTTAATTCTTAATTTTTTTAGATTTGTTGCCCATATTTAAAAAGATTCTAATGAAAAATGAACTTTCCATTGAAAAATCTCTTTCATGCATATAAAATCTTTTAACTAATTTTTTACAGAATGTTGTACACTAATCTGGTTTCGGATTATTAGAAATTGAATAATGAAAAAAATATTTTTACTAGTTTTGCTTCTTCCTTTTTTTATATTTTCTGCACCTTCAGGTTCTCCATCTCTTCCAGCTATTATAGAAGAGGGTTTTTTTATTCCCGATACCAAGTGGGTAAATTTTCGTTTAGGATTTTTGGCATATCATGCATTAGATTTAGTTATGGAATTTGATGAAGTTGGAAAAGATAATAATTTTCATTTAAGAAAAGTAAAAGCAAACGCAAATTTAGGTGTAGTTACAATTAATATCAAAGATAGATTAGATTTGTATGCTGAGATTGGATCTTATAAGCTAGAGCCTGAGTTTAGGCAAGGATCAAGTCTATATATAGCGAAGAGCGGTAATGATATATTATATAGAGCAGGCGCTAGGTTAATATTTTTTGAAATTTTAGATTTTACACTAGGTGCTTCGGTAAAATATACGATTTTTTCAGCATCAAATGATTATCTAACTATAAATGATAGGCCGGTTGATAGTGATATTAAATTTGATTTTAAAGAGTGGCAAATTGATGTTGGTCTTGCTCAAAAAATCTCTATTTTAAGACCATATATAGGCATATCGTATAGAGACACTCAAATAAAAATGAAAAATTTACCGTTTTTGCCAGATAAGTTAGATTTGACTTTTCAAAAAAAAGCAGGAGTTTTTTTAGGAGTTGCAGCGTCTCTCGGATCTTTTGTGATGGTAGAAGGTGAGATCAAACTTGTTAACGAAAGATCAACAACTCTTTCTTTAGACGTTCGTTTTTAAAAGTTTTTGAAAAAAATAGAGAAAAGAGTGTATTGTTGTTTGAAAGTTATTTTTTAAAATTTCAATGAAACGATATATATATTTTTTATTATCTATTTTTTTTCTCCAAGCTGCTTTTGCTCAAGATCCATTTGATGGAAAACATGAAGATCCTGATATGGATGCACTCAGAAAATGGATAAGAGAAAAAAGAATGATATCGATAAAAGAGCTAGGGGGAGATTTATCACTTAGCGGAGAAGTTAGAGTCGAGTATCAAGGATTTAACGAGAAGAAAAATGGGCTTAAACAAAGAGGAACATCTTCTGCAACAAGCAATCCCAACAATGCTTTTGATGTAGAGGTCAATCTTATTTTAGATTATCACTCAGATAGAACTTGGGGGGTTATCAAACTAGAGTTTGATAACGATATGGGAATAGATAGTGGGACTACAAATGAAATAGCTTTAGAAAAAGCTTATTTTGGTGGAAGGATGATAGATGGAGAAACATTTAATTTTGATGGGGAGCTTGGCAGAAGAAATTTAAGTGATGTTTTTGATTCAAAAATAGAATTTTCATCAATTTTCGATGGAGGTCTTTTTAGATTTAATAAAGCTTTTGAATCAATTGGGAGTTTTTATGTCAATCTAGGCGCATTTTTAATAAGCGATTTTTATAAGCACTTTGGCGAAGTTACGGAGATAGGACTTTTGGATATTGCAAACACTGGTTTTTTCGTAAAGTATTCATTCATCAATTGGAAAAAGTTTTTTGCTGCAGATGGGGAGAGGAAAAGAAGATTTAATTTTGGAAATTCTCAACTTTTAATAGGATATCAAGGTTTGATATCCAAATGGAATAAATATACAAAAATATATTTAGGCGGTTTGATGAACCATTTTGCAAAAGATTTAACTTTTTCAGATGCTACACTTTCAAAAAAGTATAATTTAGCATGGTATGTAGGAATATCAGTTGGAAGAATTTTGCAAGCTAGAGATTGGGCTATTGATGTAAACTTTCAATACGTTATGCCGCAAGCAGTTTCAGATTTTGATGCAAGCGGTATCTCAACTGGAAACGCAGCAAACGTTGGCTTATATACAACAAATGTTAATGGAACGGGAAATCCAACCACAAGACAAGGAGCTGTTGGAGAAGCAAATTATAAAGGGTTTTCTTTTGATTTCTTATATGCAATTACAAATAATTTAACACTTTTTCAAAACTTTGAGATTTCTAATAATCAGACAAAATCTTTTGGTCCATCTATGAGTTTTAAGAAGTATGAGATGGAATTTATCTACGCTTTTTGATCTTGATCTTTTCTTTGATTGGTTTTAATAAAATTGTAATGAATGGTTTTACCTTCTCTTTTTACTCTTAAAAAGATAGGGTCTGGATAGGTTTTGGCATAAGAGCTTTTTAAAAATTTTTTCAAATCTTTTTTAGGAAATTTAGATCCTAAAAAAAGACAAACAAAATTTATTCTTCTTTTATATTTTTTTGTTTTAGCAAAGAGTCTTTTTAGAGAATAAATTTTATTTCTTCTTCTTTTTATTAAATATAAAGAGTTTAAAAATCCTCTAAAATAAGGAAAAGTTCTCATAACTTTTCCCAAACTAAAAACTTTGAGATTTGGCAGAAAAGAGAACAGCAAAAACACTTCGAGCCAGGAGCCTTCCAATAATATTATATAAGAAGAGGGGGTTGGGATATTATTTACTTTTACTTTGAAAAATTTTAATAAAATTTTTCTAGAAAAGTAAGAAAAGAACATCTCTGACATTCTACCTGTAATAAAGGTATTAAAAATAAGAGCTAAAAGTCCGATAAATAAAAATCCATTTGCAGATGAAAATTTTAAAGTAGAGCTAATTAGATATAGGAAAAAAGCAGATAAAAGAACCCCACAAAAGCTTAAAAAGTTTGCAGCAGCTATTATTCTTCCTCTTTTTCTATCAGGGCTAGCTATTTGAATAAAAGAATCAAAAGGGATTAAATATATTCCACCAAAAAACCCAAGCAGAATAAGTAAGATTATAACAACTATTAAATTATTAGGAAAAATACCTAGCAGTATAAATACAATACCAACAAAAAAGCCTGCTAGACAAGCAAGGCCTGGCTCTACTCTATCTTTAGAGAGTCTACCAGCTAGAGTTGAGCCAATAGCGATTCCGACAGCTGTTGCTAAAAAAAGGTAACCTCCGCCGATTTCTGTAAGATTTAAAGATTCAATAGCGTAGGGTATTGTATTTAATTGAGTGAACCCTCCAATAAATAGAAAAAAAGCAGATCCTAAAACAGCAGATATTAAATATCTCTTTTTTGCGCAAAGGACTAGAGTTTTGTAAATTTCGTAAAAAAATAATGGATTAATTTTCTTTTTTGATCTTTTAGCAGGAGTCTTAATAACTCCAAAACTAGTAGACAGGCCAATTGCAGCTATTATTACACATAAGATTGTGGCTATGATAAAGTTTTTATTTGTGACATCAGTGATAAAAGAGGCTAAAAACGTTCCTATAATTATCGCCAAATATGTAAAAGAATTTAAAGCTCCGTTTGCTTTAGATACATATTTAGGATCGACAATTTCTGGAATGATACCGTATTTAGAGGGACCAAAAACAGCGCTTTGCATACCCATAAAAAATAAAAGAGTATAAAAAAACGTTGGGGTTTTTAAAACCACTGCAAATATAGAGAGAGCCATCACTAGAACTTCTGCCATTTTCATAGCGATAATTATATTTCTTTTAGAGAGTCTATCTGCTAAAACACCTGCTGCAGCTGAAAAAATTAAAAAAGGAATAACGAAAATTGCACCAGCTTTTGCTAGAATAGTACTAGCATCGGGTAGTCCCTGAAGATTTATAATAAAATAAACTAAAATCAATTTGAAAACGTTATCGTTTAGAGCCCCCAAAAACTGAGTGGCATTCAAAAATTTGAAAGAATGTTTTCTTTTGTTAAAGCTCATAGACAAAATTTTAGTATAATACTACTATTTAAATATTAACAAATCTAGCTTTATATAAAAGAAGGGGATTAGAGACCATCAGATGAAAGCAATGTTTTCCAGCAATTTTATTGAAATTTTAATACGCAAACTAAAGCAAAATCTTTTTTTTAGTGGTTTAAAATCAGAAGTCTACATTTTTGTACCAAACAAATTTGTAAAAAATTATCTTATGCAAAATTTTGCTGATGATCCAGATTTAAAAATCTCTTTTGGATTAAATTTTGTAAATATTTCTAATTTTTTGAATTTTTTTCAAAATAAATTAAAAATTTCTAAGGATAAAAGATTTTTAAACTTTTTAGAGTTAAATTTTTTAATAAGAAAAAAAATTATAGAGCATATAGAAAAACCTAATAATCACTTATCCAATAGTCTTTACTTAGACCTTAGAAAATATTTAATCAAAGATGATAAAATAATAGAGAAAAGACTCACAAAGCTTTCATACGATTTGACTGAAATTTATTTAAAATATTCCATTTTTGAAAACGAGAAAAATTTAATTGAAAAAAGCAAGAATCATTGGCAGATAAGACTATTTTTAGAAATTTTTTATGAAGATAAATATAGCTTAGCTTTTAGAGATCTAAACAAAATAGATATTCAAAGTATAAAAAATATTGAATTTCATTTTTTTTCTTTAAGCTATATGCCTCCTATTTATTTTGATTTTATAAATAAATTTGAAAATGTTTTTCACTATTTTATTTCGCCAACGAACTATTTTTTTGAAGATTTTTTATCAAATTTTGAAAGGAAAAATCTTAAAAAACATTTGATAGAAAAACAAAACTCTCATGAGCAAATTGTTGAATTAGATAGTTATTTAAAGGACAGAAACTCATTTTTAGCGAATATGGAAAAGCTAAAAAGAAACTATCTAAAAATTATAAGCTCATATGATGATATTGCAGTATATGATGAATATGAAAGAGTTGATCAAGAAAAACTAGAGATAGATCAAAAGAGATCCTTTTTAAATCTTTTTCAAGATGATATATTCAATTTAGAAAATAGAGAAGATAACTTAAAATCTCTTGAAAAAGCAGATGATTCGATTCAAGTTCATGTAGCTACGTCTAAATTAAGGGAAGTTCAAGTTCTTTATTCAAATATTTTAAAACTTTTGAAAAATGATAAAGATCTAAAGCCATCTGATATTCATGTAATTTCTAAAAATATTGATGAATATGCTTCCTATATAGAGATGGTTTTTGAGAGTGATAAAAATTCTTTAAATTACAAAATATCAGATTTAAAAATAACTGATGAGAGTTTTTTTATAACTGGCTTTGAAAAACTTATAAAACTATCTAATAGTAGATTTGAAAAAGAAGATATTTTAGATCTTTTTGAAAACCCACTTTTTATCCATAGCCATAAATTTTCAGCAGGCGAGATAAAAATATTATTTAAATGGATAGAAAAAGCAAATATTTCTTGGGGATTGGATGAAAAACACATTTTAAAATTTTTAAAAGATAGTGATCTAGCAATTTTAAAAAGTTTTGAAAAGGGAATTGCTAGAATTTTTCTATCTGCTATTTTTGTATTAAATCAAAATTTTTTAGATAGCTCTTTTTCTTTTGACTATCCTGTGAGTGAGCTAGAGATATCAGATTTGAGAGTTTTGGATAAATTTTTAAAAACCTTGATCTCAATATATAACGATCTAAAAATTATTGAAGATAAAAAAAGTTTAACAATAGATGAGTGGCAAAAATATTTAAAAAAATTGAGTATTAATAATTTAAGAAATTTTCAAAACCTAAACATGATAATCGATAAAGAAAAATCTTTTATTGAGAAAACAGCTTTTGAATCTTTTCAAAATTATTTAGAGGACTTGAAAAACGTATCTTTTAATTTTGATCAAACAAAATTTTCATTTGAAGTAATTTTTGACCATCTAAAAAAACATCTATCAAAATTAAGAGTAGATAGACATAAAAATTCTATTGAAGCAATTTATTTTTCATCTTTTGAAATGTCTTATCTGCCAGCTAAAGCCATCTTTATATTAGGGCTCGATGATGAATCTTTGCAGATCAAGACAAAAAGTTCTATCGATATCAGTAATTTAAAAAATGTACCATCTAATGCAGATCATGAAAGATCCTTATTTTTACAAAGTTTATTAAACGCAAAAAAATATTTAATTTTGAGCTACATATCAAAGGAGAATCAAAAAATTGATAAAGCAATATTTTTAGAAGAGTTTTTATCTTATCTAGATAGATCTTATAAGATATTAAATCAAAAACCATCTAAATGTATTATAAAAAAGCATCCTCCTTTCTCATTTCATAAAAGTTATTTCACTAAAGATAATGATAGCTTTTCTAAAAAAAATTATAAAGCAGCTCTCTGTTATTACAAAGAAAAACCAAAACAAGGCAAAGACCATATAAATGTAAAGCCGTTTGACATTGATATAAAAAAAGAAACTTCTAAAATTATTGATCTTCGTCACTTAAAACAGCTTTGTAAAAATCCAATTAGTTTTTATTTAAATAAGATGGATATTTATCTAGAAGAAGAAGAAGAAAAAAATGATTTCAAAATATCTAATCTCGATAAATACATCATAAAAAACGCAGTCATAAAAGATGATATTGTTGATGATATTTTATACTCATTTGAGAAAAGAGCGAAAATGCCAGTTGGAGTTTTTAATGATATTGCAAAAAGTAAAATTAGATCAGATATTTTTATTTTTTTACAAAACTTAAAGGATTTAGAGGTAGATTATAAAAATCTTATCAACATTGAATTCAGTCTTGATGCAAAAAATATAGAAAAAATTGATTCAAAAAATATAGTAATGCCACCGATTGAGATTAAAGGAGATCAAGAGACAATAAAAATTATAGGCAGGATAGAAAACATTTCAAATAAAGGTCTTTTATCACATCTGGATGACAAATTATATAGTCAAATTCGCATGTGGCCAGATATTTTAATTTTAAATAAGTTAGATAAAAATTTTGAAAAAAAAATAATTTTCACAAAATCCAAAACCATTAAATCTTATAAAATAAATAGGGTAGATGAGTGTTTACTAGAGTTAATCAAGTACTATGATCTTTCTCAGAGAGAGATTTCATTTATGATAAAGCCATTTTGTGAACATATATTAAACAAAGAAGAATCGAATCTTGACAAAGCCCTAAAAAGAACAGATAAAAAAAACATATTTTTAGATGTCTATTCTACTTGGTATTTTAAAAACTTTGAAAAGCCAGAGGCTAAAAACTTAATTGAAAAATCCAAAATTATAAAAAATGTATTTCAACCACTTTTGGAGCAAAATTGAAAGTTTTCAATGTTATAGATCAAAACTCTAATATTTTTGGTAAAAAGCTAATAGAGGCATCTGCAGGTACTGGTAAGACTTTTGCAATTGAACATCTATTTGTAAGACTATTGTTAGAAAAAGATGATTTAAATATTGAAGAGATTTTAGTTGTAACATTTACAAATGCAGCGACAAAAGAGCTTAAATTTAGAATTAGAAAAAATTTAAGTGAAGCAATAAATATATTAAAAAGAAAAAATCTAGATTTTGAAACTTTTTCATATTTAACAGAGCATTTAGGTCAAAAAGATAAAATATCGAAACTAGAAGACGCACTAGATCTTTTTGAAACAGCGAATATTTTTACAATACACAGTTTTTGTTTTAAAGCGCTCAATGAGTTTGCATTTGAAGCGGATGTTTTAATAGATATCGATGAGAAAAATGATATTTTTTTTATAAAAGATCTAATTGTTGATTATTTGAAATTTTTTATTGATTTAGAAAAATATTTACCTGAGCAAATCGAGATTTTAGTAAATCAACATAAAGACATAGATAATTTAGTTTTAAAAATTTCTCAAAATATCGATAAAAATTTAAACAACCAAAACTCTCAGAGTCAAGACTCGTTGGATCTAGATTCAAAGAGTCAAGGCTGGGCTTTACTTTTTGATAATTTTAAAAAGGCTACTCAGAATTTCAAGAAAACAAAAATTTTTGAAGAAATAAAAATTGAAGATTTTGAAAAAATTTCTAAAAACTTTAAAAAGATAGCTAAGTATAAAAATGAAGATTTTTTCTCTCAGCTAAATTCTTTGATTAGCACTATAAATAATGAAGAGTGTTCTATAGAAGACTTTAAAATTTTTATTAAAAACAAGCTTTCAATTTTTGAGTTTTTAGATGAAAAAAATAAAAAAGTAAAAGCTATAGATTATGAGCTTCCAAGAGTTTTAATAGATTTGAAAAATATTTTTTATCCAATCATCAAAAAGGCAACAGATATAAATATTTTATTTTATAATTTAACATCAGATATAGCAAATTTCGTTGATGAGTTTTTAGAAACTAATGAGATTTTTACATTTGATAAGATTTTACAAAAAATGCAAAAGGCTTGTAAAAATGAAAATTTCTCAAAAAAGTTAAAAAATAGATATAAAGCAGCTATCATCGATGAGTTTCAAGATACAGATCCTATTCAATTCGATATTTTTAAAACTCTGTTTTTAAAAAATGAGAAAATTTTAGCTTTTTACTTAATTGGAGATCCAAAGCAATCTATTTACAGCTTTAGAAAAGCTGATTTATATACATATTTAGAGGCTACAAAAAAAATTGATGAGATTAACTATCTAGACACAAACTATCGATCAACAAAACCACTTATCGACTCACTAAACGCGCTATTATCTAAAGAATTTTCGAAAAACTGGCTAAAACTACCTAATATAGATGATAGTTTAGAGTATATCCCTATAAAATCTGGTTTAGGTGAAGATTTTGATTTTCAAGATGATTTAGCGCCTATTCATTTTTTTATATCTGAGGCAAGTAAAGTAAAGAAATGGCCAACAGATGAAATGGAGATAAAGAATTTTACATTTATTGCAAACGAGATTTTAAGCCTTAAAAAAAATTGTCAAAAATTTTCAAATAAAAATTTTGCAGTTTTAGTAAAAGATAGATTTCAAGCTCAAAGGTTAAAAAATTATTTTCAAAAATTTTCGATAAATTCACAAACTCCAAGATCATCATCTTTAAAAAACTCTATTTGTTTAAATGCTATGAAAGAATTTATAGATGCATGTCTTCACCCGAATAATTTAAATAAAGTAAAAATTGCTCTTTTAGGTCCTTTTGTTCAATTAAATCTTCAAGATCTCAAAAATATTGATTTGCAAAATTTTTCAAAACATTTAGAGAAATTTCATTTTTTAAAATCTATTTTAAATAAAAAAAATCTAGGAGAATTTTTTCATCATTTTTTTGAAATATCTTTTGAAAACTTTTCAATTTTAGAAAATATAGCAGCAAAAAAGGATATAAATTTTTATCTAGATTGTATCTCTTTAATCGAGCTTATTTTAGCTGAGAAAAATTTGGGACAACATAATTTACTTAGCTTTTTTAAAAAACTAGAGCTTTTAGATCAAGATGATGAAAAGCTAAAAATCTTTAAAAATTTCGAAGATGGAGTTCATATTTTAACAACGTTTATGTCGAAAGGTTTAGAATACGATATTGTTTTTGCTCTAGATTTAGCCTCTAAATCTAGAGCATCTTTTGCCCAAGATTTAAAAGAGATGGATGCTGAAAAAATGAGACAGTTCTATGTAGCTATAACTAGAGCAAAATATAGAGTATATCTACCCATAGCCATCGATTTAAAAGAAAAGCCAATTTTAGAGGGAGAGTATTCTGCTATGGAGTATTTTCTAGCCCATATATTAGATACTAAAGATATAGTTCCTAAAAAAAATCTTTTGGAGAAATTAAAAATTTTAAAAGATAAAAAACTCCTTAGTTTAAGTTTTGTAGATTTTGTAAAACCCTCATCATTTCAAGACAAAGAAGAAGATGTTGATTTATCTAAGCCAAAAGATTTTAGTAAAAAATTTGAATCTCGCTATATTTATTCATTTTCATCTTTAACATCTACTTTAGATATAAAAATAGAAGAGAAAAAACAAAAAAGCACTTTGCCAAAAGGACTGGAGGTTGGAGAGATTTTTCATAAAATCTTAGAAAATGTTTTTTATAAAAAAAGTTTTCAATCTGATGAGATTTTAAAGATAATTCAGAGTTTGATTAAAGAAAGTGTACTTGAAAGTTTTGAAAAAGAGGTATTTTCAATTATTAACAATACTCTAAATGCTCCTCTTTTGGGAGAGGATAGTTTTTGTTTAAAAGACGTTGAATTTAATAATTTTCATCCTGAGGTAGAGTTTTTATTTTCTTGGAAAAAAGATTATATGAAGGGATTTATAGATTTAGTATTTGAGCATCAATCAAAATATTATATTATTGATTGGAAATCCAATTATTTGTCAGATTTTTCTAAAGACTATGATACTAAAAACATTGAAAAAGAGATGAGCCTGCATAACTACTATTTGCAAGCTGCAATTTATACTAAAAGCTTGAAACAACATTTAAAAATTTTAAACAAAGATTTTGAAAAAGTATTTGGAGGAGTTTTTTATATATTTTTAAGGGGACAGGCAAACTCCCATGAATCCAAAACTAATAATTATGGGAGTTATCATTTCTATCCAGATTTAAAAGTTTTGGATCAGATGCATAACCAAAAGAGTAGATTAGATGCTAGGTGAGATAAAAGATAAAATAAAATTTTCATATCTAAATGAGCTAAAAGAAAAAGATTTTTTTTCTACTTTAGATATTTTTTTTGCTAATTATTTAGAGTGTGAAAAAGAAAATTCAGCTATTTTTTTAGCATATCTTTTTTTAATTTCAAGATTTGGTTTTATCTCTTTAGAAATCAAAGATGATAATACAATATATCCAAGTTTAGAGGATTTGAACCTTGATACAAAAGATCTTATAGATATAGATGTTTTTGTAAAAAAAGTTATTTTAGGATCTAAAAATCTGTCAGAGACAATTTTATATTTAGAAGATAATACAGATGAAAACTATCCCAAAAAACCTATTTGCAGGTTTAAAAATTTTTATTATCTTCAAAAAAACTATGTTTTTGAGAAAAAAATTATAAAAAATCTTAAAAGACTTGAGAATCAAAGCCCAACTCAAATTTTTGATGAAGACATTTTTTTTAAAACTTTAAAAAATGAAAATTTTTTAAATTTAGAGCAAAAAAAAGCTGTAGAAAATGTTTTCTTCAATTCGATTAGTCTGATTTTAGGAGGACCAGGAACAGGAAAAACATATGTTGCTTCTTACTTGGTAGATATTTTATCAAATAGTTTAGATAGATCTAAAAAAGATAACTTTAAAATAGCAATAACCTCTTTTACAGGAAAAGCTACATCTCATTTAAAATCAAATATTTTAAAAACCGCAAATAACATAGATCTAGATGCTAAAACTCTTCATCTTCTTTTGAAACTAAAAGAGGGGAAACCAAAAGTCTTTGATGAAAAAAAATTAAATTACGATCTAATAATCGTTGATGAAGCCTCTATGCTAGATCTTAAACTAACAGCTCATTTGTTAAATTCTATTAAAAATGGTTCTAGAGTTATTTTTATTGGAGATCCAAATCAATTGCCTCCAATTGAAAGTGGTAATGTTTTTGCTGAGATTTCTACCATTGAAAATATTGAAAAAGTTCATTTAAAACATGCTAAAAGATTTGAAAATTCTAAAATTATTGATTTAGCAAATGCTATTAAAAATACAGATGAAAAAGCTTTAGATGAAATTTTTTCAAAAAGTGATTTTTATGACATCGAAAACATTTCTAAAGCAAAAAAAATCATTTTAGATATGGCTCAAAATAATTTTTTGGAATCAACATCTAAAGATATGCAAATAGAAGATTTTTTTAGTAAATTAAAAGACTTTATTATTTTATCATCTATTAAAAAGGGGCCATTTGGAGTAGATACTCTCAATCAAGAGATCTTTTCTCTGCTTTATAATAAAGCTGATCTAAATGACTATTTATTCGTTCCAATAATTATTACCAAAAATAACTACAACTTAAATCTTTTCAATGGTGAGTTTGGTATTTTAAAAATTCAAAAGACATTAGATGGTCCATCTAAAAAAGAAGCCTATTTTAAAATAGATGATAAAATTCAAAAATTTGAGATTTTCTATTTAAACTCTTATGAATATGCATACTCAATATCAATTCATAAGTCTCAAGGTAGTGAATTTAAAAATGTTGCTATAATTATTCCAACAGGATCTGAAAACTTTGGAAAAGAGCTTTTTTATACTGCGCTTACAAGATCTAAAAATGAATTTTCCATTTTTTCAACAAAAAAAATTCTAAAAGATTTAATAAAAGTTAGCTCGTTTAAAAAATCTGCGCTATCTATTTAGAAACCACAAAAAAACTTAAATTAATTAGTGTCTCGGCGAACCAGGAGGAGTAGTTGTTGTAATGCTAAAAGTTTGAGATTGGGCTGGTTGTTCATTTAATTTATAGTAAGTTTTAGACAAAAGATGACCTATATACATAAAAAATAAAGGAACTGTAGCTTTTACTAAAAACGAAGTATTAGTATTTGTCATTACAGAATATCCCGCGATTGCTGCAAAAGACCCTAAAGCTAAAGTTTCAATCTTTCTTGTTTTAAAAATGCTACTTATTTTTTGGGTAGGGGCAATTATGAATACATATGCGGCTGATAGAAAAATTCTATTATATGGAGTAAAATCTAATTTATTAAAATTTGCAAGTAATTCTGATCTTACTCTTCTAGTTTCATCCATTTTAATTGTTAAAAAATCTCTTTTATTTATAATATCTGCATCTGCATTTTCATTTTTTCCTAAATATAGATTTAATTCACTTTCTTGTTTTTCCAATTTTGAAAAACGCTTTTCAAACTCTCTATATAAATTAGCATATTCTTGATGTTTACCGTCAGATATATGAAAGGTTCCATCATCATCATCGCTATATGAAATTGTAGCAAATTGTGCAAGTAGGGCTCCTAGCTCTCCTATATCTCTCTCTACTGCAACTTGCCCTAGCTCTTTTTCCATCTCAGTGCAAAGATCTTTAATTTTTTGAGGATTTGTTTTAGGTAATATGTAATATGCTTGAAACCATTCTATCCATGTTCTTGGAGGCAAACTAACTGAAGTCATATTTCTCTCCTTTTTTAGGAGGTTTTTAAGCTACTAAAGTTAAGCTGTTTTAGAACATCTTGATTTGATTCTATCAGCTTTATTTTTCTTAAAAACCCTTTTCTTAACAGCTTTGTCCATGAGACTATATATAAGATCTAATTTTTTTAAAATAATTTCTTTAGCATCTTTGTTATCCATAGAGGCTTTTAAATCTTTCAAAGCTGTTTTTACTCTAGATTTAAATTGAGTATTTCTATCATTTCTTCTTTCAGATTGTAGAATTCTTTTGATAGCTGTTGGTTTTTTTACTTTTTTCTTTTTTTCTTTCTCTTCTGCCATTTTTTGTCCTGTATAATTTCTTTTTATTTGTTTTAAAGTACTTTTTTGAAAAATCACCTTTGAGTATTTAACTTTTGGGTATATTTTTCGCTATTTGGTGTATAAGGATAGATAGATTACATTTTTTTTACAAAAAAAAAATCATTTTTGTTACATTTTTAGTATGAATTACAAAATTAGATGGTTAATAGTTTTATTAGTAGCTGCGGTAGTCCTTCTAGGTATTAGCTTTAAGACAGCTTTTCAAATAAATAAATTTTTTACATTAGATAGTAAAATCAGAGCTAATGTAGAAAAAGTTGATATTATTGAGGGTAAAAAAGATAAATTTGATGTGATAGCTTTTTATAATTTTAAAATTGGTGATAAAAATTTTTATAACGTAAAAAAATTTACAACAAAATTTATAAATGAAATTACTGCTTTAGATTTCAAAGAAAAAATTTTAAAAAAAGATTTTTTTATATGGTACAACAAAAAAAATCCAAAGATTTCAGCTGCTGAGAAAAGTTTTCCTATTAAAAATTTAGTATATAGCATTATAACTTTCATAGTTTTTGGATACTTTGTCGTTTTAAAATACTATGTTTTTAGCTTTCAAAAAATTAGCTAAATGCTAAAATTTATTTTATATTTATCTAAAGTATTCAATTTGATATAATTAACGCCAAATGAGGTATTTTTTCTTATTATGACAAATATCAGAGAAGCAACAATCAGTGAATTTACAGATCCAAAACACCAACAAAAAATTGAAGAGCTTGTAACTATAGCTAAAGAACAAGGCTATATTACATATGAAGAGATCAATGAGATCCTACCGATGTCTTATGACTCAGCAGATCAAATAGATCATGTTCTTATTTTTTTAAGTGGATTGGATATTCAAATATTAAATCAAGCAGAAGTAGAAAAGCAAAAAGAGAGAAAAAAAGAGGCAAAAGAATTAGAGACTCTTCCTAAAAGACCTGAGGGATCTTCTGATGATCCTGTAAGAATGTATCTAAAAGAGATGGGATCTGTTCCTTTGCTTTCAAGAGAAGAAGAGGTTGAGATATCAAAAAGAATAGAAAAAGCGCAACTGCAAGTTGAAAGAATAATTATGCGTTTTCGTTATTCAACTAGAGAAGCTATCTCAATTGCTCACTATTTAATAACTGGAAAAGATAGATTTGACAAAGTTATTGCAGAAAAAGAAGTTCTAGATAAATCCCATTATTTAAAGATGCTTCCCAAACTTTGCGATCTTCTGAAAAAAGAGGATGAATATTTAGAGGGCATACTTTTAAAGCTTAAAGATCCCAAATTAAAAAAAGAAGAAAAAGTAAAATTTGATGAAGAGTTAGAAAAATGCAGAATCAGATCTCAATCCTATTTAAGATACTTTGGTTGTAGACATAACGTTATAGATGATTTTGGTGAAGTCATTTTATCTTCATATGATAGGTTTTTATTACTTGAAAAAGAGATAGAAGATTTAATCCCTAGAGCTGAAAAAAATAAATTTGCAAATGTTAAATTAATTGCAGCAAAAAGAAAGTTAGACAAAAGGGAGCTGGCAGCTGGCAGAACTCTACAAGAATTTAAAAAAGATGTAAGAATGCTTCAGCGCTGGATGGATAAAAGCCAAGAAGCTAAAAGAGAGATGGTAGAGTCCAATCTTCGTTTAGTTATCTCTATTGCAAAAAAATATACAAATCGGGGCCTTTCCTTTTTAGATCTTATTCAAGAAGGAAATATGGGCCTTATGAAGGCTGTTGAAAAATTTGAATATAGAAGAGGATACAAATTTTCTACATATGCAACTTGGTGGATTAGACAAGCGGTAACAAGGGCAATCGCAGATCAAGCAAGAACTATTCGAATTCCAGTTCACATGATTGAAACCATCAATAAGGTTTTAAGAGGCGCTAAAAAACTTACGATGGAAACAGGAAAGGAACCAACTCCTGAAGAGCTTGCAAAAGAGCTTGGGCTTACTCCTGAAAGAGTTAGAGAAATTTATAAAATTGCTCAACATCCAATATCATTGCAAGCAGAAGTTGGAGATGGAGGGGAGTCTCAATTCGGCGACTTTTTGGAAGATACAACAATTGAATCTCCAGCAGAAGCTACAGGTTACTCAATTTTAAAAGACAAACTAAATGAAGTTTTAGAGACTCTAACAGATAGAGAAAGAACTGTTTTAATTGAAAGATTTGGTCTTTTAGATGGAAAACCTAAAACCTTAGAAGAAGTAGGTGTTCGTTTTAAAGTAACTCGCGAAAGAGTTCGTCAAATTGAAGCTAAGGCGCTTAGAAAAATGAGACATCCAACAAGAGCAAAACAGCTTCAAGCCTTTTTAGATCTTATGGAAGAAGAATAAAAGTGGTGATGAAATCTAATTCATTTTTGACAATATCTAACATAAATTGATCAATTTCTTATATTTTTTGCAGCTTTAAGTTCTCTCGAACGCTTTAAAGAGATTGAAATCATAGAAATAATAACAATTTTCAGAAAAGTTCTTTTATGAAAACTTAATCTAAATTAAAGTATTTTTTTAAGAGGGTAAAAATCAGATGCGAAGGCCAAATTATTTTCCTTTTTTGTTACTCGCTTTTTTTATGCTATTTATGATGAGCATATCAAAAGATAAAGTAGATAAATTTAGAAATATGGCAATAAGCTCATTTATTCCAACAAGTCATTCATCTAAATTTTTATTAAAGATGCCGGATAGAACTCTTTCTCAAAGTGATAATAAAATTGAGATGGACAAACTTCTTTTAGAAAATACGATGTTAAAGAATCAGATTAATGGAATTTACGAATGGCTTTTTTTTGAAAATAGAATCGAAGATCAAGTTGATAAATTTAAAGTATTAAATGAAGAGGATCAAAAAGATATATATCTAAAAGATTTTTTTCAAAGAAGAGCAGAGGAGTTAAAAGAGATTTTAAAAGTTGAATATCAAGCTTTATCTGCAAAAGTTATTTTTAGATCAGCATCTTCTTGGAGTAGTAGTATATGGATAAATATTGGTGAAAAAAATAATGAAGCATTATCTAAATTGATAGTCGCTAAAAATTCTCCAGTTGTAATTGGTAACAATTTAATAGGGATTGTTGAATATGTTGGAGAAAAATTCTCAAGAGTTCGTTTGATTACAGATTCAGGATTTATTCCATCAGTTAGAGCTGTTCGAGGAAAAGTGCAAGATAAGAATCTTTTAAATATTATAAGTTCATTAAAAAATCATGTACATGCAAGAGATAATCTATTTTATTCAAAAGATGAAAAAGAGAATTTTTTGGATAAGCTAATTAGTTTGAATAGCAGATTAACAAATCAAAAAGAGGATAAATATCTAGCAAAAGGGGAGCTTCATGGGACGTCTCAACCTCTTTGGAGATCGAAAGGAACAAAACTTAAGGGGATTGGGTTTAACTATGACTATGCTGATGAAGAAGGGCCCGCTAGAGACTTAAAATCTGGTAAGATAATTTTAGACCCAGAATCTAAAAGCGTTCTTCTAATAGAAAAAGGTGATCTTCTAGTAACAACAGGAATGGATGGAATTTTTCCAAAGGGTTTGAATGTAGGAATCGTTACCAAGGTATATAATTTAGAAGATGGTGATTATGCGTATAATATAGAGGTTAAATCAACTTGTGCAAATTTAAATGAACTAGAGGTTGTTTTGGTGCTTCCTCCATTAGGGTTTGAGATGGATGAGCAAAACCCTTTTTGAAGTTTTTTAGATATTTTTAAGAATTTTCTGTTTGAGATTTTTTATTTCAAAAGTTTTTCCAAAAGCATATTCATAAACATTTTTTTGTTTATCTTTAAAAGTAGAATTTTCATTTTTTTTAATATATGAAATTATGTTATTCCAATTCTCTTTTCTTATTTTATGCCCGCAATTTTGCAAAAAAAGGCTTGGCTCACTTTTATCTCTTTCAAATGGATCTAAAAAAAACATAGGTCTTTGAAAATATAAAAAATCGTAACCAATTGATGAAAAATCACCTAAGTATATATCGCAAATATTTAAAAGAGGATAAATTAAAGGAAAATTATCGAGCCAAAGAACATTTGAAGGCATATCTTTTGGAAGAGCTTGATAAAACTCTACTGGATTTTTCTCTTCTAGATTTGGGTGGGGTTTAATAATTAGGTTAAAGTCTTTTGAAACATTTTTAGTTAATTTTTTTAAGATTTGAAAAAAGGATGTTGAATTTTCTAAATCCTTCCAAGTAGGTGCATATAGGATTGTTTTTTTATTTTTATTTAATTTTGAAAATATTTTTTTCTCTGCGATATCATCATAAAATTTTTTAAATTTTTTATAATATTCGAGTCTAAAATCTCCGATAGTTACATGCTTTTTCAATTTTTTAAAAACATTTAGAGTTTTCAAAAGATCTTTCATATGATCTCCATATAGAAAAACCATATCTTGCATTGTATAAGCTAACATATTTGCTTTGTTAATGTGGCCTTTATCTGAATTCCCATGAGGACAAAAAATAAGTTTCATATCTTTATTATAAAAATTTTGAAGAAAAAATTTATCTTCTGGAAACCACATATTGCAAGATATCAATGTATCAAAATCTTTTGCTAAAAATTTAAGTGATAGATTTTCTTGTAAGTGAGAAGTCACTTGAGGATAGTAAGTTTTTAGAAGAGTAGAGCTTTTTTCATCATCTACAAAAAGAGGTATATCTAAAATGTAGGCAAGTGGAGCTATGTGGTCTAGTAGGAGATAAGAGCTTGAAAAATTTACGGCCGCTATTTTTTTCATATATTTAATATATTTTTTAACCTTTCTATATCTGTATTTTTTTGAAAAGTATAATCGTATAGCTTTTTTCTTTTTTTAATGAGAATTTTACTATTTAAAGTTTGATCTAAAATTTTACTTTTTTCAATTTTTTCAAAAATTTGATTATCATCAATAACAGTTGCTATATCAAAAAGTTCAGAAAAAAGTTTCTTATTTTGAGGTTTTAATAAATACATAGCTTTATCAAATGTTAAAAAGTCATATCCAATTGATGAAAAGTCTCCAATATAAATATCTATAAAATCTAAAATAGGATAAATTAATGGAAAATCCTCTAAAAACATGATATTTTTTTGGCTATGTTTAAGTTTCATGATCTCCATTTTAGTTTCATTTTGAGTGATTAAATTATGATGAATTTTTACGATAAGATTGTAGTGAGCGGGAAGTTTTGTTAGTAAAATATCAATGTATTTGAAAAAGGAAGATGATTTTTCTTTATCTTCCCAGGTTGGAGCATATAAAAGATTTATATTATTATTTGAAAATTTTTTAGAAATTTCATTTTTTATGATTTTTTTAAAATGTTTTTTAAACTTTTGAAAATAATCTAGTCTGTAGTTTCCTATTTCGAAAAGATTTTCGATGGTAGAGAAAACTTTTTTTTCTTTTAGAATATCTATCATTTTCTTTCCGTAGACCAAAACATTTTTCTCATTTTTTAGTCCTTCAAAAAATAAAATTGTCTTTCCCTTATCTGAATTCCCATGAGGACACCAAAAGATATTGATCTCTTTATTTAAAACATCTTGATGCAGACGAAACTCAGTATCGAACATATTTTTGGGAGTGCAGGCTAAAATATTATCAAAATTTTTCACTACATAAAAATTTACGTCCTTATTTTCGATATGTTTTACATCAACATTTGGATAGTATTTTTTTGTAAGATCGAAAATTTCTTCAATATTTGTAAGTAGAGGAATTTTTAAATAATGACAAAGCGGAGCTAAATGATCGATGTAATTTGGATTATCTCCGTAAATTAGAGCCGCTGCTTTTTTTTTCATATCCAAAAAATTAGGTTAATCTAATATAATAACGAATCTAAATAGAAATTGCCATATTTTGCTTATATTATATAGAGGCTTAAGAAAATGAAAATTTTTTTAAATATTTTACATCTAGAAGCATCTCCTGGTTGGGGAGGTCAAGAAATGAGAATCTTAAAAGAATCTCAAGGCATGACAAAACTAGGGCACAGAGTAATTATTGGTGTAGAAAAAAGGGGCGGGCTTATAAAGCAATCTAAAAACTCAGGCTTTTTAACATATGAGATTAGATTTAAAAAGCTTTTTTGGTTTATTTCATTTTTCAAACTTCTCTACATTATGAAAAAACATAAAATCGACATTTTAAATACCCATTCATCTTCAGATGCTTGGCTAGGGGGATTAGTTGCAAAACTTTTAAATATCCCTATCATTAGAACTCGGCATCTATCTACAGCCATCAAAAAAGGGCTAAACTCAAAGCTTTTATATGGCTATTTAGCTGATTTTGTTGTGACAACTTGCCAAGATGCAGCTGATATAATAATTAAACAAGCAAACAAAGATCCTAAAAAGTGTAAATCTATTCCAACGGGTGTAAATTTTGAGAAAATTAAAGTAGATCCTAAAGAAAGTGTAAAATTTAAAAAAGATTTTAATATTAACGAAAAAGATTTTTTAGTTGGAACAGCTTGTTTTATGAGATCTTGGAAAGGAATAGATGATTTTTTGAAAGCTGCAAAAATTTTGGAAAATGAAAACGAAAATAATATAAAATTTATAATTATTGGAGGTGGTCATAAAGAGTCATATATTAAGATGGCAAAAGATTTGAATTTAAAAAATGTGATATTTACTGATCATCTAGAAAATCCATATCCAGCAATAAATGCTTTAGATGTTTTTACACTACTTAGCACCGCTCATGAAGGCGTCTCTCAAGCATCTTTGCAAGCCCTCTTTTTACAAAAGCCAATTATTGCAACTAAAACAGGTGGTTTAAAAGAGGTATGTATAGATAAAAAAACTGGTATCCAAGTCCCGATTTTTTCATCTATTGAAGTAGCTAAAGCGATTTTAAAACTGCAAAAAGATGATAAGTTAAGAAAAACTTATGCTAAAAATGCAAAAGAATTAGCTTTGAAATTTTCTGAAGCTAATATGATAGTTGAGATGAAAAAAGTTTATGAAAAATTAATCTGAAATAGATTATTAAAATTATTATTTTACTATTTCTTAAAGTAATATTTTATAATTTTATGTTGATCAAAAATGATATTAAATTTAAACTAATCGAAATTTTTTAAAAACCAAAACTATAGGAGAATTTTTATGACAGTTCAAGCTATTCGCAATCGTTGTAGTAGTCTTTTGAATTATGTTTCTAATAATCCCCGTAAATGTGTTCCAGACCCAATTGCAGCTCTTTTTTGGGTTCCAACAGTGTGTTGTGTTGTCTCATGGGCAGCGAGTGGTATCGCTTCTGGTGGATCAAGTATAGTGGAAGGTATTTCATATATAGCTAAGAAGCTTATTGAGGGAGATCTCTGAATAATTGCTAACTTAACATATTTTGGACTTACTATTGCAAGGTTGTAGGTTATGCGACATCAAAAAATGTAAAAGAAAAGAAGGTTTATGTTGAGATAGAAGACTTAGGTTGTATAATCAAGCCTTTTTTGTGATTCTTGGATCTGATCGCTTATATTACAAATGGGCCGAACATTATAGATAAAAATGATGGTATTTTGAGTTTTTCTAAATTAGCATAAAAATGTTGATTTTTAGTTGTTGTTTTTTTTTCTATAATATTCAAATACATATTATTAAAAATATTTATATAAAATTTTGCATAAAAGAATTCTCAAAAATAACATCGATGATATAAGCTAGATTTTATTTATTAAATATTTAGGGGTTTTTATATGACAAAAAAGTCAAAATCAAAGTCAAAAAAAGTTGAAGAAGAGCCGCAGCTGAAAAAAATACTTCTTTGGATAATGGAAAAAAGAATCTATTTTTTCTCTCTTTTAGCAAGTGTTGTATTCCTAAATATTATTCTATATAAGCTAAAACCTTTTTTTAAGAAAAAATCTATTGATAGTTCAATGCTAGTTGAAAAAACCTATAGTAGCTGGAAAGAGTCTTCATATAACAATAGAGAAAAGCTCACTCAGCTAAAAGCTTATATAAAAAAATATCCCAACTTAAAACCTAAATATGAAGGACTTATCGTTCAAAATCTTTTAATTAATGAAAATTTTTTAAAAGAGGACGAGAGTTTAGCTTCTAGCGCTTTAGATAGAACAAAAGATGAACTTCCTTTTTATTATGAGTTTGCAAAAGTGGCTCTTTTAATAAATAAAGAAGATTATGTAAAAGCATTGGGCAGTTCAAAAAATTTAAAAGCTAATATGCTAAGCGATCTATCCTTTCTACAAAGTGAATCTCTTCCAGCTGGTGCTGTTTTATATTCATTTAATCTGCTTAGAATCGCACTTTTAGAGGCTAAGTTAAATAATGAAAAAGAAGAGATGATAGCTTGGAAGGAATTAGAAGATTATTTGAAGATGGGATCTGAAAAAGATTTAAATGAGAATATCAAGCTAGCTGCTAAAGCTTTAAAACAGATATTTAATGAAAATGAAATAGAACTGAGAGATTATATCCTATATAGGAAAAGCTCTCTCAGCTCAATTGAATCTTAAAATACTTTCTACTCTTCTTTAGGAGGCTCTTCTTCATTAGGCGGCTCTTCATCGTTTTGGCGCTCTTCTAAATTTGGGCCTGAATGATGTTCTTCTAAGTGATGCTCCTCGCCGTGAGATTCTTTAGTAGTTGTATGAAACGCATATCCAGCTAAAAGTCCTATTTCAGCAAATAAGATAAATGGAATAAATACAGCTAGAACGATTCTAACGATACCAATTATAATAATAGTTGTTTTTGGAGCTTTAGCTTGAAATGTTAATAATTTTTTCAAAAACTTCCCAACTTGAACAGGCAAGGCAATACCGATTATTGCTAAAAGACCTGCAACGATCAAACTCCAACTAGGGCCTGTAAAAAACCCGAAAACACTAGAAATAGTAGCAATAATAAGAGCTAGAATCAAAAAAACTTCATTCGTATACTTACGAGCGAATTTTTCGATCTCTTCTACTGATACTCCCTCTTTAATTTTTTCTGTTACTTTTTTAGCCATATGACTCCTATGTGTTTTATCCTCTTTTTGAGGTGCTTATAAATATTTTATGGCTAAGAGGCTATAAAATATCTCTTCTTTTAATACTAATTAAAATATTTAATACAATTTTTTGCAATATATACATCTTTCTTTGTAATTTTTTCTCAGATCATATAAAATAAAGAGCTATTTTTAAAAAAAACAAAAAGAAATGATTTCAGAGAAATTATTAAATAAGATTTTTGCATATTTTATTTTACTTTTAGTGATTTTGTCAGCATTAATGTTTTTTATTTTTGCAAGAGAAGAGAAACTAGAAAACGCAAGTTACATAAAAAGAGATGAGAAAAAAGAGGTTTCTTTAGACGTTGTATCAAAAGCACTTTTTTTAGAGCCTTTTAAGTTTGATATTTCAATAAATTCTATAAAAGATGAGATAGAAGTTCAAATTGTAGAGAAAAGACCTGATTCAAAAGTAAAGCAAGAAAAATTTGAGATAAAATTCAAAAAATCTTCAAAAATTTTAAAAGTTATTGAAGATGAGAAGTTTTTTGTAGCAGTAGATAAGAATGGAAACTTTGAATTCTCTGATGTAAAAACCCCATTAGTAATTTTTTTAAAAGCTATAGATAAAAAGAATGTAAAAGTGGTAATGGAAACAGATCTAGAAGATTTTATGAAAGATACGCAAAGTAAAACTAATTTTTTTGTTTTGAGTCCAACAGATTTTGTTTATACAAAAGATATTGACACAAGAGATGATTTAAAGCTTTTAGCTTCTTCTAAGTGGTTTTCTAAAGATGAACTTCAAAAATTTTATAAAACTAAAAATGGTATAGAGCCTAAAGAGCGTCTAGAAATAGATGGAAAAATAGTTCATTTAAATTCTGATGATGTATTAATATTTAAAGATGGTATCTGGCAGAAACCAATATCTTTAGGAAACACTCAAAGCTATACTATTGCAAAAATAAAATCTATAGATAGCAAAATACTTGAAATTGAAGCTTGGGATGAAAACAGCAATAAATACATATTTGCATTACCGAGCCAGGTAAAACAAGGGTTTTCTATAAGACCAGATCAGTTTGTAACTGCCATCAGAAAAAGAACTATTACACACTTTAGCTGTCAAATAGAGAAGCAGAGGGTGATTTTAAAAGAAAAAGATATCCTTATCAAAAAAGATGGAAGATGGAGGCTTTTGAAAAAGGATATTGATTTTGATGAAATAAAAAATGAAGAGCTTTTTTATTTTGATAAGATTGAGAATAAAAATAATAAAAACTTTTTTGTTGGATATTTATTTAATCCGATGAGAACAAATTATCAAAAAATTGAAACACCAATCTTATCTTCAGTGAGTCAAAGGATTAATAAAAAGAGAGTAATAAGATGATTCAAAAATTATACATTTTTCTGATTCTAATAACTTGCAGTGTATTTGCAAACGAGACATTTGAGCTTGAAAAAGAGGTAAAAAAAGTAAATGAAGAGCTAATAAATCTAAAAAACTTACTTAAAAATAATTTAGAAAATGCAAATGAGCTTTATTCAAAAAAAGCTAGTGAAGAAGAGTATATAAAATTACTCTCTAATGTTAAAGAGATCAGAAAAAAGATCAGGGATCTAGAAGATAATTTTAGAAAAGATGCAGTAGATAGCTCCATGAAAACAGATGAGGGTTACGCTTTTTGGGATCAAGCAGAGAGCTCTATATCTCAACTTATTATGGAATATGGATCTGGGGACTTTTTATATGTAATACCTCAAGAGATTGCAAATCTTAAAATTAATCTATTTTCAACAATTCCAATACCAAAAAATTCATGGGATGATCTTTTAAGAATAATACTTACACAAAATGGGATTGGAATAAAAAAATTAAATTCATATCTCAGACAGCTCTATATCTTAAAGCATGATCAGAGCTGTGTCGATGCGATAGTCTCAAAGCCTGAGGATTTAGATCTATTAGATGAAGGAGCAACTGTTTGCTACATTTTTTCACCAAAAATTGAGCAACTAAATTCTGTACAAAATTTTTTAGAAAGATTTTCAGATCTAAAGCAAACAAGCGTACATGTGATAAAATCAAGTGTTATAGTTATTGGCTCGAATCAGACTTTAAGAAGACTTGTTAACTTATATGATGCAGTTTTTAAAAATAGTGAAGGCAAAATTATAAGAGTTGTCAACTTGAATAAAATTGAACCTCAAGAAGCAGAAAAAATTTTAACAGCATTTTTTACACAATCTCAAAAAACTAGACCATCTTTTTATCAAGGTGCTACAGATGAGTTATCTGTTGTAGTTCAAGGAAGTAATTTAGTTCTTATCGGAGAGGAAATTTTAGTTGATAGAGCTGAAAAAATAATTGTAGATCTAGAAAAGCAACTAGACGATCCTGGTGAAATGGCAATTTATTGGTATTCATGCAAGCACTCAGATCCTAATGAGATAGCTGAGATTTTAGAAAAAATTTATGGATCGATAACGAATGCCAAAATAGAAGTTAGAGAAAAGGAAAAAAAATTAACAAATATTACTCAAAGATTAACGCCTACTTCACCAGCAAATCCAAATCAGCAGACGAGAGCAGTCTCTACAAAAGAAAAAGATTTAGCTTTAGCAAACTCAAGCTTTGTAGTAGATCCTAAATCCGGTGCTATTTTGATGGTTGTTAAAAAAGAGGATTTAAAAAAGATTAAAACTCTTTTAGAAAAATTAGATAAACCTAAGAAAATGGTACAAATAGATGTTCTATTAGTAGAAAGAAAAATTAGAGATCGTAAACAATCTGGTATAAATCTATTAAAAATTGGATCTTCTAAAACTATAAAAAATGAAACAGAACTAAATTTTGATTCAACAAATAGAAAAGGTCTTTTGGATTTTATAATATCTCGAGTAAAAGGACCTCATCTTCCTTCATTTGATATAAGTCTTAGTTTTTTAATGGCTAAAGAAGATATGAAAATTGTTGATTGTCCTTCTGTTTTAGCAATAAATCAAACAGAAGCTTTGATATCAATAGTGGATGAGATATCTATTAACAATGGAGCTGTAAGAGTTGATACAAAAGATGGCTCTAAAGAAGAAAAATCTTATTCAAGAGCTGAATATGGAACAACTATAGCTATTACTCCGACAATACATCTCTCTGAAGAGCTTGAAGAAGAAGAAAAAGGTTTTGTAACGCTCGTAACAAATATCTCTTTTCAAACAACAAATTCAACAGAGAATGATAGACCAAATGTTACTAAAAGAAACATAGAAAATGAAGTTAGAGTAGCAGATGGTGAAACGATAGTTTTAGGCGGTCTTAGAAGAAAGATAGATGAAAATGAGTCTGAAAAAATACCGTTTTTAGGAGAAATTCCAGGGATTGGGAAATTATTTGGCACAACAAAACAAAAACACACATCATCTGAGATGTTTATTTTTATTACTCCACATATAATTAAAGATTCGAAGCTTGATTTGGCTGAGCAAAGACAAAACTTTATGCAAAAAAGGCAAGGAGATATCGATGAGTTTTTAGAAAAGCTAGATAGAGCTAAAAAAAATGAGAAGAAAAAACTTTTTGAAAAAAGCTTAAAACTTTTTTTTGATAAATGAAAAATAACATAAAACTTCAAAGCTTTGAATTCATAAAAAATAAAGTAAAAAAGATTCCGTATCTTTTTGCAAAAAAAAATAATTTAATAGCTATTGATGAGAAAAAAGACAAAATTATTGTAGCTATTAGCGATATTTATAATCTTGAAGCTCTATCGGAGCTTTACTTGATGTTTAATAAAGAGATTGAATCAAAAACCTATCCTAAAGACGAGATAGAAAAAGCAATCGAGACTTGTTATCACCAAACTAAAAAAATAATTCACTCAAAAGATGAAAATGAAAAAAATGAAAATTTTGAAGGCTATGATCTTTTAGAAGTCTCTTCAGATAATGAAGCTGTAAATATTTTAAATACGATTATTCTAGAGGCGATAACTCAAAAAGCATCAGATATTCATCTGGAGCCTGAAAAAAATATTTTAAAAATAAGATATAGAATCGATGGGATTTTGCAAAAAAGGGATTATATAACTTCTCACTTGGTCTCTCAAATTATCACTAGAATAAAAGTTATGGCTGCTTTAGATATCGCTGAAAAAAGACTTCCTCAAGATGGTAGAATAAAACTTATGATTAATAAAAGAGAGATAGATTTTCGTATCTCTACAATTCCAACGGTATATGGAGAGAGGTTAGTTTTAAGAATACTAGATAAAAGCAATATTCTCTTAGGGTTAGATACGATTGGAATGGAGAAAATTTTGCTTAAAAATTTTAAAAATTCAATATCACATCCTGAAGGAATCGTTTTAGTAACAGGTCCAACCGGGAGTGGAAAAACAACAACATTATATAGTTCGATAAATGAGCTGAACAATTCAAGTTTAAATATAATGACTATTGAAGATCCTGTTGAATATAAACTAACAGATATTGCTCAAATAGCAGTAAACCCTAAAATTGATCTGACATTTGAGAAAGGGCTGCGACACATTTTAAGACAAGATCCAGATATTATAATGATAGGAGAGATAAGAGATTATTCAACAGCTGAAATAGCCATACAAGCATCTTTAACAGGGCATTTGGTTTTGTCTACTTTGCATACAAATGATGCCCCATCGGCAATCATTCGTTTAGCTGATATGAAAATCGAGCCTTATCTTTTATCATCGACAATTATAGCTGTTTTATCTCAAAGACTAGTTAGAACAATTTGTAGATCTTGTATAGAAGAGTATAAACCAACGCCAGTTGAGCTAGAAGAGCTTGGGATCAAAGAAAAAACCCTTTATAGAGGAAAAGGGTGCAGCGATTGTTTTAACACAGGTTATATAGGTAGATGTGGAATTTATGAGCTTATGGTTTTGGATGATAACATAAAAAATCAAATTGTAAAAAATGTAGATGTAAACAAGATAAAAGCAAACTTAAAAAGTGATTATAAGACTCTTCGTCAAAATGGAATAGAGCTGATAAAAAAGGGAATCACAACAACTTTTGAAGTAATAAGAGTAACAAAAAATATTTGAGGGGTTTTTATGGCTTTATATGAATATTTTGCTCTTTCAAAAAGTGGTAAAAAAATAAAAAGAGTTATTGTTGCAACGTCTTTTATGGAAGCTAAATCCATATTAGAATTGCAAAAAATTGCAGCTTATAAAATATCAAAAATTTCTGAGAAAAAATTATTTCTTTCCAAAAATGAGGTTTTATATTTTTTTCAGCAGCTCAAAAACATGTTATCAGCTGGTCTTGCCTTATATGAATCTTTGCTAATACTCGCTGAAAAAGAAGAAAAGAAAAAAATAAAACTATTAATTTTGGATTTAAGTGAAAATATTAAATTGGGTCTTTCTCTATCTGAGGCAATGAAAAAGCATCCAAAAACATTTGATGTAATAAGTGTATCGATGATTGAAACAGCTCAAAAAACGGGAGCTCTATCGGAGAGTTTAAATGAAATTATTAAAATTTTAACTAGTTCAATGAATCTGAAAAAACGTCTAGTTGCAGCATTTACTTATCCTGTGGTTCTTTTGATTTTTTGTATGGTAGTTTTAAATTTTTTACTTTTTATTACGATTCCCTCTCTATCAGATCTATTTGAAGATAGAAAGCTTCATCCTTTTACAAAAATGGTGTTTGCGATTAGTAAATTTGCTGTAAATAGTAAATTTTTTATTTTTTTAGGGATTATCGGAATAGTTATAGTTTTTTTAATGATGTATTTTTATAAGCCATTAAGTAAAAAAATTACTGAAAAACTTTTAAATCTTCCTGTATTAAAATCTTTTTTAATAAAAGTTGCACTCATTCGGTTTTCTATCTCTTTTGCAAATCTATTAAAAGGGGGGCAGAGTTATGTTAATTCCATAACGCTTGCAATAAATGTTTTAAAACATCAAACCTTAGAAAATGAGCTTTTACCAATAAAAGATAAACTCATCGAAGGTGAAAAGCTATCAACTCTTTTAAAAGACAGTGAAAACATCCCCCCAATGGTATCTAAAATGCTCGCCATTGCTGAAGAGACATCTGAAATGCCAAAAATGCTACTCAATATTGCTAAAATTTATGAAGAAGAGGTCGATAAATTTTTATCTAAAATATCTAGTGTTGTGCAGCCTGTTTTGCTTATAATACTAGGAGTAATTATCGGTTTTGTGGTCCTTTCAATTTTAATACCACTTACCGATGTAAGTTCATTTATAGGAGAATAATTTATGAGAAAGAAAAGATATATGTCTCTTTTAGAGATTATGATCGTAATACTTTTAATTGGGGTAATTACCTCAGTTGTAGGTTTTAATGTAAAAGGGAGCTTAGAAAAGGGAAAAGTCTTTAAAACCGAGCAAGCGATAGTTCAGATTAAAGATTTACTTCTTTTAGAAGTTGCTGGTGGAACTTCTATAGAACAAGTAGTAGCTAGCCCTGTAGAATATTTAAGAAGATCCGGAGTCCCAAAAGAACCAAGTAAGTTTATTAAAGATGGGTGGGGAGAAACACTTATAGTTGAGGCAACATATAGCAATACTGATATCAAGGTATCATCTAAAAAACTGAATAATTATTATGCCAGAACAAACAAAAGTAACCCTGATGTTGTAGAAGGTGAAAATGAGACAGAAGAACTCCCATATTAAAAAACATTTTACACTTTTAGAGATAATGATTGGTATGGTTTTGATTGGCATTATTGCATCTGTTATTGGGATAAATTTAAATGAAGCTCTCCATAAGCATAAATATGAAAATAATATAAAAAAATTTGATAGTTATATTGAGTTTTGTAAAAAAATGGCATTTGCTAATCAAGCAGATATATACATGAATCTATCTCAAGATGAAAAGAAAACTGAAATAGAGATTGGAACTAGCTCAGATATGGGTTTTTTTAAAAATATCAAAAAGACTCATGATAGTTTTAATAATATGAGTTTTGAATTCAATGGAGAAAACCATGAAAAACTCGAAATTATTTTTACATCGAATGGTAATATTTTAACAAAAGGGAAGATAAAGTTTATAGATGTCAAAAAAAAATTTAAAGATTCCATAGAAAGGGAAATATAGATGCTTGCTAGAAAAGTTTTTTTTCTTTTATTCTATAAAAAAACGTATTTGAGGATTTAATATGAAAAAAATATTTGTTTGTTTTTTTATTCTTTTAATGAATTTTGGATTTTGTCAAAACCAAAACTTTTCATCAAATCAAATTCAGTTAAAACAAAGAGAGCCAAACTGGTCAAATGAGACTACCAAGCTGTATCCAAATGGAGCGTCTGAAGTAACTGTTTTTTATGAGCCTACAGATGATGGCAAGATAGCTGTGAAGCAAATGACATTTTATGAAAATAGCTCAATAAAACAAGAAGTAGATCTTACTCAAATTAGTGAAACCGATCCAGGATATGAGGTTTTTAAATCTACTATAGTCCCATCGGGTCCATGTATAGATTTTGCACCGGATAGATCAATTGTAAAAATTTCAAATTATGAAAATGGACTTTTACATGGGGATATACAAGTTTTTTATTCTCAAAATAAAATAATGTCAAGGATGTCTTATAAAAACGGCAAGCCCCAAGGTAAATTTGAGAGTTTTTACGAAGATGGAAATATTAAAGCTAAAGGTGAATTTGTAGAGGGAAATTTAGAAGGTGAATACATTCAATATTTTTCAAATGGTAATAAAGTATCTTATTTGAAATATAGAAGTGGAAAATTAAATGGTCTTTGTAAAACTTGGTATGAAAGTGGCGCCTTAGAGTCGGAAAAAAGATTTGTTGGAGATGTTTTGCATTCAGATGGTAAAAACCCAGCAACTATTGTATATAATGAAAAGCACGCGATTATTGAAGTTTTAGATTACATAGAGGGCTTATCTCAAGGCGCTCATATAAAATACCATTCAAATGGAAAAGAAAGTTATAGAATAAATTACATAGATGGAAAAAAAGAGGGAACAGAATACTTTTTTTCAGAAAATAAAGATCTTTTGGGATCTGGACAGTATAAAGAAGGAAAGCCAATTTTAAAACATTGGAAAAAACATGAAAATGGCAAACTTTTTTTTGTAGCTAACTTTGATGAAGAGGGTAATCTTTTAAAGCCTGTAAAAGAGTATGATGAAAATGAAAAATTATTAAGAATACATTTTGCAAAAAAGGGTGAGTTACATGGAAAATATCAAGAATTTTTTACAAATGGAGAGGTCAAAATTGAGTCGAATTTCAATGAGGGAAAACTTAATGGAGAGCAAAAAGAGTTTTTTGAAAATTCTGAGTTAAAAGTTCAATCATTTTTCAAAGAGGGTAAAAGAGATAAGGAGTATCTCCAATGGTATGAAAATGGTATTTTAGCAAAAAAAATTAATTTTAATGAGGATAAAAAAGATGGATCTTTAGCTGAATGGTATGAAAATGGCAAACCTAAATTAGAAGCTTTTTTTGTTTTAGACAAACCTCATAAAGTTCATAGACAGTGGTATGAAAATGGTAATCTAAAAAGTCTAATAGAATACATTGAGGGTAAAAGAGAGGGAAAGCATTTAGAGTATTTTGAAAATTCTGATCTAATTTTTTCTGCAAAATATGTAAATGATTCTTTAGATGGAGAGTTTTTATCTTATTTTGCTAAGGGAAAGCTAAGAGAGAGATTATTTTTTAAAAATGGCAAAAAAGAAAAAAAAGCTACATGGTTTTATGAAAATTCTCAAATAAACAAAATAGCAACGTTTAAAGATGACAAATTAATAGGGGAGATGAAAAGTTATTTTGAAAATGGCTCTTTAGCATTTGTGAAAAAATTTGATGATGGAAAACCAATAGGAGAACATATCGAATATTTTCCAAAAGACAAATGTGAAAATTATGATAAAAGAATCTCTAAAATTTTTGTATTTGATAAAGATGGTAACATGCACTCAAAACAGCAAACTTTTTATCCAAATGGAGACCCCGAGGCTATCGTAAATTATTTTCACGGGATATTTCACGAAGATAAACTTTTGTACGATATTGAGGGAAATCTTTTAGAAAAAGCTTTTTATGATAAAGGCTCATTGGAAGGTGAATATTTTCAAAAAACACCTGCTTCAGAAAATATTTATACTTTCAAAGGCAATAGAAAAAATGGATCTTCAAAAATTTATAGATTCACTGAAAAAGAGAAAGAAAAATATTTGACGTTCGAAGCAGATTATAAAAATGATAAGCTTCATGGCCAGGCTAATGAATATAATGAAAAAAATGAAAAAGTTGCATCTTATAACTATATTGAGGGACAGCTTTTCGGAAGTAGTTTTATATATTTCCCAAATGGCATTGTTGCCATGAAAGTAGACTATAGAGATGATCAGAAAAATGGACTTTCTATTTGGTATTTTCCAGATGGCAAAGAGCATAAAAAAGTGAATTTTGTAAATAATTTCAAGCAAGGCAAAGAAGAAATTTTTCATAAAAATTCACAAATATCTGCTATTAATTTTTATAAAGATGATAAACTAGATGGCAAAAGTGTATTTTACAATGACAAAGGAAAAATGGTTTTTATGGGAGAATATAAAAATGGTAAAAAACACGGAATAGTAAATAAATATTATGATGATGGTTCTATTTGTTTAGAACAAAACTTTTTTGATGATAAACTCCATGGGACTAAGAAAAAGCATGAAAAAGATGGAAATGTTCATATCTCAAACTATGACAAAGGAAAATGTTTAGATTGAAAAAGGAAAATTGATGATAAAATTTTTAACTTCATTTTTAATAGTAGTTAGTTTTTTATTATCTCATGGATACTCTTTAGAAAAAGATATCGACAAGGATTCATTTAGGCTTTTTGCGGGTAATTCTAATCCAGATTTAGCTCAAGAGGTTGCTAACATCTTAGGAGTTGATATTAATGAAGCAGAAGTTGGAAGATTTCACGATGGTGAGATAAAAATAAAAATAAATGACAATGTTAAAGGAAAAGACATCTACATTCTTCAATCTGTTTGTACTACCAAAGATGCTTCTGTAAACGATAATTTAATGGAACTATATTTATTAATTCGAGCTTGCAAAAGATCATCTGCAAAAAGAATAGTTGCTGTCATCCCATACCTTGGATATGCTCGCCAGGATAGAAAATATTCTGAGATCTGCCCAATATCTGCATCTGATATTGCTATGCTTTTGGAAGCTGCCGGGGCTGATCATATTATTTCTTTAGATATGCACTCCGCTCAAATTCAAGGATTTTATCATAAAGCTATAGTAGACAATCTAATGATCCATTTTCTAGTTGTTCCATATTTTGTAAGAAAAGATCTTAGCAAAGTAGCAGTAGTAGCTTCCCATGCTGGAGCTATTACAAGATCTATAAAATTTATTGATGGACTTAATCGCTATAATATAGATTCTAGGTTGGTCGTTTGCACTGCACTTCCTCAAAAAAATCGCACTGCGGATATATTTTTAATAGGCGATGTAAAAGATTCAGATGTTTTGATCGTAAATGATATGTGCGATACTGGAAAATCTTTAGTTGCAGCAGCTAAAGAATTAAAAAAAAGTGGAGCTAATAAAATATATGCTTGTGCTACGCATGGACTTTTTTCACATGATGCAATCGATAAAATTAAAAATTCAGATATAGATGAGATGATAATTACAGATTCAATTCCTTTAAGACAAGACCTTCCAAATAACATAACTCAAATTTCTATTGCTCCTTTAATTGCGGCTGCTATAAAAAAAACTCAAAAGGGTGAGTCTTTATCAAATCTCTATCAGTATTAGAGTGAAACATGCGAAAATTATATAGATCAAGATCAAATAAAAAAGTAGCCGGAGTTTTAGGTGGACTTGGTAACTATTTTAAGATAGATCCAACAATTATTAGACTTCTATTCTTAGTGATTTTTTTTATAACAGCTATTTTTCCTCTTTTAATAGCTTATATAATAGCGGCTATTGTTATACCTATAGAGCCAGCTTCTCATGCGCACAAAAAATATAAAAGATTATATAGATCTAGAAAAAATAAATTTATAGCAGGTGTATTAGCTGGTATTGCTGAGTTTTTTAAGATAGATCCAACAATAGTGAGACTCCTTTTTATTGTTATAATGATAATAACTGGATTTGCTCCGATGATATTTGTCTATATTGTAGCTTGGATTATTGTGCCTGAAAAGCCAGGCAAAAATATTGAAATAGAAATAAATGAATAATTTTTTTTTACCCTTAATGAAATTAATATTAGGTGTAGTTGCAAAAGGTTATCAAACATTAAAAAAACATTCTTCAGATCCAGTTGCAAAAGGTTATTTAAGAGGTCGTTTTCATGAATGTTAATTATGAAGGAGCAAATTTTAAATGTGGTATCAATTCTTCGATTGAAAGACATTTAATAAAGAAATCAATTAAAACGAGAATTGCTAAATTATTAGGAAAAACCTATCAAAAGGATTTTTATTTGGATTTTACATCAAAAATTCTTTCAAAAAAAAATTCTTCTATTATTGTAGATGTTGGTTCAAATATTGGAACTACAGTTTTACCTTTAGCAATTAAGTATCCAAAAGCTAAATTTTATTCTATTGAACCACATCCATTGCCCGCATCTAGGTTTATAACAAATTGCGAAGTGAACAAGGTTAATAATGTTACATTGATTTCAACTGCTATTGGAGAAAAGAGTGAATTAGCATTCATACATACATGTCCAAATAATAGTGGTGGACATAGACTAACTGGATTCAAAGGCAGGGAAGATATTGAGAAAATACCATGTTTTGGACCTATTGCAGTTCCCTTAAAACCATTAGAAGAGATTTTTGATAAATTTCAGATAAAAAAATGTGACTTATTGAAAATAGATACTGAAGGCTATGAATATTATGTTTTGAAATCTTTAAAAAACTATCTTCAAAAAAAATGTGTTAAATATGTAGTTGCAGAATATGGACCAGAAGGCATGAGGAAAACTAAAAAATCTGGATGGGATTTGATTTCATTAATGATCGAAAAGGGATATCAATGTAGAATATTTGGATCAGACAAATTAATTGCTTCCGAAAAAGATGTACCGAGAATAGCTGATTTTAGCGTTATAGATCTTTTGTTTTTTTAATTAATAACTGAAGTTAACAGAAAAGTGTAGTAAACTATCATTAGTTCCATATTCAGGGTCTTGAATGCCTTTAATTCCCCAGTCTAGTCTAGCGATAAAGTAAGGATTGATTTCATATCTGATAGCAGGTCCATAACCAATCAAGGATCTATTTTTCTCTTCAAAAAGAAGTGTTTCATAAATAGATGCGAGTCCATAGTCAAAAAATAGAATAAATTGGAGTGAATCTTTTATATTTTTATTAGGAATTAAAGAGATATTTTGTGTTCTAATCTCAGCATTTAGGATCAAACCTTCATCTGCTAAAAGCTCATTTTCAAAATATCCTCTAACGGAGTTATACCCACCGATCGCTAAGGCTTCAGAAGAGAGTAGATTAGAATTAGATATTTGACCTCTAAAGATTAAAGATATAAAAAAGTCATTTGGAAGTTTGAAAAGATTAGAAAAATATGCTCTTGAATACATGTAGTTATTTTGAGCAAATCTTCTATACTGATCATATTTTAGAGTTTCTTGATCTGGCAATAAATTTCCTAAAGAAAAATACTGTTCAAAGATAAATTTTGTTTGATAAAACTTATTTTCAAAGTTAAGAGAATAAGATAGCATTGCTTGAGATACATTAATAGTTGGATCAAAAGGGGTTACTATATTTGAATAAGGAAGGTTTGTATTAGCTCTTTTAAAATCAAATCCTAAAATCAGATCTTGAGAGATATTTTTAATTAAAGGCAAACAGATATCATATCTAAAAGATGTATCTAATCTAAAGCGATCATCTATAGTTAAAGAGGGCATGGTTGGATCAGGCTCAAATTTAGAAAAATTTCCAGACATAGTTATAACATTTTCCCAAGGAAGATAAAAAATAGCCTGAGCAGTATGATCTTTAAATTCATTAGTGTCATAAGAAGTTGTGAATTGATAAGACAAAACACTATCTACAAAAAAGGCTCTATTTAAATTAAAACCAGTATAAGAGCGAGAACGACCGATTGCATTGATTCCAGAGTCATCTGTTCCAACATAAAATCTAAAAGGATATTGATCTTTGGTTATTAGCTCGACATCGTAGTTATTTCTTCCTTTAGGCTGGAGAACTAGATTAACATTTCTAAAAGGATTTAAATTGATAAAGTTCAAATGCTTTTGAAGCTTTTGTTGATTTATAAAATCTCCAGATTTAGTTTTAAGTCTTTTTTTGAGAAGATCGCTGTTTGTGTATTTGTTATTTGCAACAATTATGTCTGTTATCTTTTTTTGAGAGGTTATATTTGGATCTGTAGATAAGTTATCTAACTTAAAAGTAGCTACTCTAGAAGGAGTTTGATTGTTAAAGGGATTAAAATAAAAAAGTTTATTTATCTCTTTTGATTCTAGAAATATTTCAGCTTCAAAAAGATTTTGATTTGATTTTTCGAAGATAGAACTATTTTGAGCTGCACCAACATTGAGCTCTTTCATTGAATTTTGATCAAGAGAAGTTAAAAAAGCATTGCTAGGAGTTAATTTTAAACTTGCAAAAGCATAAATCTCATTAGGATCTATGTCTATCTTTTGAAAAATGCTATCACTATCAATATTTTTTGCTGTTTTAGAGGTTTTTTGAAGGTCATTTTGATTTATGTTAATAAATGCTGCTTTATCGAGGTTTATTTTGTTAATATCAACAGAGTTCTCTAAGTTAGAATGAAAATGAGCCTTGTGACTCTTGGCGCTAATATGACCTCTTGTAAGGATATACAAAACTATAACTACTATGAGTACTATAGTAAGATATATATATTTTCTTTTCATAACATCACAAAATTTATCTAATACATCATTTTATATTTACTGATCTATTTTTTTATAGAAATTATAATTAAATGCCAAGATTTTTTTTATGAAATTTTAAAAAGATATATATTTTATTTTAAATATCTGAAACATTTCATTTAATTTTCTCAAAGTTATTCGATTAACTTTTGAGGGTATATTCTCTCTGTATATACTGTAATCGTGCTTTTACTTAAGATTTATTGGGTAAAGAGGTTGGTTCCTAAAAACACGATTATAGTATATATTATATAGAGAATTTTTTTTGGCTATAACTCAAGTCTTGCTTTCTTTGATTCAAATTATTACAATTTTACTATTATTAAATAAAGAAATGAATAAGAAATCAGTATTGCCGATTTAACGGGTTTGGCAATAGAAGATCTCCAGGCAGCTAAATATTTTTATAGAAGGTTAAAAGAAAATGAAATTTAAAATTGATCAATCAGTAGCTAATCTATTTCCCTCTATTAAGGTAGGGATTCTTAGTGCAGAAGGTATTGAAAATAGTACAACTGATACAGATATATCTTTGTTGCTTGATGAAGAACAAGAAAACTGTAAAAGCCAATTTATATCTGAGCAAATATCTTCAATTCCTAAGATAAGAGACTGGCGAGAAGCCTATCGCAAGTTTGGTTTCAAACCGTCTTCTTATCGCAGTTCCATAGAAGCTTTAATAAGAAGAGTTTTAAAGGGAAAAAATTTACCTTCAATCAATCCTATTGTAGACCTATATAATCTTATTTCAATCAAGTATTTAATTCCTATCGGAGCTGATGATCTAGATAAAATTGAAGGGATAATCAATTTGACTATCGCAGAAGGAAATGAAACTTTTTTAAAGCTTGGCTCAGATGTCCCTGAGACTGCTCAGAAAGGTGAAGTAATATACAGAGATGATAAAGAGGTTCTTTGTCGTTGTTGGAACTATAGAGAATGTGAAAAAAGTAAAATAACTGAGGCTACAAAAAACGTTTGTTTAGTCTTTGAGGGTTTAGAAAGTACTGCTAAAGAAGAAATTTTAAAAAGCATATCAGATTTAAAAGAATTAATTTCCAAATATTGTAGAGGGGGCTTTAAAGAATATTATCTTGATAAGAGTACATTAGAAGCTATTAGCAAATAACAAGAAAAACGGACGTTTTTCTTACACAACAAAAAACAGTTCATTTTTTTAATAAAACAAGATGAGGTTAAAATGTTGATTGGTTATGTTAGAGTTTCGAAAAATGATGGTTCTCAACTTTTGGATTTACAAAAAAATGCTAGACTTGGATTGGAGGCATGTACAAAAGCTCTTTAACGGGAAATAAATACAACAATGCTAATTAATTTATATATTAAAAAATTATTAAAATATAAAAATAAATAGAGATATTGATGTGAGCATTTCAAAAGTAGATTTTACTTCATTGCCAAGAGAGCTGAAATTAAAATGCTTTTCTTTTTTAACGTTAGGAGAAAGGCTAAAAGTTGCTAAAGTTTCACGCCTTTTTAGGAATTTGGCTTATGATCAGGATTCAGTTAAGAAAGAATATAGAGAAAACATTGATAGAACTGATGCAAATGGTTCTATGGAAAAAATAAAAAACATTTTGAGAGAAGGAATGTCTCTGGGAATTACTATTCCAAAAATTACATATGAGAATATAAAAGAAGTGAAAGACAAAGCAGAGAATATAAAGAAAGATTCAATCATTATGATTTTAGAAAAAACAAAAAATCAGCTTCCTGGGTTATCTTATCCTAGTTTTTCAGAACTCAAAAAGAAAAAATATGATGAAGTTATTCAAGAATTTGATAATTGGAT
>JAAKFV010000079.1 GCA_011064875.1 Candidatus Anoxychlamydiales bacterium | reverse complement strand
GATCTAAAGTGCTAAAGTATTTTTTTAAAAAATTAGTAATTTGTTTTTTGTCTTTGTTTGTAGTGATGAGCGCTACATTTTTTTTAATGAAAGCAATTCCTGGCGATCCTTTTTCCTCAGAGCAAAATATGCCAAAAGAGGTTTTAAAATCTCTGAATGTCCACTACGGTTTAGATAAGCCCTTGCTTTATCAATATATTAAGTATCTAAAAGGTTTTTTTACCTTTGATTTAGGGCCTTCATTGATATATGAAGGAAGAGAAGTTTTTGAGATTATAAAAGATGGTCTACCAATTACTATGATGCTAGGATTTGAATCGCTAATTATATCTTTAACCACTGGTCTTATTTTAGGCTGCTTAGCTGCTATAAAAAAAGATAAATGGCAAAGTAGTTTTGTTACTATTTTCGCAATCATTGGTATATCTGTACCAAACTTTTTATTCGCGTCACTTCTTCAATATTTTTTTGCTATGAAACTTCATCTCTTCCCAATTGCAAGATTTGAGAGTTTTTTACATTCTATTCTTCCGGCTGTTGCCCTCGCATCACTGCCTACTGCATATATAGCAAGACTTATGAAAACATCTATGATAGAGGTTTTATCTAAAGATTATATCAAAACAGCAAAAGCAAAAGGGCTGAGTACCTTTGATGTTATTTTTAAACACGCTTTTAAAAATGCTATCTTGCCTGTTGTCTCATATTTAGGACCCTTGAGCGCTCATGTTCTTACCGGTAGTTTTGTAATAGAGAAAATATTTTCAATTCCAGGAATTGGAATGTGGCTAGTTAGTTCGATTTCAGCAAGAGACTATCCTGTAATTATAGGGCTTAGTGTTTTTTATAGTTTTATACTTATAATGATTATGTTTTTTTTAGATATTATTTATAAATTAATAGACCCAAGGATTGATATAGAAAATGCAGATAGAAAAGGCTCTTAAAGCTAAAAAAATGCCAGTTTCATCTTTTATAAAAGATGCAAGAGATGCATTTTTTAAAAACAAAGCTATGAGTATTGGTTTTATAATACTATTTTTTCTTATTATCATGGCAATTATTGGGCCATATTTAAATAGCTATACCTATTTTGATACACATTTAGAATTAAAAAATTTATCTCCATCTACAAAATTTTGGTTTGGAACAGATGAGCTTGGAAGAGATGTTTTTACAAGGATCTGGTATGGAGCTAGAATATCTTTAAGTATCGGTATTGCAGCTGCTGTTATCGATATAATTATCGGTATGATATATGGAGCTATAGCTGCTCTTTTTGGAAAGTATGTAGATGAAATTATGATGAGGGTCGCAGATATAATAGCAACAATACCGTACCTTTTAGCAGTAATTTTACTAATAGTTTTTATGAGCCCTGGAATTTTAACGATTTTAATAGCTTTGACTATCACTGGATGGATAAATATGGCAAGAATAGTTAGAGCTCAGATTTTATCTCTCAAAAAAATGCCTTTTGTAGAAGCTGCTATTGTTATGGGAGCATCAAATTTTAGAATAATCTTTAAACATCTTCTTCCAAACTGCATGGGCTCAATTATTACAACTATGACAATAAGTATTCCACTAGCTATTTTTACCGAAGCTTTTTTAAGTTTTCTAGGTCTCGGTATTCAAGCGCCTATATCTTCTTGGGGAGTTATGGTAAATGATGGGCTCTATGCTCTAAGATATTATCCTTGGAGACTTTTTTTTCCAGCTTTTATGATTTGTTTAACGATGTTAGCTTTTAATTTACTAGCAGATGGTATAAGAGATATTTTTGATCCAAAAATGGCAAAAAAATGAAAAAGATATTAGAGATAAAAAATTTAAGTGTAGAATATTTTTTAGAAAACAGGAACATCCTAGCTCTACAAAATGTAAATATTGATCTTTTTGAAAATGAAGTCATCGGCATTATTGGTGAGTCTGCATCTGGAAAAAGTACACTTGGGCATGCAATAATCTCACTTTTAGATAAATCGGCTAAAATAACTAATGGCCAAATCCTTTTTGAAAATGAAAATCTTTTAAATAAAAAAGAAAAAGAACTTCAAAAAATTAGAGGAAAAAAAATCTCCATAATTTTTCAAGATCCATTTTCATCTTTAAATCCCACTATGAAAATAGGAAAGCAAATTTTAGAGGCTATAGATATAAATCCATCAAAAGAAAAGGTTTTTGCGCTACTAAAAGATGTGGGCATCCAAGATGAAAAACTTAGATACTCTCAATATCCCCATCAGATAAGCGGTGGGATGAGACAAAGAGTAATGATAGCAATCGCGATAGCTTGTAGACCTAAAATAATAATTGCAGATGAGCCTACAACATCTTTAGATACGACATATCAGCTACAAATTATTGATCTATTAAAAGATATCAATAAAAAATATAAATCCTCAATAATTTTTATAAGTCATAATATAGCATTAGTTTCAAATATAGCTAAAAAACTCTATATTATGAATTCAGGAAAAATAATAGAAGAAGCTTTTGCAGAAGATATTTTAGAAAAAGCAAAACATCCCTTTACAAAACTTCTTTTAAACTCACTCATAAAAATAGATAAAAATGAAAAGACAAAAAAACTAAAAAAATGAATAAAATCATCTCCTGCAAAAACTTAAAGAAAAGTTTTTTTATAAAAAACAAAACTTTAAATGTTTTAAATGATATTAGCTTTGATATTGAAAAGGGGGAAACTACTTCAATTGTTGGAGAATCTGGCTCTGGAAAATCCACTATTGCAAATATAATAGCTGGCCTCCTAAAACCAACGTCTGGAAATGTCTTTTTTGAAAATTCATCTATTTTCAACAACACTAGTGTTGACAAAGCCAGCTTTGACAAAGCTAGCTTTAATAGAACCAAAATTTTTAGAAAAAACATTCAAATGATCTTTCAAGATCCATATCTCTCTTTAAATCCAAAAATGAGAATTTTAGAAATTATTTTAGAACCTTTAAAAATCCATGAAAAATTCTCTAAAGAAAAACTATTAAAACTTGCAGATGAGATCTTAGAAAAAGTAAATCTATCTGTTTTTATTAAAAATAGGTTCCCTCATCAGTTAAGTGGAGGACAAAAACAAAGAGTAGCAATTGCAAGAGCTATTATTTTAAATCCTAAATTTATTATTTTAGATGAACCTCTCTCTTCTTTAGATGTATCCATTGGAGCTGGCATTATAAATTTACTGACCGATCTTCAGAAAAATTTAGACTTAACTTATCTTTTTATTTCTCATGATTTAAAAGTTATAAAATATATTTCTGATTATGTCTCTGTTATCTACATGGGTAAGTTTTTAGAAAAAGCACCTACTAAAAAATTGTTTTCGAATCCACTCCATCCATATACTCAAGCATTAATTGATAGTTCATTTACTTTTAGAAATAATCAGACAAAAATTTTACTAAATAACGAAACCCCCTCTCTTTTAGATCCACCAAAGGGCTGTTTATTTTCTACTAGATGTCCTTTTGCAAAAAAGATCTGTTTTGATGCTAGACCCGATTTAAAAGAGATAGAAAAGGACCATTTTGTAGCTTGTCACTTAGTTAAAACTGCATTAACCTCTTTAGGAAGCTCAAAGACAACATCCTCATCTTTATAGATAACTTCCTTAACATTTTTAAGACCAAACTGAATTAGTTTATCAACGCATCTTTTTACAACATCTTCAGGTGTAGAAGCTCCAGCTGTCATTGCTATATTTTCAACACCGTTTAACCAGTTTTTTTCAATTTCATCTTCTGAATTTATTAAAAATGCTTTTTTTACTCTTTTTTCAGCTAGCTCTTTTAATCTATTTGAATTTGAAGATGTAGGATCTCCTACTACTAAAACAAGATCAACATCTTTAGTAATCTCTTTTAGAGCCATTTGTCTATTTGTTGTAGCATAGCAAATAGAAGATGATGGAAGAGTTTCAATATTTGGGAATTTTTCTTTTAGAGCTTTTACAATATCTTTAACATCGTCGATGCTAAGTGTCGTTTGAGTTATATAAAATAGTTTTTGATCATCTTTAAAACTTAAATCTTTAACATCACCTACTTTCTCAACAATTGTCGTATCTTCTTCTGCCTCTTTAGAAATCCCAATTATCTCAACATGCTTTTTTTTACCAATTAAAATTATTTTATAACCTTTTTTTGAAAATCTCTTCACTGCAGAGTGTATTTTTGTAACAAGGCCACACGTTGCGTCTATCTCTAATAAATCTCTTTTTTTTGCTAGCTTTCTAACATCTGGCGATACTCCATGCGCTGAATAGATGAGTTTTTCACCAACCGGCACATCATTTAGATCTTCAATAAAAACAGCCCCTTTCTCTTTTAGAGCATTTACAACATGTTTGTTATGAACTATTTCATGTTTTACATATATAGGAGCTCCCCAAATATCTAGAGCTTTTTCAACAGTTTTAATAGCTCTTACAACCCCTGCACAAAATCCTCTTGGTCTGAGTAAAAATAAATTCATAACAAAACTCCTTAATAATCCTATTTTTGAAGAAGTCATATTATATAATAGGATCACTTTTTTAAAAAGTTCATTTCTCTATATCAAAAATTTATTTAAGGTTGAATAAAACAAAATATTTCTTAAAATACCTTTTATAAAAAAAATCATAGATACGATAATCGTCAAACGATACATATTTATAACTATCCTTAAAATAGGTGTTTTAGCATTGTTGATTTTCCTGATTGTCTTGGTCCTGTAATCCCAACAACCGGAAATATTTTTGTATATTTTTTAACTTTAGCTTCTAAAACTCTTTTTCTATATTTCATGTTTTTTGCAAATTTAATTTTTCATATTAAATTTACAAGAAACGCAAAACGCAAACACTTGCTAATCAATAACTTAATAATTTCAGATTTTTAAAAAGTCTATTAAGACACATCAGTTGCGCATCTAAATCCATATGTACCATTGACGGTACCTGGATTATTTCTATGTCTGTGAGCGCATCTCATATCTTCTTTTAGAGATTTCCAACAACCACCTCTTAGAACTCTATATACACCTTGCTGTGGTCCTGTTGGATTTTCTGGCTCCTGCATAGATATGTCATAGAAATTATATGCATACCAATCTTCACACCATTCATAGACATTACCGACAACATCGTAAAGACCATAGCCATTTGGTGGATAGCTCATAACAGATGTTGTATCTGAGTTAAAGAAATTAGCTTGTGCATGATCAATATCTGCGCCTGTTGGATACTCAGCATTGTCCTCTCCACCTGATGCTGCTATTTCCCATTCAGCTTCAGTTGGAAGTCTTTTGCCTACCCATTTAGCGTAAGCTTGAGCACCATACCAAGTAATTCCAACAACTGGATGTTTTGCATAGCCAGATTCAATAATTAATTTTCCAGCTGTTCTTTTAATCCTTGAATTTCTAAGTCTGATGATATCGTTATTATCAGAATTTTTCTCGCCACCCATAAATTCTAAAAAGCGAACGAATTGTTCGTTAGTAACAGAATGGATATCTAGAGCGAAACTATTTATTGTTACTTTATGTTTTGGTTTTTCATCACGAGAGCCTCTGTCACTACCTCTTGTGTATGATCCACCGGGTACTATTACCATTTCGGTAAGAAGAGGTTCTACATCTTTAATTTCAGCTTTTTTAGGTTGATAATATGATACATTTAATTCTTTTTGAAAAATAGCACCGGGATCAGGTTCATATGTTGGTCTATCAATTTTTTGAGGCTTAATAACTGGTTTTTGATCAGTTTTTTCAATACTTGTAAATTTTACTGATTTTGGATCAATGTTTAGATCTTTAACTTCTTTTTCTAGATTATTTATATCTTGAGAAAATTCAAAAGACATTTGCATAGCATTTTCAACTTTTCTCTCAACCTCCTCCCAAGATAGAATCTCTAAAGAAGAAATATCTGTTTGCTCTGTTGATAAAAATGAATTTAAAGCTTCGATTAATTTTTCTGGTCTTCTATTTATATCTTTTTGAAGACATTTACAAATTAAAAGATCCCAATTTAGTTTATATTCAGGAGCAATTTTTGAAGGAAGATCAAAGTATCCTTGAGGAAACTCTCTAGCTATAAGATAATATGCTAAAACACCAAAAGAGTAAATATCTGCTCTAAAAGTTATTTTTTCATTTAAATCTTTAAATTTTTGCTCAGGCGCTAAAAAGTTATAATTTTCTAAAAATTTACTAGTTGTATGAGCATCTGATTTTGGGTTTTTTATAAGCTCTTCATTAGAGACCATTTCTTCTAAAAGTTGTTTTTCAGTTTGAAATAAAACTTTTCCCTCTCCGATTAATCTAGAAAGGCCAAAATCTGAGACATGAACTTTTAAACCAGTATCTGTTGTTCTTACAAAAATATTGCTAAGTTTTAAAGATCTATGAGCTAAAAAATCATTATCGAAATTTATAATATGTGCGTAATCTAAAGCAGAAGCAATTTGTCTTAAAATAGCCTCTACTTCAACCTCAGGAAGTACATCACCTTTATATCTCAAATATCTATCTAAGCTCAGTATTTCATCGTTTGAATCTACCATTGCATCCATGACTAAAAAGTAGCGATCCTCTGCTTTTGAAATATTGTGAAGTTTTACAATAGATGGGTGATCAAGCGTTGTTAAAAGGCCAATATCTTTTTCAAACTTTTCAATAAATTCTTCATTTTTTGAAAGCTCTAAAGGCAGCACTTTCAAAGCTACTTTTTGTTTAATAATTTTATGCTTAGCAAGATAAACCTCTCCGAAAGATCCTACGCCTAACTTTTTTAAAATCACATAATCTGCTAGAGTTTTCATGCTTTTTTCTATTTAACTTTTCTTAAATGAATCA
>JAAKFV010000078.1 GCA_011064875.1 Candidatus Anoxychlamydiales bacterium | reverse complement strand
GCAGATCGATATAGAAATCGAAGAAAAAGATTTGGTTTAAGATTTAATCTAATAGCAGGAATTTATAATTATGAAATTTAATTACACAAGAGGTCTATTAAATGGATTTTCCCTTCGAGATGTTTATCACGGTAAACATTGGTCAAGATTGAATACACCTGATCAAGTGTCAAGTGCAGTTAGAGTTCTTGAAGAGTTTGGTTGGGTTAGAAGCGAAATTATAAAAACACCTGGTCGTAATTCAGTTAAAGTTTCAATTCATCCTCAATTATTGAATGATAAATTTAAGGAGAGAGGTATGAATGAAAAAACTAAATAATAAAGAAATTGAGCAAACTAAAAAGGATATTGGCAAGAGGTTAAAAATATGGAAAAGGATGCTCAATGGGGATATAAATGCATTATGGGAATGTATGTATAACCAAGGAATGTGTAACAAAGAGGATTTAGATGAATATCATAAAAAGAAAAAATAATTCGATAAGTAAAAAGAAAAAGAGCCTGGAGGATATTTACTATCAGGTTCCGATGGATTTTAATCTTTTTAAAGCGGAAAAATCTCCTGTCAATGAGGGAGTAATAAGAAGAATTATTCAAGGCACTGTAAAAGCTGCTTATCAATTGAAAGATCCTTCAATCTGGGACTATCATGGAAATCAAGTTAAGCCGAAAGCCGTAGCGACGAATGAGCAAATGGAGATGATTATTCATCTCATCGAATCGTTACAGCCTATAGATGCAATTGAGGCTGCTCTTGCAAGTCAGTTTGCTATAACATATATTAGAGCACTAGAGGAGAAGGATTTCAATGGAGTAGCAACAGTGAATCTAGATTTATTCGAATTCGGACATAAGGTTTTAGAAGCTCTTCAAAAATATCGCAGTAAAGGCGCTCAACAGATTAGCGTTCAGTATAACGTAAACAATGGTCAGGTTATGAATATCAAAGCATTTAAAAAAGAGAAGAAAGATGTAATTTTAGATGGAGTTGTAAAATGAGAGGATCAAATCTAATTAGGTATTATTGGAGTTAAAGGCATGGCTAAATATCGGAAAAAACATCTACCCCCTGGCGCTAGTATTGAAGCCCCTAAAACGCTCATTTGCTTAATGCAAGCTTTTCATGTAGGTTCAGAGCAAGCAATAAAGGCTTTGACTGTTGAAACAGAAAAGGCTATTTATGGAAGTAATAATCCTGGAATGCGCCAGCCTATTTCAAAAGATGAACTGGATTGCATGATGTCTCTTATGAAAGGTATAAACCCAAAGGATGATCTAGAAACTCTCTATGCAGCTCAGTTTGTCCTTTCCCATATGCTTGGCATGAGGAAATTGGCAGAAAGATATAAAGACGACCAAAAGCTAGGGCTTGATCTGCTTAAGTTTGGTAATGAAGCTATACAGCAATTGGAAACAAAGCGGAATGGAGGCATGCATAACATCAAAATCGATTATAAATATAACAGTCAACGGAAAGCTTTGAAGAAGAATATATTCCACAATAAAGGAGTCTAACATGCCTATTGCAGGAATAAAGATATGTGGAGCAAAGTGTAGGACAAAAGAAGGTGCCCCATGCGAACAACCTGGAATGAAAAACGGAAGATGTCGGATGCATGGAGGGGTCTTTTTTAGAAGAGAAACCCATGGTAGAACAACACTAAGAGCTATTAAAGAAAGAAAAGAACAAAGAAAATTGCTTAGAGAAATGAAAGCTGTTAATGAAAAAATTGAGAATAGTAAGTCAAGTTAGTCAACACAAGATAGCTAATCCCAATGTGCGGCACACGAGCCCCTCTCCTAAACAAGCATATGCAAAGCCTATAAAAAGTCACCAATTTAGCGTTTTAAGGCATATTTTAGGGTATCGATATTTAGACAGTAAAAAAAATAGTTTATAGAGATAATATTGAAACCTACGCTAATTAAAGCGTGGCTTTGGGCAACCTTATCGTAGACATAGTTAATAACCCATCTTCTCAAGCATCAAACTACTTTACCCAAAATAGCCGATAGAGGAAAGACTTTCGTATAGCTTTATCGTTTATAATACCTACTATCAGGAATTTGAAGACTTTAAACATGCTGTTTTTGGCTTTTTGGAAAGCGTTTCAAGCTTGGCTCTGCAATCAGTCCTAGGCCAAGTTTTTTCTTTTCGAGTGAGAGATCATTTTAGAGCTGTTGGAGCTCCTAACACCAATTCTTGAGCTGAGATGCGTATAATCGTATTTAAAATTTTAATTTTATATTTAACACCAAACTATTACATGAATAAAACATCTAGAAAGGAATGCTTGAAGTTATATATGTAAAAAAATAATTTGAATCACACAAAGAAATATTTTATTAAAAAAAATATTATAAAAAGATTAAATAATGTTCATTATCAAACTTGCCTCTTAGCGCATTTCATCCCAATTCTTGAATTAATTTGGGTATAAAATCTATTTATCTATACTTTATATAAGTTTATATGTATAATATAATTATAATAATAATAAACTTGGTTTTAATTAATGGCTAATTCAACAAATTATTTATACCTTTCGAAAAAATTAAATTCATATGATTCCTATCAAAGTTTTATGAAAGGAGAAAAGGATATCGAAAGATTAAAAAATGATATAAATAGAAAACTTTATTCACCCGATGGGCAGCATTTAAATGTTCACAATTACTTAGATAGAATATCATTTATTGTAAAAAATATTTTTAAATTAGGTGCAGTATGTTTAGCTAAAATATTTATACCTTCTTATTATAGCAAGAAATTTGAAGGATATGTTGAAAGGGAAGATTCAAAAAAAAGATATGGAAGCCTATTTTTAACTCCTTCTCAGAATTATTGTTATGATTCGCATAATGTTATTATGCCCGCTAATAGAATAGATTCAAAAATTAGAGCCTTTTCTTTATCTTTAGAAAATAATAATAGGCAAATAAAGTTTAATAAAGGTGGTGTTTGTAGAGGAATGTCGGATTATTTTATATATTTATATCTTTCTAGTAAAAACTTTTATAAAAATGAAAAACCTGAAGATCTCATTAGAAAAGTAGCAGAAATCTTTAAAAGAGGAGCTCCGCTTCAAAGTGCCTTTTTACAAGAATTTGAGGGTTCTGTTTCAAATTCTTATAGTAATGGTTGGCATAATAGTGTTTATTCTCAAGTCTTTCTTAATCCCCTTAATAATCGACAAGACCAACTAATAACGACCATGAAAACCCTGCCACATGGAATTTATAGTGCATTCCTAGGAACTAGAAAATCAGCTCATAATTGTGTTTTGATTAAACCTTCAGGAACAAATCTTTTGTATTTTTGGGATCCGAATTATGGTTTGTTTCAGATGGCAACTGAAAAATTTGCATTAACATTATTTAAAGACTATTTGACTAATAAAAAAAGTTGGTTACAGCTTTCCAAGATAGAAGATATAACTAAGAAGGATTTTAAAACTACATCTTATTCAAGGCCACATCCTAATAATAATAATATTTTTGTCACTAGAGCTCCACGATATACGCAATATTTATCAAAGAATTTTTGTTATAGAGGAACAGGTTTAGAAAAACAAAATTTTATAAAAGTTTTCCTGAATCATTGCAAATAAAGGAGTAAACCCTTGGTTAAAGGCTAGAAATTAGAAGACATTTATTATCCAGTTCCTAGCAAACTTTTCTCTATCAAGAACAGAAAAAAAACATTTAAATAAAAACATTATGTCTAATGATTTTGTGTGGAGAACCGGTAGAAGTTGTATCTTTAAAAATTTTGTTCATGTTGTCTTTGTTGCTAAATTAAAAGGTAAGGCTTCCTATTGATTGCGAAGAGAATTTTGGCCTATAATACAAATTTGTGGAGTAAAAGGTTCTAGTCGCCCTCAAAGCCATAATTAATTCCCCAGTAAAAGCCAGAGATTTTTCCCCACTTAAAAAACAAAGACAACCTCCAAATATCAAGCATATCAATCAATCAAAACATTTTATAGGCAGAAAAAGAGATAAAGAAAAAAAAGGCTCGATTCTCTCCTAAAGGAAAGGGAATGCGCGAGCTTGTATTCAAAGCACAGTCAAAGGAGCTTTGAAAGCAGTAATTGAGACTTATCCTTAAATGGGACACTGGTGGGACAGCAATACCTTAAAACTATCAAATTTTCTCAACATATATCAATAAATATTTTAACCCAAGTAGCTAGTATTTAGATTGATAAATGTTGAAATAGATTGTTGAAGATTGTATTCCGACTGACTGTAAATCCCTCCTCTTCGGAGTACGTTGGTTCAAATCCAACCGCCCCCATTTCTCTATGAGCAGAGTAATAAAGTTATGCAAAATTTTTTTACCTTCCAAGTTTGGTTCGAATTCATCTTTAATTATTCCTAATAAAAATGTAGATTTAATAAATTTTCTTATTTTTAACTAGGAAGCTATTGACTTCCGAGTCCTTCCGTGTTAAAACTCCTAGTAAAATCATTGGTGTTTAGTATGTTAGAAAATTTGCTTATGATAAAAAAGGAGCTTGATCAACTCATAAAGAAGTAATTTGCGTATCCATTTTTTTAAGCAACTATATTTTCTCCCATCCATTTTAATATAGAAGACAACCAGACAAATGCATATGAAATGGGCTCGGATTTATTTTTGTTTATTTTAAGTAAATTGTCCCAATCATCAAATAATTGGCCTAAATTAAAATTAGATGGATTTTGATATGGATTATACCTTTCTTTTTCAGCGATATTCCAGTAAAAATCTTTGTCTATAATAAAGTTTGATATACCTTCCTTTTTTAAATGGCTAAATAATTTTTTTGTTATTTTTTCTAGTTCATTTATGTCTATTTTCATTTTTTTCCCTCGCTTCTTTAAAAAATAAAATCATGAAAAACTTTTTAAAGTTTTTATTATATTTATAACGATCATTTTTGTATGTTTTCATTTGTTGGGAATAAAATAATATTTTTAATATGATGAATATCACATTATTATCTAATGTAACCGCTCCTAATTTTTTCAGGTAACGATTATCTTGTTCAAATTAAGATAATGATTTACTCTTTTTGATAGTTTACAGAGATAATGCATGGAATCTCTTTTATAATTGTGAAAAAAAAGTCTTATCACTTTGTACTGGAAATAAATTAAAATATGAAGATTCTGGTGAATAATTTTTTAGCTAGTCCTATTGAAGTAAGTTTGGGTGAATTGTATCCGATAACAAATATATTAAAATGAAGTGTGCCATGGAATTTCAATAGAGGTTAAAAATGAGATTGGATTCAATTATGATTCAATATTAGCTTTGTTAAAAAGACTATTAAATTATCAAAATATAAAACCGAAGAGTAAAATATTAGCTTTGTTAACAAAACTGTTAGGTTTTCATGTTAAAGAAAAGAAAGTTAATGAGAAAAAAGAGGGTTCTAAAACAATTGTTCAATTCAGTAATAGTGAAATCGAAATTATTAAAAAGGCCACTAACCAAGTTTTAAAAAACATCGATGAATATCAATTTCAAACTCGTATTGGCATTTCAATTGAAGAAGCAAAGAAAATAGTAAAAATTTTCACTACTACTGAAATAACTGAAAGAACACTACCTTTTTGGGTGATTTTTCCAAAGATTAATCCACCAGATTATAAATGGGTAGAACCAGCTTTGTACCCTATCCATGAATGGATAGATTTTGTTTGGAAAAAAACTTCAGAAGAAAGGGAAAAGTATTTTCTTAACTGGAGAGCTCCTGAAAATTGGCAAGATTTTTTTACTGAATCTTGGCAAAGAATGTTGTATCCTGAAAAATTCAAGGATGATTGATGAACAAAAAACTTTTAATTATTTTATTATTATTAAATTTATTTATTGTTAAAACATTTTCAAATCCACAAATGGATGAAACTTTCAATATAATTAAAGAATTTGATGAAAAATTGAAAAAATTTGAAGGAGAATATAATAAGGTTAGCAATTATTATTCCGAGGCATTGGATGAATATAAAGATCTATTGATCGAATCTAATGAGTATGAAGATGCTTTGCTATTAAACCAAAAAATGGAAAAAGAAATTAGTTTAACTCACAAAGCTTTTGAATTTTTTTTAGATCATGCTTGCAAAGCTATTTCAGCTGCACAAGGAGGTGATAGAACAAATCAAATAGCTTGTTATGCTGCTGCTCGTGCAAGACTAATAAATTTATATATTTATGAAATGAAAGATATGATATTTTCCCAAGGTTGGTTTTATGGAAGCGAGTTTGAGCAAGAATATCCACGTGATAAAGACAACAAGCTTGATCAAATATCTTCATCTTCTGAAGCTTGTGAAAACAAATATAAGAGCATTGAAAAAGAAGAATCAAATTTAAAAAAAGAAGACAAAAAAAAGACTTCAAAATTTATTTCATTTTTCAAAAAGCTTTTTAGAAAGATTGCTGTAATATTCTGAATCAAATAAAAATTAATACATACGGTAAATTATGAAAGGAGAATACAAGGGTTGGCTTGTATTTATATAGTATTATAAAAAAATCTATATTAACCTGAGTTGCTGCAAGAAATAAATATTGCTTGAAATTTTAATAAAAAAAAGACAGTCTTTTTCATTTTAAATGGAGTTCTCGATGAAAAAGTTGTTGTTTTCTTTGTTTTTTATTACATACTTGATTGGTAATATTAGCCTTTATTCTTTTGAAAAAAGATGTTCTTTGTGTGAAGAGTCTTTTTTTTGTTTTTCTAAAATAATGGGTGTACAAAAGAATTATAAACAATTAATTGAAGAATTAAATCTTTGTAAATGTAAGGTTTCTTCTTTTCAAAGCATCTATTATCTGAAAATACATGAAGAAGATGAACTTTTAGACGATGGAACTCGCTATGCAT
>JAAKFV010000077.1 GCA_011064875.1 Candidatus Anoxychlamydiales bacterium | reverse complement strand
TAAGAAAAGAGAGAATAACTCCAGTCCGTCTCCTTTTTCAGTCAAATTTGCTGAATAGTTACATATGGTTTTCTTCTCTAATTTGCCCTTTTTCTTGAACCATTACTTTCACAATATTAATAAAGATAAGAGATAGCAAAATAGGATAACAAATTTTTAATAGAGGCGCTGTTATAAATGTTATTCCATTTAAACCAAAGAGCGACATTATAAAAGATATAAATACTGAAAAAGCAATCGATACATTTACATCTTTTTTGTTTTTAAAAACTTGGGCCTGCAAAAAATCACTATAAGCAATAACGAGCGCTATACTTGTTGAAAAACAAGCAAGTACAATAGCTACAAGAGATACAATTGCTAGTTTAGATCCCAAAATTGCTTTCGCTAAAAAAGCGAGCAGCTGCTCTTTTGGAACGCCAATTAAAACATCTGAAAATTTAGCTGCTGTAAAAATGAGCATTAGATAAACAAACCCTAAAAGTGATATTCCAATTACAGATGATTTTATAATCATCTTTATAGAAGACTGCATAGATTTTGTTTTCTTATATAATATATGGATAACAGATGCCGAAAAGAAAAAAGAAGCGATTAGATCCATAGTATTATACCCTTCTTTTAGACTTCTAAAAAAAGTAAATTCTTTTATGGCTAAATGAGGTGAAATATCCGCTTTTAAACCTAGTATAAAAATAACTAAAATTGATCCAATGAGTAGTGGTGTTATAATTTTTCCTAAAATATCTAAAAATCCCATTTTTGTTCTAATCACATAAAAAACAAATACCGAATAAACAGCAGAGAACATCCAAATAGGACCGATATCAACATAAGCTGAAATAGATGAGTAAGCTAGCGCTATACATCTAGGAGCAGAACCAAGCGGTATCCATATAGTTAAAAGCAGCATACTAAACATAAACCCTAGTTTATTTCCTAAAATCTTAAAAAAACCTGGGTAATCCCCTTTAAATAAAACCATCGCAATAACACCTAAAAATGGTAGTAAAACTGCCGTCATCAAAAAGCCCAAAGATGATCCTACAAGTGTATTTGTTGAAGACATTCCAACAAACAGTGGATAAATTAAATTACCGGATCCGAAAAACATAGCAAATAGAGCTAGTCCTATAACTATGCTTGAACTTTTTTTTGAATTCATTTTTTTACTCCTTTAAATATAAAAAAAAAGGCCCGCTACCTCTTTCAAGGAGCGGGCCTATTGGCTTTGTAAAAAAATTTATTTTAATACATAGGCCCGCATCTTGCCATAGCTTTGGCTAACGTAGTTGTCGGCGTAGTCACTAAGATGGAGCTTGATGTATTCATAAATATTTTATTTTTTTATCTATACACCAGGATAGCAGATGAATAATAAATTGCAAATGTAAAAGATTTTTTAAAATCTTAGTCTAGTGAAACTATCTTTTAATTTTAATATTTGAAAAGTAAAAAATGATTATATATAAAAAAAAGCCCATTAATAATGGGCTTTATCTATAGAAAATTTCTTTAAATTATAATTTATGAATTATACTCCAAAAAGTTCAGATGCAAACTCGCGAACTTTAGCTGTTGTTTTCACAGGTGTTTGTAGTGCATCTTTAACAAATGGCCAATTTTTTTTAGCTGCCTTTGCGTACTTCTCAACAAATCCTCGAGGAGTTTGTATAGCGTTTTTTACCTTTTTATATGCTAATTGAATTGTCTCTAAGGTTGAAATAGAGGCTGGCTTAACTGTATTAATATTACTTGTTGGTCTAATAGAACTATTCATAATTAACCTCCTTATTTGAAGGTGAATATATCTCACCGTTCTTATTATAATTATAGCATAATTATGGGTTAAAATAAAGAGTTATTTTGCCTTATACAAACGCCTTATATCCAATAGTTTAGAAAATGAGAGCCAAGCATGTTTAATCGTTTTTAAAAAGATTAATTACCCCAATCGAAATAGTTTGCAGCTAAACTTAAAGCTATAGTACTAATAACTGTAATTATTGCTATTTTTTTTAGATTCCATGATGGAAGTTTTGCACGATTTATTAAGGTTGTGTGTTTAATGAAAAAAAAAAGATCCATCCTTCTAGTAGGTTCAAAAGTTGATCGAGCTACAGTTTCAGCTTTAGAATCTTCAAAACTTTTTAAAAAAGCTTGTTTTTGCTCAATATCTTCGATCAATTCACTAACTTGGTTTATTGCTTGTTTTGCTATTTCAAACTCACTCGCATCTTTTAGACTACTAACTAGCGTAGTCAACTCTAAAGGATGATCATTTTCAATAAAAAGAATTTTTAATAAAATTTCCATTTCTTTCTCTCGCTCGGAGGGGTAATTGCCTAAAAAATTATCCCAGTCAAAATCATCTATATAAGTTTCTAAAATGTTGGACCAATCTAATTCTTTATGTGAAATTTCGTGATATGAAATAGGAGTTAAGTTTGTTCTTGGGAGACGATTTTTCTGAGGGGATGCCATTTTAGAATAAGCACTGGTAAGGATTTGTAGTGTCTCTCTACTTTGTGGACTCATTGAAGCTCTAGCGGGATAAGTCATAATTTCATTCTCCTTTATTAATTTTTTTAAGAGAAACAATTATATATTTTAAAAAATTGATATCAAGAAAGACTTTAAAAAAAAGGTTAAAAAGAGAGAATAAAAACTCAAAAACCTCATTTTCTATAATCTAAATAATCTCTTATTATGTTCTTAATAATTAAAAAATTAATTTGAAAAATAAACTACTTTTTGTAAAAATTGACATAAGCGGTGAAATTAAAAAAACCTAATTAATTGAGAATAAATCAGACTCATTTTATAATGAGCTAAGCAAAAGTAAAAAAGCATGAACCAAACACATTTCATAGAACAGTTATATAACAAATATTTCCCTCAAAGCTTTGCTAAGGGATTGAAGCTAACTAACATATCTGAGGATATGGAAGCATTGCCTCAAGAAGAGAAAAAAAAGCTAGCGAATACTCTCTTATCAAAAGCAGAGGAGATATTGTCAAAAGAAGATTTAAATGCTATTAAATTATTTAATGAAGCAGCGCAATTAGATCCGACTAATCCTCTTATTTGGTATAGACAAGGCCTTGCTTTTTTTGAGTATGGAACTGCTACTAACAAAGAAAAGGCTTTGCAGCTTGCTAGTAAAAATTTTAAAATTGCAGTTAGTCTGGATACAGAAATATTTGATTTTTGGTGGGCTTGGGGAAATGTATTATTTGTACTAGGAAATCAAAAAGATGAGTATCACTATTTTTTAGAAGCTAAAAAAAAGTATAAACAAGCAATAGGACTTTCTAAAAATCAATCAGATGATATTTTAGCTGAACTTTATTGGGATAGAGGCCTTATATATACAAAGATAGCAGAGAACTCTGGCGAAGCTATTGATATTAAAAAAGCGATAGAAGATTTTTTAAAATCAATGAGTTTTCAAAAAGAAGCTCCAGCTCCTTTTTTAAATGATTTAGGATCTGCTTACTTAAAAATGGGCGAGCTTATTAATGATAATAATATTTATCTACTGGCAATCGATTATTTTAAACTAGCTACTAAAAAATCTCAAAAGTATGTAGATGCTTTTTCTTCAATTGCACATGCATATACTCAACTATATATAAATACATTAGATGAAGATTATTTTATTTTAGCAAACAAACACTTTGAGATATCTTTAGAGATCAATCCATTAGATGCGACTCTTTGGCTAGATTGGGCTCATCTTCTTGGAGAGAACGGAAAATTAAATAGGGATTCAAAAAAATTAAGAGCATCAATTGAAAAATGTATAAGGGCAAAAAGAAGAGATAAAAAATCAAATCAGATAATCTCTCAGTGGGTAGAATCTTTAGCGCTTCTTGGTGCTTATACAAATAGATTAGATCTAATAATAGAAGCTGAAAATAAAATAATGAAAGCAACTGATCTGTATTCAGATGAGAGCGATCTTTGGTATTCCTATGGAATATGTATGAGATCTTTTGCTATGTACTATGATGATATCGATTATGATTTTTTTGCTATTGAAAAATTTCAAATAGGTCTTTCATTAGATAGAACCAATCCTGAGCTTTGGACAGAGATAGCAGCTACGCATTTTGCGCTTGGAAAAGATTTAGAAGATATAGATATGTTAGAAAGATCTATAAAATTTTATATAAAGGCAATAGATTTAAAACCAGCATGCCCATCTATTATTTTTGATTATGCAAAAACACTCACAACACTCGCTCAATTAACTCTAAGCCAAAATACTCTTGAAGAAGCTATTAAACAGTTTGAAATTGCACTATCATTACAAAAAAATGCAATACTATCACATCCTGATTGGATTTTTTATTATGGCTGCGCTTTAGATCTTTTAGGAGATCTCTTTGAAAAAGAGAGCCATTATCTAAAAGCTATAGAAATTTTTAATAATGTGCTCTTAGTAGATCCTGATTTTGAGAAAATTCATTTTAGATTAGCTCTATCTTTTACACATCTATTAGAAGTTCAACCAAAAACTGAATATTTTGAGAAAGCAAATAACTGCTTTCAAATAGCTACAAAACAAAATATAGAAGATGATGCTGTTTGGTTAGAGTGGGCTTTGATGTTAATTTCTTACTCCTTTGAAAACATCGATGGGGAAAATCAAAAAAAATACTATCTAGAAGCAGAGCAAAAATTAATTAAAGCGGGTCAACTTGGTAATCAACACACATATTATCATTTAGCTTGTCTATATTCACTTTGCTCAAAATTTGAAGAATCAATTAATTTTTTAGAAAAAGCAAAAGAGATCGATATGCTCCCTCCTATTGATGAAATGCTAGATGACGAGTGGTTAGATAATTTAAGAGCTCACGATCTATTTTCTCAATTTTTACATGAAATTGAAAAAAAACAAAATATCTAGTCTGCATTTCAAGATTTTGCTATAGTAAATTCATATAAATATTAAAGGACCAAATACATGGATAAACGTACTATTATTTTCATTATACTTTTAGCTGCAAGTTTTTATGTGATGCAGTTTATTTTTCCTCCCCCGAAACCAACCGTTCAAGCAACTAAAACAATAACAACAGAAAAGCCAGTAGAAAGAAAAGAATATGCGCCTACTTTAGAGCAAAATGGAAAAGAGAGTTTTTATGTTATTGAAAATGATTTTGAGCAGCTAGTTTTTTCAACAAAAGGAGGAGCTTTATCTGAGATAAACCTACCTTTTAGAACAAAACAAAATCAAAAAAGTGTTGTTAATGAAATTGACTTTGATAGAGACATTTTAGAAAAATCTAGACCAAATGCTACGTTTCCGCTCCACTCATATCAAACTTTTGAAGATGGTAAAATTATTGAAAAAAATGGAGTCTTGAGCGGCTATTATCCCCTGCTTAGAAGACAGATAATAGGAAGAGAAGAAAATATTTCATCTAGTTTTTATGCTTTAAATATTATTAGCGACCAAGATAATTTAGAAAATGCGATATATAAAGTTATTAGATTAGAAAAAGATCTTATTGAATTTGAGCTAACAACATCAAATAGAAGAATTGTAAAAACATATCAGTTTGCTCTTGAGGCTCCTTATACTTTTGATATGTCGATTAGTTTAGAGGGAGATTCAAAAAATCTATGGCTAACATCTGGAGTACCAGAAGTAGAGCTCACCTCAGGAAGATACTCCCCTGCTCTAAAAATTAGAACATATAGAAAACAAAAAAATGTTGTAGATCAGCTCTCGCTTCCTAAAAGCATAACTACAGTCTCATCTATTTATCCTGATTGGATATGTAACTCTAATGGATTTTTAGGATTAATCGTTGATCCTTTAACTGAAATCCCCCCGGGATACAGAACTAAATATATAGCGGGAAATACACTTCCGACTAGACTTACTTTAATCGATCCTCAATACAAACTATATCCCGCTGATAAATATCCAGGGTATGAGATGTTTTTACCTTTAAAATCTGATAGCAAAAAAACAAACTTTAGAATATTTTCAGGTCCTTTTGCTAAAGATATTTTAAAAGCTGTAGACGCAACGTATTCTAATGCTATTACAGGATATAATCCTGAATATATTGGAGCTAAAAGTTTTCATGGATTTTTCGCTTTTGTATCTGAGCCTTTTGGTAAACTGATGTTTATCTTAATGCAGCTTTTTCATAACACAACTCACTCTTGGGGTCTATCAATAATACTTCTTACTTTTGTTTTAAGAGTTATGCTCTATCCATTAAATGCTTGGACAATAAAATCTCAAATGAAGATGCAAGAGTTTGCTCCTAAAATGAAAGAGATTCAAAAAAAATACGCTAACAATCCTCAAAAGCAAAAAATGGAGATGGTAAAGTTATATAAAACAAAGGGCTCTAATCCTTTAATGGGTTGTTTTCCTATGTTTATTCAGCTTCCTTTTTTATTTGGTATGTTTGATCTTTTAAAATCTACCTTTGAGCTTAGAGGAGCTGTTTTTATACCGGGCTGGATAAATAACTTAACTGCGCCAGACGTTGTCTTTAGCTGGTCAATGCCGATTCCTTTAATTGGAACGTCTTTTCATGTATTGCCTATTATTATGGGAGCTGTAATGTATCTACAATCAAAATTCATGGCAAAAAAACCTCAAAAAGATGGACCTTTAACGGATCAAGAAAAGCAGCAAAAAATGTTAACACTCTTTATGCCGTTAATATTTACTATAATTTTTTATAAAATGCCATCGGGATTAAATATTTACTATTTATTCTTTTCATTATTTGGTATTTTGCAACAATGGATAATGAACAAACAACAAAGAAAAATTTGATTAAGACGTCAATCACCCTCCCTAAAGGGAGAGGCTTGGATCCGTGAGGATTAAGGGTAACTAGTTGACCAGAAGACAAACTAAAGGAGTTTTTTTTAATGTTTGTAAACGTTAAGGCAGAGAAAAGACAACAGACCAACGAGTGCCACCTCAGCTTGTTGCTCTCTGCTGTGCAATTAAACAAAGTTCAAAGACTTAGTGTTGCACAGGAAAAAA
>JAAKFV010000076.1 GCA_011064875.1 Candidatus Anoxychlamydiales bacterium | reverse complement strand
GAAAGATGGCTGAGTGGCCGAAAGCACGTCCCTGCTAAGGACGCATACCCGCAAGGGTATCGAGGGTTCGAATCCCTCTCTTTCCGTTTTTTATTTTTCTGGAGAAAATATGAAAGATATTCTACAAGAAATCGATGCTCTACAACATGAAATCAATTCTTATAGACCTTTAAACGCGCATCTACTCAAACTTATTAAGGAGTACTATAAAATAGGACTAACTTATTCAAGTAATGCTTTAGAGGGCAACTCATTAACTGAGAGTGAAACTAAAATAGTATTAGAAGATGGTATAACGATAGGCGGCAAGCCCCTAAAAGATCATTTAGAAGCTATAGGTCATGCAGATGCTTATAATCATTTTTTAACTTTAATCAATAATAAAACTATCTCTGAAAATAATATCAAATATTTACATAAGCTTTTATATTTTAGAATTGATGATAAAAATGCAGGGATCTACAGAAAAAATAAAGCAATAATAACGGGATCTAAATATCCGCTTCCCAGACCTGATGAAATAGAGTCACTAATGAAAAAATTTATTTCAACAATTGATAATATCAGAAAAGAAAAACATCCTGTAGAAGCTGCCGCTCTAATCCATAAAGAATTTGTTTTTATTCATCCTTTTATTGATGGAAATGGAAGACTTTCTAGATTGTTAATGAATTTAATGTTGCTTCAAGAAAGTTATAATATTGCAAATATTCCACTAATTACCAGAAGAGAATATATTGAGAGTTTAGAAAAATCTCATATTAATGATAAAGATTTTATCTATTTCATTGCTCGAATGGTTAGAGAGACCCAAAAAGATTATTTAAGACTTTTTTTTAAATAACTACTTCGTTCATATCAACTGCTTTTTAACAATTGAATATTTTTTCTTTTTTAAGAATTTTTTTTTCTGTTACTCTAAAAAGTAATCTAACCCTTTTAAAAAAATATGGCAAAAAAAAGCATTCAAATAAAAACAGCTCCTAACTCTAAAGAATCAGAGATGATGGTTTTAGGATGTTCTCTCACTTCTGTAAATAGTTTAAATACAGCAGCGGATAATTTAGATGACACTGACTTTTATTACACCGAGCACAAAAAGATATTTAAAGTATTAAAAGAGGCATATAAAAAAGATAGACCCGCTGATATTCATATCGTTGCTGAGGAGTTAAAAAGGCTAGATATTTTAGATGATATTGGAGGAGTTGCATATCTTACAACGCTCGCGCAATTTGCAGGAACGAGCGCGTACATCGAAGAGTATGTACAGATTGTAAAAGATAAATCACTGCTTAGAAAGATGCTAGATGCAACAGAGAATATCGAAAAAAATGTTCTCTTAGAACCTGAAGATGTAAAAAATACTTTAGATGATGCACAAAACAAATTTTTTCAAATCTCACAGAGTGTAAATTCTCATCAGCATCTTCAGATAAAAGATATTTTATCAGGTTTAAAATCAGAGAGTGGTATTCCTTATTTAAAAGAGCTTCAAGAAAAGCAAGAAAAGTTTTTGCAAAAAGGTCCTGATGATTCCAAAATAACCGGGCTTTCTACACATTTTTTAGATTTAGATAAAATAATAAATGGGTTATCTAAATCCAATCTCATGATTTTAGCTGCTCGCCCAGCCATGGGAAAAACAGCTCTAGCTCTAAATATCGCTGAGAACATCTGTTTTAAAAATGATAAATCAGTTGGTATGTTTTCATTAGAGATGACAGCTGAGCAGATATTACATAGAATACTTTGCTCTCAATCAGAAGTAGAATCAGAAAAGATAAAAACAGGCTCATTAGATGGAAGTGAATATCAAAAAATTGTATCTTGCGTAAATTCCATTCAAAAAAAACCATTCATAATAGATGATCAACCATCTTTAAAAATTACAGATCTTCGAGCAAGAGCAAGAAGAATGAAAGAAGCATTTAACATAGATTTTTTAGTTATAGATTATCTACAACTACTATCAGGATCTGGCCATCTTCGGTCTTTAGAAAATAGACAAAACGAGGTTTCAGAAATTTCTCGTATGCTTAAAAACTTAGCAAGAGAGCTAAATATTCCAATTTTATGTTTATCCCAATTATCTAGAAGAGTTGAAGAAAGACAAGGCCACCGACCTATGATGAGTGATCTAAGAGAATCTGGATGTTTAAGCGCAGACACTCAAATAATAGATGCTGATACTGGTAAACCTTATACTCTAAAAGAACTAGCAGATAGAAAAAATCAAAAACCAATTAATGTCTTAGGGATAGATAGTGATTTAAAGATAAAAAAAAGAAAAATGACAAAAGTTTTTTATTCAGGAAAAAAACAAGTTTTCAAATTAACGACTAAATCTGGTAGAGAAATCAAAGCAAGTGCTAATCATCCATTTTTAAAACAAAAAGGTTGGACTAACTTAGAAGATTTAAACATAAACGATAAGATAGCAATTCCAAAAGATTTAGAAGTAAATTGGGATGAAATAAAATCCATAGAAAAGTTACAAATTGAAGATGTATATGATGCTACTGTCGAAGAAGTCCATAATTTTGTAGCAAATGATATTATTGTTCATAACAGTTTAGAGCAAGATAGTGATTTAGTATTTTTCTTGCTTAGAAGAGAATATTACGATCCATATGATAAACCAGGTCAAGCAGAATTGATCGTTGCAAAAAACAGACATGGCGCAGTTGGATCTGTAAATCTTTCATTTAGAAAAGAGATCGCTCGTTTTGAGAACTATACCCCACTTCACACAACTGAGATGGAAGATCAGGCGGATACTTTTGCTGAATATCCTACTGATAATTGAGCTCAAGAAATTATAAATTTTTTTAAATTTATTGATTTTTTTATTAACTTTGCAACAGTCTGTACATTAGATATTTACAATTATAATAACATTTATTCGTACGAATAAATGTTGTTTGCAACACTTTTTGGTACGAAAAAGTGTGATTCAATACATTTTTTCGTACGAATAAATGTTATAATCTAATAGAATAAAACAATTTTTTGAACTATTTACTTTTTATTAATATTGGTATATGATGCTTAACTTATAAAAACAGGAAGACTATGGCATCAGTAAAAAAGAAAAGAAAAGCAAAGATCGCAAAGCACAAAAGAAAAAAAAGAAGAAGACGCGATCGTCACAAGAAAAAGAAATAAATAAATTTATTTTTAATCTAAAGTTTTTTTATGTGGAAATATCCTATCAAATATGACGTTATAGTTGTTGGAGCTGGTCACGCTGGCTCTGAGGCTGCGCATGCATCAGCTAAGATGGGCGCTAAAACGCTTCTTTTAACAATGAATTTAGATACTATTGCAAAGGCTAGTTGCAATCCTTCCATTGGAGGGATTGGAAAGGGGCATATTGTAAGAGAAATCGATGCGCTCGGTGGTATCATGGGAAAAGTAGCAGATAAAACGGGAATTCATTTTCGGATGTTGAACGCTTCTAAGGGATGGGCTGTTAGAGCTCCGAGAGCTCAAATCGATAAAGCTCAATATTCTTTAGAGATGAAAAAATTACTTGAAAACACTCCAAATTTAGAGCTCAAGCAATTTACTGTAAAAGATCTTATATGTGAAAACGGCTGTGTTACAGGTGTTTCAACTATTGAGGGAGTGATATTTGAAGCAAGAAGTGTGATTTTATCATCTGGAACTTTTATGAAAGGTCTGATGCATATCGGGGATTCAAATTTTTCTGGAGGAAGATCTGGGGATCTCAGTTCAAATAATTTACCTACATCTTTAAAAAATTTAGGATTTGAGATTAAAAGATTAAAAACGGGAACTCCTCCTAGAGTTCATAAAAGAAGCATTGATTTCTCTAAACTAGAAGCCCAGCAACCAGACGACTATCTAGATGGCCCTCCAAATGGCCTTTTTAATAGTAATGTAAAATTCTCATTCGATGATGTAGAGCAAAAATTAAATTTTAAAGTTCCATGTTATATCTCTTATACAACGAAAAAAACTATTGAAATTGTTAAAAGAGATTTAGATAAGTCTGCTTTATTTTCAGGAAGAATAGAGGGAGTGGGACCAAGATATTGCCCATCTATTGAAGATAAGGTTGTGAAATTTGCTAAAAAAGAAAGACACCAAGCTTTTTTAGAACCAGAGGGATTAAATACAGTTGAATATTATATAAATGGATTGTCATCCTCACTTCCATTTTCTTCTCAGTTAGAATTTATTCAAAGCATGGTTGGGCTTGAAAAAGCTGAAATTATGAGACCTGCATATGCAATTGAATATGATTACATGCCATCTACTCAAATCTATCCTACGATGGAAACCAAACTGATAAAAAATTTATATTTTACAGGTCAGTTAAATGGAACAACAGGATATGAAGAAGCAGCAGCGCAAGGACTCATTGCTGGAATAAATGCTTATAATAAAATTTTTAAAAAAGATGAGTTTATATTAAAAAGAGATGAGAGCTATATCGCTGTAATGATAGATGATTTAGTTACAAAAGAAATTTTAGAGCCATATAGAATGTTTACATCAAGAGCAGAATATAGACTTCTTTTAAGACAAGATAACGCTGATCTTCGCCTTAGAGAATATGGATATGAATTGGGACTAATAGATGAAAAAAGATATAAAAAAGTAAAAGAAAAAAAGAAAATTATAGAAAGTGAAGTAAAAAAACTATCTAAAATACATAAAACTATAGAAGGCAGGAGTTATTCATTAAAAAAACTTTTATCTAGAGTTGAAAACTCATATGAAAAACTATTAAAAGATTACCCTGAAGATTTTTTTGATTATAAAAAAGAGATTAATGACCAAATCGAGCTTGAGATCAAATATGAAGGCTATATTAAAAGACAAAAAAAAGAGGTTAAAAAACTAAAGAATTTAGAAAAAATTAAAATTCCTAAAAACTTTAATTTTGAAAAAGTTCAGGGACTGAGGTATGAAGCTATAGAAAAGTTAATGAAATTCACCCCTCAAAATTTAGAGACAGCTTCTAAAATAAATGGGGTTTCTTTTGCTGATATTTCAATTTTGATGATCGCTCTTCAAAATAAAAAATCTTTCATAAACTAAAACTTATTGTTAACATAAATTTATGATACAAGAAAAACCATTAGCATTAGTAGTCACTGAGAATCTAAATACAAAACTATTTTTTAGAAAAAATCTAGAAGATAGATTTCATGTTATTGAAAAAAAAGAAGCAGATAAAGCAATTGAAATTGCAGAAACAACAAATTTAGATTTAGTATTCATTGATGAGAAAATTGAAAATGCAATTGATCTTTGTTTTCAGTTAAAAAAGAGAAAAAGGCTTTTTACAACTCCTATAATTTTAATTACCAAGAGCATAAAAAAAGCATATAGAGACAAAGCTACAAAAGCTGGAGTTTTTGATTTCTTATTTCTACCATTAGATGTAGATCAACTAAATCAACTTTTAGAAAAATGCGAAGAGGATAAAAAAAGAAGAAAAAAAGTAAGCTCTATATCTTTCAAATTAAAAAAAAATAATCCTTAAAATTTTTAATAAATTTAATAAAAAAAAATAAAAAATGCTAAATTTTATACATACAAAAAAGTTAAATATTTACAAGCAGCTCAAGTTAGAAGAAGCTTTATTAAAAAACTTTGATAAACCCTTTTGTATAATCAATGAGGGAAGCTCTAGTTCTGTAATTTTAGGTATTTCTAATAATATAAGTGATTTGGTAGAAATTGAAAAAGCTAAGGAAGATAAAATTCCAATCATTAAAAGATTTACAGCAGGCGGCTGTGTTTTCGTAGATAAAAACACTATATTTGTAACATTTATTTTTTCAAAAAAATCTCTAGATATCACTTTTTTTCCAGAGCCCATTTTAAGATGGGCTGAAAATTTTTATAAAAAAGTTTTTGAGATCGAAAATTTTAAATTAATAGAAAATGATTTTGTAATAGATGATAAAAAAATAGCTGGAAATGCTATGTATATCAAAAAAGATCGCTTTTTACTACACACATCTTTTTTAATGGATTTTGATGATAAAAAAATGAAAAAATATTTAAAAGTTCCTAAAATAGCTCCAAAATATCGAAAAAATAGATCTCATGAAAATTTTTTATCTCCTCTTAAAGAAAAATATTCAAAAGAAGATTTTATCCAAAAGATAAAAACTACTTTGAAAGATTTTTTTATGATAAAAGATTGCAATTTTTCAGATATCGAAAGTAGAAATACTAAATTTTCAACAACTTATTTATAGATAAAAAAAAACTCCGCCGCTAGGACTTAAAAAATGCGCTTACAACCATTCTCTTAAGTGGAAATTTTTCCTAAATTTTGCTGGCAAGGCCTGCAAACAAAAGTTTGGGTCCCACCGCGCTAAAAAAATTTAGATTTTTTCTTTCCCTAATGTTTGTTTTCATTGAAGTACACAATTCTTTAAGCTGTCCTTAGTAGCAGAGTTAAAATTTGTACGATAAATTAATCCTTTGTAAAAAAAATCGCAAGGTATTTTTTTAAAAATTTAAAAAGAAATTGTAAAGACCTGATGCTTAAGTTTTTTCTATTTGTTTAAACTTTATAATGATCCCCGAAATTTAGACCATTTGGGATATTAGCATAATATTCGCTTTTATTGCAGTATTTTATTGCGTTCACATTCTCGCTCAATGCTTCATCATATTCATTATTTTCTAAATGTTTTTTTACCAGTTTTAACAATGGTTGTGCTAGATCTTCATGGTTTTTGCCCTTGAAAAGATTTTTTAATGAAGGTACCAATGTAGCTATTTGAACTTTCTTTTGTTCCGCTTCAATAACATCTCTAAGATTATAATTGAGGATCAGGCTATCCTCTAGCATAGGAGCTCTACATTTTGGACATTGAGCTTTTTCTTTTTTAAGTTCGCCCTTTTCATATTCGATATGTTGTCTGATAGCCCATGATTCAAATGAGTGTCCACAACTAGTTATCATAACAGGCTCTTCCATTATATAGTTAGTTATCGCACAAGTAAATTCGTCAATATTTATGTCATCCCAATGTTTTTTTACTATTTGTGCTTCAACATCAAAAATTACTTTATCAATATTGAACATCGAATGTTCACCAAGCTTGCTTGCATCTGATTTAAAAACAGAAGATTCCCAACCTTCCAATGAGGGATGATAACCTTCTTTTAAAAGCCTATTTACACACTCCTTAACATTTCCTCCTAAAACCAACTTGGTAAATGATATATATCTGAAAGAGAAGCTGTTGTAATAGGTCTTGTTCTGAGCCGATTTAAACCTAAATCATATACTTCTAAAGTCACAGAATCTTTAGCATCACTTTTGAATAAATAGATTTGATCGAAACTACGATATTGCGCAAAAATT
>JAAKFV010000075.1 GCA_011064875.1 Candidatus Anoxychlamydiales bacterium | reverse complement strand
TTACAACAAAATACTTGGTGTTCAAAAGAGTTTAAATCTGTAAAATTGGAAGAAGAACGATTAAACCGAAGGTTTCTTAAAGTTATGGGTAATAGTCAGGCCTTTAGGCGAGAGAAGTTCAATTTCGAACTCTTCAATCATTTATTTTTTCAAGTGCATTAATATTACAAGTATTTGAAATCTCTTCTAGCTCATTTTCTTTAGAAGATATTCCCATATCTTTTAATTTTTTAACGCTTGGGAATACTCTAGAATTCAATGATGCAATAGTTTGGTTATAGGCACTAACACTTCTTGATAAATTTTCTCCAGTCTTTGTAAAATGACTAGTCATAGTCAATAATCTCTCGTAGAGCTCTTTTCCTGTTTTTACAATCTCTTTAGCATTTTTTGACATTTCAGATTCTTTCCAGATATGGGCAATTGTTTTCAAAATAGCAATTAAAGTTGTTGGAGTTGCTATTATAATATTTTTTTTAGCAGCCATCTCTAAAAGCGTTGGGTCTATAGAAAGAGCAGAGCTGAGTAGTGCTTCTGCAGGAAGAAATAAGATTACATATTCTAAGGTATTTTCAAATTTTGAAAAGTATTCTTTAGAAGCTAGATCATTAATATGTTTTTTTAAATTTAGAGCATGAGATTTCAGTTTTAGAAGTTTATGATCCTCTTGTTTATCTTGAGCATCTAAATAGCTATCGATTGGTGTTTTAGCATCGATAATGATTTGTTTATCTTTAGGAAGTCTAATTATTAGATCAGGTCTATATGTTTTATCATCTTTTGTCGTTGATTGTTGTTCAAAAAAATCGCAGTTATTCAAAAGACCAGCTAACTCTACTACTCTTCTTAGGTGGATTTGACCCCAAGAACCTCTAACATTTGGAGATTTTAAAGCTTTAGATAAATTATGAGTCTCTTCTCTTAAATAGCGCTCAGATTGAACAAGCACCTCTATTTGTTTATTTAAAGCTTCATATGCACCTTGTCTTTGTTTCTCAACATTTTTGGTATACTCATCGATTTTATTAATAGACTCTTTTAGAGGATCTAAAACTTTTTCTAATTCTTTTTGTTTATGATCTATATTTGCCTGGTATCCAACATGATATTTTTCAAAATTTATTTTTGCAAGATCCATAAAGGACTTACTATTTTGCTGCATGATATCAAAAGAGAGGCTTTTAAAAGTCTGAGCCATATTTTTTTTAGTTTTTTTCAAACTAAAAATTATGGCGAGAATCGAAACCATAAAAAAAATAGATATAGCTATAAGTAAATATATTAAATTCATCTTATTACTCCTTTGATTGGAGCATAATAGAGATGATATTTTAAAAAACCAAAAAATTTAATTTTTAAAAATTTAATTTATCTTCATCATCTTCATCATCTGGATCAAAATCTTTAAGTGTTTTAGATTTTTTACCAGCGATTAATCGAATTAAAGATAGGATAAAAGCTATTAAAATATAGCTCCAAGAAAGGATTGCAAACACAATAGAAAAGTAGTAAAAAATGCCATATAGGAAAAAAACAGCAAATAATACAGCTAAAAAAGCCAAATGAAAAGATGGCATTCTAAAGTTTAATCTTTTTAAAGATGGAAATTTCCATCTACTCACCATTAGATAACCCAAAACAATATTTACAGCAGTTAAAACGAACACTCTCAGAGGATTTGAGATCTCAAAATAGTTGGTTAAAAAAGGCGATAGTAAAAAAAGGTTTGATGCAACAGCAACAGCAGCAGCGGCTGGTATAGGAAGGCCAGTAAAGTTCTTTTTTTGGATAGACATCTCTACTAAATTTCCTTTAGCTTCAATAGATTTCAGATTAAATCTAACAAGTCTAAGCATCCCACAAAGTGAAAAGATCATAGCTCCAGCAGCAGCAACAAAAGAGAGATAAGAGCCTTGCTGCAAAGAGAGTGTTTTTAAAAGTAAAACACTTGGTGCAACCCCAAAAGATATAGCATCCGCAAGAGAATCAAACATCAAACCAAAATCGCTTTGCGCTTTAAAGGCTCTTGCGACAGCGCCATCTACAAAATCCGCTAAAGCCACGAGTAGCAATAAAAAAACAGACTTTTGAACAAGCTCAAAATTACCAGCTCCGGGCTCGATCATATTGACTTTAAAAATAACAAAAAGACCAATAGCTAGTCCAAATGCTGTTATTATATTTGGTATTAAAGATATTCTTTTCATAGCTCTTTTAAAATTTACTAAAATGATACTAAATTAGGAATTTAGTCTCTAATACAATTATTAACCTTTAAAATTTTTCCAATCTATAAAAATAAATAATTATTTTCATGCTATAATAAAAATAAAATGGATATTTGTATGGATGAACTTGATTCTAACGACTTTACTATTAATCCCTTAGATGAAAAATCCAGACAAATTGATCTTTTAAAGCAAGAAATTGATGTAAACATGCAAGAGCAAGTTCTTGTAAATAAGAGAATTAGCTTAATTAAAGATACTTTTAAAGTCATACCAAATACTGATCCTGAGTATGCTATCTTACTAACTCAGTTAGAGATGGACCAGATTCAATTAGACGAGTTAAAATTTAGAGAAAACGCTTTAAAATCCAGCCTTCAAAACATTTTATAAATCACTATCTATCAACATCTTACATTGACAGAAAATAGTTTTGTTATAGTATAAAATAAATACATTTTCTGCTATAATATTAACTTAGATAGCCAAGGATTTTAATATGATTAAATACAATAATAATACAAATTCTTATGATTCTACATTTATAGAAGAAGAGTTTGATCCAGAAGAAGCTGATGAAGGGTTTGAAAAAGATCTAGAAGAAGTTTTAGATCCAGAAGATGATTAACATTTTTAGTTTTTTTTAATAATTTTAGAAAATATCATAAAATTTTTCTTATTAACTATTTTATTTTCAATAATTTATACCATTTTTTTTATGCGATCTAATAATTTAATATTATAAAATAAAAAAATTCATATAATGAAAAACAGAATAACAATATTGATAAAGGAAATATTTATGCCAAAAGCCATAAAAAAACGAAAAAAAGCTATTAGAAAGCCTGCTAGAAAAAAAGCTGTTAAAAAATCTACTAAAAAAGTAACTAGAAAAACAAAAGTTAAAAGAAAAAAACTATCTACTAGAAGAAAAGCTATAAAAAAGAGAACTAAAAAAACAGCTAAAAGACCACGTGCTAAAAAAAGAAAAAAAGCTTCTAAAAAACCTATATGGGCATCACATGTAGAGAAAATGCAAACTAGAATTGATAATGCTCTAAAGAAATTAGAAAAAGATATAAAAAGAAAAGCGTCCTATAAAATTATTGAAGAAGATAATAATGAACTTTTGATGCTCCTCGGCGAATGTAACTACATAGTTAGAGAATTCCACGAACGTATGATAAAATAAGATTGTAATAAACTATAATCTATTCTAACTTAGTTGGTTTAAAACTAAGTTAGGATTTTTATGTCATATAAAGTTAATCAAAAATATAATAATTTTACAGTTACAAAATATCTTCCAATCGATGAGATAAAAGTTGAGCTTATCGAACTTAAACATAATATTTTAGGAACAGAGATAATAAAAATAAAAAATGATGATGATGAAAATTTATTTTGTATATCTTTAAAAACCTGGCCTCAAGATTCTTTTGGTGAAGCTCATATTTTAGAACACACAGTTTTATGTGGCTCTAAAAAATTCCCAGTAAAAGATCCTTTTTTTTCAATGCTGAGAAGAAGTTTAAATACTTTTATGAATGCAATGACAGGCTCTGATTTCACATGCTATCCGGCTTCTAGTTTAGTTGAGAAAGATTTTTATAATCTTTTTGAGGTTTATATTGACGCGGTATTTCATCCAAAAATAGATAGACTGAGTTTTCTACAAGAGGGTCATAGATTTGAATTTTTAAAATCCGACGACGCTAGTTCTCCTTTGATTTACAAAGGGGTTGTATATAATGAGATGAAAGGATCCATGGCAAATCCTGATAGTATTTTATTTCAAAAGATGCAAGAAAATCTAACGCCAGATTTACCATATGCATTTAATTCTGGCGGAGATCCTAAAGAAATTCCGAATTTGACATATGAAAACTTAAAAAAATTCCATGAAAAATATTATCATCCATCTAGATCAATAATTTTTTTATATGGAAATTTAGATTTAGAAAAGCAGCTAGATTTTATTGAAGAAAACGCTTTAAAAAATGCTACAAAAAAACCAAAGATTGGATTAATGCCAAAGCAAAAGCGTTTTTCAAAAAAACGAACAGTTGAAGATAAATATCCAATATCTGAAAAAGAGTCTAAAGAAGATGGCGCTATCATCTCTTTTGGCTATTTAACATGCCCAATAGAGGATCAAATTGATCTCCATGGACTTCTTCTATTAGATAACATTTTAATGGGCACAGATGGCTCATATTTAAAATTAAATATTTTAAAATCTAATCTTTGCAAAGAAGTTGAGAGTGTCTTTGATACAGAGATGAGTGAAGCCCCCTATATTTTAATTTGTAGAGGATGCAAAAGCGAAAACAAAGATGCTCTTTTCAAAATCATCACTGATAGTTTGAATAAATTAATTAATACAGCGATCGATCCAAAAATTATAGATGCAGCTTTGCATCAATTAGAATTTTCAAGAACAGAAATCTCCTCTAGTATGGGACCATATGGACTGACTTTATTTTTCAGATCTGCTCTAGCAAAACAACATGGAGTTGAACCAGAAAATGCTTTAGTTATTCACACACTTTTTAAAACACTTAGAGAAAAGCTAAAAGACCCCAAATATATCCCCTATCTTATAAAAAAATATTTTTTAGACAATAACCATATGGTGGAGTTAACTCTAAAAGCAGATTCTCAATTAACTGCTGGTATGGAAGCAGAAGAGAGAAAAAAACTAGATAGTATACAAGAGAAGCTAGAACCTAATCAAATTGAAAAAATTCTAAAAGATGCAAAAGATTTAAATGAGCTTCAAAAAAAATTAGAGAAAACATCGATAGATTGTCTTCCTAAAATTGCTATAGCAGATGTTCCTAAAAAAAATAAAAATTTTGCTCTAAACATTGAAGAAATTGAAAAATTTAAAATTTTTCATCTGGACGTTTTTACAAATGAAATTGCATATGTGGATCTTATATTTAATCTACCCAAGCTTTCATTAAAAGAGCTACTTTTGCTACCTCTATTTTCATCTTTAGTAACTGATATTGGAGCAGGAAAAAGAAATTACATTGAAAATCTAAACTTTATTCAAGCGTACACTGGTGGTATTAGCTCAGATATATCTTTAAATGTTCAATCTGATAATTTTGATAATATAGTTCCATCGATATCTATTAGCTCAAAAGCTCTTTATAGAAATGCTGACAAAATGTTTTCACTCATAAAAGATGTAGTTGAAAACCCTATTTTTTCAGATGTAAATAGGATAAAAGAGTGTTTATTGCAGCAATATACATATTTAGAAAATTCTATTGTTCAGCACTCTATGAGCTGGGCTACTTCTTTATCTCAAAGCTCGTTATCACCGGCTGCTTTCTTATCTTCTAAATTCAATGGCATAGATTATTTAAATAATTTAAGAGATTTAATAAAAAATATGGATAAAAATATACCAACTCTTATAGAAGAGCTGAATGATTTAAAAGAAAAAGTTTTTTGTATAAACAGAGCTGATTTAGTGATCTGCTCAAATGGTGATTTTTATAAAAATCTCAAAAAAAATAATTTTTATTCTCTTTTAGATTTAAAATTTAAAGATCTACCTCCATTTTCACAAAGTTTCCAAATAGAAAAAATAAAATCCCATCCTAATTTCATATCATCACCTGTTGCATTCACTGCATCTTCTTATAGAGCTATTGGATTTTTACATGAAGACTCCCCAGCTCTTCTCATTGCAAGCAAGCTTTTTGGAAATAAAATTCTACATAAAAAAATAAGAGAAGAAGGTGGAGCATATGGATCAGGAGCTACATATTCACCAACAATAGGTCTTTTTTCTTTCTTTGGGTTTAGAGATCCACATATCACATCAACTCTAAATGCTTTTAAATTCGCTATTAAAGAAATCTCTGATGGTAATTTCTCTGATGCTGATATCGATGAAGCAAAGCTTGGGATCATTCAAAAAACTGATGTGCCGATATCTCCTGGAGCTAGAGCTATGACAGCATATTTGTGGCTTAAAGCTAATAAAACAGATGAAATGCGCCAAAAGTTTAGAGATCAGATTTTATCAGTAAATAAAGAAGATCTAATAAAAGCTGTTAAAAATCATCTGTTAAATCAAATAGATGATGCTATTACATCTACATTTTGCTCAAAAGAGCTTTTTGATAAGGAAAAGCCGAAATTATAAATTTTATTTATTTTTTGTTGGGAATATTTTTATGCTGGAGATTCTTGAGCAGTTGATTTGCAACAATTACATGTTTTATCACACACAAATGCAAAAATACCCAATATCACTCCGGATACTGAGCTAACAATTGCAATATATTTTAATAGGTGAGTAGACCGATGGAACTGCCCCATCAGTCTCCTAGTGCCAATATATCTAATCCGAGTAACTTAAGCGTTGTTAACACTATACTGTTGGTTCGATCTGCGCCTGAGACTTCTTCCGCTGTTGATGAAGTTATAGAGCTTGTCATTGTTGAGGTTATAGTGCTTGTTGTTGCTGAGGTTGTTGGAGGAATAATCGCTTCAAAAATCTGCCCATATACACCCCAACCATAAACGTCATCCTGAAAAAGACTTTGCCACGAAACAACAAACTTACTGTTATTTAAGCTTGCTACTGAAGCTTCCCTCTGAAAAAATCTTATATACGTGTTAACCTGAAACTCGGATCCACTTTTCGTTCCATCAGCATTAAATATCTGCCCATACACTCCATTCAAAGAGCCATCCTGACCATCACTCATCCACGTAACAACAAACTTACCGGTACTTAAACTCGCTACTGAGGGGGAGTCCTGATTATTTGTAGTATATGTATTAACTTGAAATTCGGGCCCAATTTTATTAACAGTTGCTTGTCTTTTTAATAGAGGAGAGATTTCATTTGTAATCTGCTTTCGACTTTCTTTTTCTGTAACTAATGCTATTTCTTTTTTAGTTAGTTCTATCGCTTCTTCTTCTGCTTTATTAAATATCTCTTTAGATAATAATTTTCTATTTGGACTTTCTTGAGAATTTTGTAATTCTTTAAGTACTTCTCCTAATGGAGTTGTGGCTATAAAGAATCTATCCATGAGAGTATCTCTACGAGAGGTCTTATCTCTTACAAGATTCATAAAAGTTTGATCTTGCTCTTTTAATAATCTATTTACTAGATTCTCTATATTAGCAGTATCCATGTTTTTGTATTTTTTATGAATTCTTCCAAAGTAGTTTGTAAAAG
>JAAKFV010000074.1 GCA_011064875.1 Candidatus Anoxychlamydiales bacterium | reverse complement strand
ATTAAAATATTGCAGTGAATTTTCATTAAAAGAAAAACAGATGAAAATAATAGATCAAACAGGCGAAGAAATAATTTTTCAATATGATGAAAAAGATCGGTTAGTACAAAAAAAAGAGAAAGATAAAAAATGGGATTTTTTATATGAACAAGAAGATCTTTTACTTCCAACACAAATTGTTGATGAAAATGGGCATTCGACTTTATGTAAATATAATAATATGGGACAAATAACATATTTAAAAAATTTCTTTAATGCAGAATGGCAATTTTTTTATGATAAAAAAGGAAATTTAGTATTAGAACAACAACCTTCCGGTAGATATAAGTATTATGAATATGATAATAATAACCGCCTTGTTAGAATAGATTTAAAAGTAAATGAAATTAATTTTGCACAAGATAAAGAGTCTTTTTCTATAAAATCAGATGGTTATTATACTTTCTTTTTAGATTATAATAATCAAGAAGAAAAACCAAAAAACATGCGCAATCTAACAGGATCTAAAACAAGTTTTAAATATAATGAATCTGGAGATCTTATTCAGATTAAAATGCCAACAGGATACACAAAAAAAAGAGTTTTTGATAAGAAAAACAGAATAATACAAATCTCGGATAATTTTGGAATTATAAATGATTATGAATATGATTCGTTGAATCAAGTCCAAAAAGAAGTTTCAGCTAGTGGAATAAAATATTATGAATATAATGATAAAGGAGATTTAGTAAAAATTACTGATCCAAAAGGAAATATTACTAATCATGAATATGATGATCAGCATAATTTGATAAAAGTTATAGATAGTGAACTGGGTGTTTTTAGATATGAATATTACTCTGATAGTAAGATTTATAATGTAATTTTCCCAAATGGAACTTATAAAAGTTTTGAGTATGATAATGATGGACGACTTATTAGTGAGATAGAAGGTGTTCAATAAAATGAATATAATTCTAAAATATCCTTTTTCTAAGTAAAAAAAGCTTTCTTTAATTAAATAAATAACATTATCTTTCATATTCTTTAAGATAATGATTAAATTTCAAGGATAGAGCGCATAATCTTTTGAAAATAAAAAACTTTGGCTCTAACTAAAAATGATTAAAATTAAAAGTATTATAGTTTATTTTTTTATTATTTTTTCTTTAATAATAGCACTTTTAGAAGGGAGCATATCCTAAACATTTTTTGATTTTGCGATCTGAAGTTTGGAGATTTCCTGACTTTTAACTGCAATACAGTTTTTAGGATCTATTTCAAATAAAAAGATCGCCCTTTTAAAAGAAGAGCTTCAAAAAAACGATTTATCTGGTTTTATAAAGCAAAAAAATTAATTATTAGATTCATCTGAAGTATCTTCAGCCTCTTTCACCTGAGATATGATATAATTTTTTTGAACTCCATTTTCTAAATTGCAACTATTGAAGAAAAATAGTAATAATAAAAGAAAAAGATAGCGCATGGAAAAAACCCCCTTTGTATTATTTTTATAAAAATAAAGATATAGTTTTTTTTTAAGAAAGGAAAGAAAAAAAATGACTTACTCTCATAAAGAGCCATATATTTCTAGAATTAAGCATAGAGAACTTTTAAATAAAGAAGGTTCTAGCAAAAAAACGTACCATTTAATTTTAGATATAAATGATTCTAATATCAGCTATGAACCTGGCGATAGCGTAGCTATTTTAGTTGAAAATGATCCTAGAATCGTTGATCTTACTATCAATTATATGAAAGCTGATCCGACGCAAGAAATTATCAATCCAAGAACTAATGCAAATATAAAACTAATTGATTTTCTAACAAAAAAAGCAAATATCTCTAAAGCAAATTTTAACTTTATAAAACTTTTTGATAAAAAGCTAAAAATAGATGAGCTAAAAACATTAATTACGACTCATCACATCTGGGATATTTTAAAACTCTTTCCTAAACACAAAATAACTGCTCAAGATATGTGTGCAAATATGATGCCACTATTACCTCGGCTATATTCTATTACATCATCTTTAAAAATGTATCCAAATGAAATGCATCTTTTAATAACACATGTATCCTATGAGCTAGGAGGCATAAAAAGAAATGGTGTTGCAACAGAATATATCTGCAATCTATCTCAAACTCTAAAAACTAAAATTCCTATTTATATTCAGCCATCTCATGGCTTTAGACTTACAAAAGATCTTGATAAACCTATCATTATGATCGCATCGGGATGTGGCCTCGCTCCTTTTAGATCGTTTTTAGAAGAAAGATTCATAACACAAGCAAAAGGAAATAATTGGCTAATTTTTGGTGAGAGAAACTCTAAAACAGATTTTTACTTCGAAGATTTTTTTAAAGATTTAGAAGAAAAAAATTTACTTAGATTAACAACAGCTTTTTCAAGAGATCAAGAAGATAAAATATATGTTCAAGATAGACTCTTAGAAAACGCATCTGATGTTTGGCAATGGATTCACTCAGGCTGCTTGATCTACATTTGTGGTGGTCTTGTAATGGGAAGAGCTGTTGACGAAACTCTTCAAAATATCTTTACTCAGGAAGGAAATCTTTCTAAAGAAGAGTCTAGAGCCTTTTTCAAATCTTTAATCAAAGAAAAACGCTATTTAAAAGACATTTATTAAAAATGTTTACTATTTTACAAAATTATTCAATATCGAAAATTTTTCTAAATTTCCCTTCGTATCATTGCTATCTTTTATAATAGCAAAAACAATTTTCATTTTTTGTTGGTATATTGGTCTTTCTTTTAAAATTTCTTTAACAATCGATGCAACTTCTTTTGGATCATTTCCAAAAGCTCCGCAACCATATGCTCCTAAAACTACACACTCTTGGTTATTTTGAAGAGCTGTATTTAATATCATTTGCAGTTTTATTTTTGTATTTTCTCTATAATTTGCAGGTTTTCCTAATGAATGTGCTACATCGTAAGCAGCGGAAGATATAACATTAACTTCCTCTGGTTTTGTGAAATATTTAAATCCTTCATCAATATTACCTCGAAAAACTTTAACCTTCGGAGAATAAATAGAGCCGAATTCAGGAACATTATACGTTCCTTTCATTTTATTTCTTAAGTGGGGATTGAAATTTGTATTGTTTCTTCCGATTGGATGAATGTTAATTGAATCAAAAAGATTAGATCTTCTACAAAGCGCTTCTTCTTGAGCTGAACACCCTTGTAAAAACCCGCCACCTGGAGATGTTTGATTTGCCATATTTAAAACTGAGACATTTTTATATTTTCTTTCATTTTTCAAAGTTAAAGCTACATCAAAGCTATCTCCTTCAATAATTTCTACTTTTTGAGGCTCGTCTTTAGCTAACATTGTATTTTTACTCAAAGCTTGTTTAAAATGACTTTCTTCATCAGATTTTGTTTTGATATTTTCTCCAATAATCACAGTATTTTGTTTCATTGTATCAATTTCAGATCTGGATAAGTCAAAAAGACCACTAACACCTAATTTCTCAACTGTCTTTAGCGTTTTTATGCCAATTTCTTTTCTCATTTGCTTTTTTTGTACCCATTTTTTTGAAACATAATCCCTTAACCATTTTGAACTATCTAGCAAACATCTTCCATCTGGCAAAAATACTACATCTTTTTTATCACACAAAAATGATGGTACTTTTCTTATTGTTTTATCGGTTTTTTGAGTATGAAATTTAGAAATTAGTATTGAAGCTACTTGATATGTCGCAAAAACTCCTATTAAAGCTAAACTCACTTCAAATCCAAATGCAAAATATGAACCAACAACCAAAGCAAAAGAAGTTAATTTTAAAAAATTATTTTTAATAAAATCACTTACTTTTTGGTAAGTCAAATTCACTTTTGTTTGAACTTTATTAAAAAAACTTAAATGTGTACTTGTGCTTATTGGTCTTGCTGCATCTGTCATAATTATTAGCTCCTATACTTTATAAAATCTCAAATAAGATATCTAAAACCTGAAATTAATGCTATAAGAATCTATCTCTGATAAAAATTTAAAAAAATTATTCTTTTATAAAAAATCAAACTTCAATAGTTGTTATAATGCAAAACGCTTGAATGCCATCTCCGCAACCAAAATCAGTGAGACCATCTCCCGATGTTGCAGTTATTCCGATTTGAGATATTTCTAAGTTTAAAATTTCTGAAATTTTATGTTTCATCTGACCTATTTTTTTTTGGATTCTAGGTCTTTGAGCTTCTATAGAAATAGCTACATGCACTATTTTTTGTGTTTTTAGACTTATCATAGCTTTTTCTAAATAAACTTTGGAATCTGTAATTCCACTATTCAAACATAGATCTGTTGCAACAGTTGCTAAAATTGGAACTCCGCTCAAAGATGTTATAGCATTGCAAATAGAGTGAAAAATAACATCACCATCAGAATCAGCGGCGAGCCCTGGCACATCTTCAAACAACACTCCTGCAATAATACAAGGTTTTGAAGATTCATCGGATAAAAATCTATGAGAGTCTTGTCCGATACCAGTTCTATAGAGAGGAAATTTAGTATTCATACTTTTTTTTAAAATGATTATGCCATAAATAAGAATTTTTATGCGGTTTTTAGATTTTTTTTTAAATATTATTGTTTTGTAAATTTAAAAAACATCAGCTACACTTACAAAAAAATGAGTTTTTTATGAATCTAGATTCTTTAAAGATTAAAGGTGGAGCAACTCTTAATGGTAGAATAAAAGCTCAAGGGGCAAAAAATGCTATGACAAAACTACTTGTCGCCTCTTTAATCTCTGATAAAAAATGTATTTTCCATAACGTTCCAAATATTGGTGATGTTGAAATCACTGTAGCTCTTTGTAGAGAAATCGGAATGGACGTTTTGTGGGACAGAGAAAAACATATAATGGAAGTTCAGACAAAAGAACTAAAAAATTTAAAAATTTCCCAGAGATTTTCAGGCGCTAATAGAATACCCATTTTAATGATAGGAGCGCTTCTTGGTAGAACTAATCAAGAAATTATTGTCCCAACTGTTGGCGGGGATGATCTGGGATCTAGACCTCTTGATTTTCATATGGCTTCTTTAAAGAAGCTCGGAGCTGCAGTTGGCTATAGAGAAGATAAAGAAGATGCATCATATTTTGCAAAAGCAAATTTGGGATTACAAGGCGCATTAATTACACTTGCATATCCATCAGTTGGAGCGACTGAAAATACTATTTTAGCAGCGATTAGAGCAAAAGGAAAAACCATTATAAAAAACGCTGCAATTGAGCCAGAGATTGTCGATCTTATTTTATTTTTACAAAAACTTGGCGCAAATATTTTTATAGATACAGATAGAACAATTCATATAGAAGAGTCTAATAAATTTTATGAAGCTCTGCATTATGTTATCCCTGATAGAAATGAGATTATCTCTTATGCTTTAGCTACTATAGCGACTAAAGGAAGAATTTTTATTGAAGGAGCTGAGCATCTACATTTAATAACTTTTTTAAATAAACTAAGAGAAGTTAGGGCGGGATTTAACATAAAAAAAGATGGTATTGAGTTTTTCTACGATAAAGAACTCAAAGGTAATCTCCATATTGAAACAGATGTTCATCCAGGTTTTATGACAGATTGGCAGCAACCTTTTGTAGTTTTACTTACCCAAACTAAAGGCTCTAGCGTTTTACATGAAACTGTTTATGAAAATAGATTTGGCTACATTAAAACCCTAAAAGAGATGGGAGCGGATATTGAGCTTTTCACAAAATGCTTAGGATCTAATAAATGTAGATTTAATTCATTAAATCATAAGCATTCGTTAGTAGTGAAGGGTCCAAGCAATTTAGTTACCAAAGATATAAAAATTCCAGATCTTAGAGCTGGTTTTGCATACGTTATGGCAGCTTTATTAGCGGATGGAAAAACTACAATTGAGCAAAAAAGCTTTTTAGATAGGGGTTATGAAAATATTGTTGAAAAGCTTCAGTCTTTAGGTGCAAACATTGAAAAAAATAAAAATAAAAGCCCTAAAAATTTAGATATCTTGAAAAAAAGCTTAAATAAAGAACTTGTTTAAATAAATATTATTATTTGATCTTTATTTATTTTCTTTTTATAATTTTATATATTTATAACGTTTATAAAACATTTAAATTAAAAAAATGCCAAAATCTTTCACAAATATAAATAAATTAATAAAATTTTTAAAAATAGATAAAAAGAATCAAAAAAAAATTTTATTAAGATCTGACTTTCCTCTTCTTTTACCTTATTCTTTAGCTAAAAAAATTAAAAAAAATGATCTAACAGATCCGATTTTTAGACAATTCGTTCCACTAACTGATGAAATTCTAAAAAAACCAGGTTATATAAAAGATCCTTTAAGTGAAAAAAAATTCAAAAGATCCAAACTTTTAAAAAAATATAATTCAAGAGCTCTAATAATCACTACAAATGCATGCTTAATGCATTGTAGATACTGCTTTAGAAAACATGCAGAAAAATTTTCTAATAAAAATTTTGATAAAGAGATCGGATTGATAAAAAAAGACAAAACTATAACTGAAATTATTTTAAGTGGTGGAGATCCTCTAACACTCAGTAACAATCAAATAGAGAATCTTTTAAAAAAGTTAGATAAAATATCTCACATAAAAATTTTAAGATTTCATACAAGATACGTAATCTCCGATCCTAAAAGAATTGATCAAAATTTTATAAAAATTTTAAAAAATATAAAAAAACAAATTATATTTGTTTTTCATATAAATCACCCCCGTGAGATAGATTCAACTTTAATAAAAGCTACTCAAAAATTAAAAAAACAAAATATCTTATTATTTAATCAAAGCGTTTTACTAAAAGGCGTAAATGATGATTTTGAAACTTTGAAAAATTTAAATCTAAAGTTAATTGAAATAGGCATCATTCCCTACTATTTACATCAACTAGATAAGGTAGAAGGATCCAAGCATTTTGAAGTTCCAATAAAAAAAGGTAAAGAATTAATAAAAATGCTACATGAGAATCTCTCTGGTTATTTGATTCCAAAATATGTTAGAGAAATTCCAAATAAAAAATGCAAAACCTTGATTTAAAATAATTACCCTTATATCGCTTAATGTTTATTACTTAGATCTCAATATTCCCTAAACTGCTTATTATAAAGAATATAAATCTTCCAGATCGATATTTAGTAAATCTCTTATTATTAGCTATTTAAGGAATTAGATATTTAATTTCACATCATAAAAATGAGTTTTCTTGATTTTATGATGTGATTTTATTATAAATTTCATATTAGAAAAATGGGTTTTCAAAAAATCATATTCCAAGCTCTCCAATTGAAGAAGTAAAAGAAAAAGTTAAAAGATTAATTATTCCTAAAGGCTATTCTTTGACATCCTCCTCTCCCTAAAGGAAGAGGATTCCCTAGCTACAAGCTAAGTTCCTGCTTCACAGTTTATTGCTTTTTTAGAATCTTCTAAAAAAGTCTTACACAAACTCCACAGGCTT
>JAAKFV010000073.1 GCA_011064875.1 Candidatus Anoxychlamydiales bacterium | reverse complement strand
AAAAAGAGTTTTGAGATTTTATAGGAAACATTAAAGAAAAAAAGATACTCGAAAATTTTTTTTTTTTCGAGTATCTTTTTTTATGATTTAACCTATGCTTCTTGGTTTATTAGCTTGATTACTGTTGTCTTGCAGTAGCATTATCTTGAATAATTTTATTTGCTATGTCTTTTAGAAATCCAATTAAGCTACCTGCATCTAGAGTTTGATAACAGTTCTTTTTAAAGTCACTTCTCGTTTGAGATGGTGCGCTCAGAATAGCTCTTAAAGCAGCTTGTTCATTCTGTGGTAATTTAGAGATAGCCTCTCTTATTTTTGCATCTTTTTCAGGATTTCCTCTTGCTGCTGACCCAGAGCTTCTATCTGCTACTACTACTCCAGCATCTAGCAAATGCTCTCTATTAATAGCTCCTTCCTCTACAATTCTATCACCCCATTCTTGTAATTGTGTTGTCACAGCCGAGTTCTCTCTTATTAATCTAGCCTTGTCTATTTTTAAGCTTTGAATTTCTATATTTTTATCAGTCAGTTGTTTTTGTACTGCACTATCTTTTATAGCTTTTTCGCTAATATCTCTAATATGCCTATTCGTTGCTGTCAGAGCTTTTTGATTATCTTTATTATCACCAGCAATATATGCTGCGCCAGAAGATAAAATAAATATTGCTAAATTCGAACCTATATGGAAATACATAACTCCTGCTAATCCTATCGTTATCACTAATTCTCTTTTATTATATTTTAAAATATCACTCACGTATTCTATACCTTGTTTTAGAGTCCCATAAGCTTCTATACCTTGTTTTAGAGTCCCATAAGCTTGTTTAGATATTTTTGATACTCCTTCACTATATTTCCAAGCCAATCCCCCTACAATTGCAATTCCAATTGGAGTAGAAAAATATGGATGATCAATAGCTAAATTAAAAATATAACTAGAATTACTGCCAATTAATTCACAAGCCTTTCCTTTAATCGTCTCATTAGGACAAACAGTTTCAGAAATACTTGAAAGAATTGAAGTAGTTAAACTAGCTATTGGTTCTATAGCTTTTAGTGCGGCAAACGCTCCTACCGAAGTTCCAACACCACATTGTAAACTTTTCTTCCAACCTATATCTTTTCTAATTTCAAGTTCTTTTGGTATAGAATCTGTTTTTGGTAAAGCAGTCATTTTTTTTCTCCTTTTTTAAAAATTATTATTATTAATTAAATGTTATTACATTTAAATTTATTAAATATAATTATAACAAATTTATTAATTAATTATAATTAAAATTTATAATTTCTTAATAATTATTAATCTCTCAAAAAATATGAATGCAACTCATTAATAATTAACAGCTTATAAGCGCAAGCTAAAAAGAGGACTGTAAATTAAAATTTTAATTTACATTTTTTTGTAAAATATTTTTTTTAATCGATGTCTCTTTTATAAGAACCTTTGACGGATTTTTGTTGAAGCTCTCTTGCTTTTTTAAGAATTTCAACACCTTTTTCGACGTGATCTTTTGTATAATTTTCAAAAACGAACTCGGCACTTTTTTTAGTCTTTACACCATTTTGGTTTAGAGGAAGATCTGAGATTAACAAAAGCACCCCTAAAGTGAACTTTCTTTTATAACTAGCAGTAAAAAGAGTGGCACATTCCATCTCAATCCCTTGAGCCTTAGATGCTTTCAAGTTGTTTTTAAAATCTTCATTAAACTCCCAAAATCTCATGTTTGTGGTATAAGTAATACCAATATGATAAGTGGATTTTTGCTCATCAAGTACCTCAGTTACAGCTCTTTGCATCAGAAAATTAGCGAGAGCTGGCACTTCTTGAGGGAAGTAATAATCTGATGTGCCCTCACCTCTAATTGAAGCAACTGGCACTAAAAACTCTCCTATTTTATACCTTCTTCTAAGACCTCCACACATACCCAAAAGAATCGATGTTTTGATAGGTAAAAACGAGCAAATATCTACAACTAAAGCAGCAACAGGAGAACCTATTTTAAAATCCAAAATGCTCACTTTCTCATCTTTTGAATGAGCTACTTTAAAAGCAGAGCCTTCAAAAATTTCAACATTTCTAGATTCAGCAAAATAGTGAACATAAGTTGGAAAGTTTGTAATTATTAAATTTTCTTGAAAATCTTCTGGCTTGCTACCTGAGTATCTCTCAAGTGTTTGCAGGGCCGCCTCTTTTTCCATTTCATTCATATATGCCTCATATAAGCTAAGATTAGACAAGATTTTAAAAATTTGCAAGGATTAGAAATTGCAAAATAATAAAAAATGAATAAAAATATTAAAGATTAAGAAAATAAGATTTTAAAGGACAAAAAATGAGTGAGCTATCTGTAAATGATATAAAAACATCTATGAAGGTTGAAATTGATAATGACCCTTATGTTGTTGTCTCCAATCAATTCGTTAAACCTGGGAAAGGGCAAGCGTTTAATAGGATTAGAGTAAAAAATTTATTAACGAGTAGAACTGTTGAAAAAACTTATAAATCTACAGAAAAGTTAAAACTAGCAGATGTAGAAGAGACAAGAATGAGGCTTTTATATTTAGAGCAAGAAGCTGCTGTATTTATGTCAGATGAAACCTTTGAACAAGTTAGTGTTGATTTTTCTGTAATTAAAGATAATAGACAGTGGCTAAAAGATGATGTAGTCTATGATCTTATTTTTTACAAAGGTTCTGTTATTGATTTGATCGCTCCAACTTTTATGGAACTAAAAATTACTGAATCTGATCCAGGTCTTAGAGGAGATTCAGCGTCTGGAAGAGTTTTAAAACCTGCAACTTTAGAAACTGGCGCTAAAGTTCAAGTGCCTATTTTCATCAACCAAGATGAAACAATAAAAGTTGATACTAGAACATGTGAGTATGTCTCAAGAATCTAATCGAAAAAAGATTTTAAAAGACCGATCTTCGATGCTTAAAAAAGTTAGATCTTTTTTTGCTCAAAAAAAGATCTTAGAAGTAGATCCTCCTCATTTGGTAAAACATCCATTTATCGATGAGCATATCGATACGATTAAAACACGTCCATTTAAAAAACAAATAGGCTATTTACATACTTCACCTGAACATATTATGAAACGGTTAATCGCTGAGGGCATTGAAAATATATACTTTTTAGGTCATGTCTTTCGAAAAGATGAAATTGGAAATTTACATAATATTGAATTTACCATGATAGAGTGGTATAAATCTAACACTACTTATCAAAAATTTATCAAAGACAATATCGAGATACTTAAATTATTTGTAAAATTTAAGAAAGTTGAAAAACTTTCTTTTTTTGATCTTTTTTTTAAAAATTTTGATTTAGATCTTTCAAGATGCACAAAAAAAGATCTATTAAATACTCTTAAAAAACTAAAAATCTCAACTTCAAAGGATATTGAAAAAAACGCCCTTATCAGCTTAATAGTTGATTATTTTTTTTCAAAAAAAGCTAAAAAAGATGTTTTATATCTTATTTATGACTTTTTAAAAGAAGAAACGCCACTCGCTAAAACTCATATGAGAAATAATATTGAAGTTGCAAAAAGATTTGAGTTTTACTTAAATGGCTTTGAGCTTGCTAACGGTTATTTAGAGTTAAACGATCAAAAAATTATCCGAAAAAGATTTGAAAAAATAATCAAGAAAAAAAAACATCTGACTCTAGATGAAAACTTTTTAAAATCTATAAATCACATCGGTAATAATTTATATGGTATAGCAATTGGTTTTGATAGACTCATGATGCTAAAACATAAAATTCATAATATAAAAGATGTTTTATATTTTTCTTATTTAGAATTATAAAAAAAAATTTTGAATTCAATAAATTAATCTGTTATTTATCAAAAATAGATAAGTATTAAAATTGGAGCATTTCATGCCAGTTAATTTAAAAGGAAGAAGTTTTATTACTCTAAAAGACTTTTCCCCAAAAGCAATTCATTATCTTTTAGATTTATCAAAAGATTTAAAAAGTAAATATCGAGCAGGTATTAAAGGAGATTTATTAAAAGATAAAAACGTTGTTTTAATATTTGATAAATCATCTACAAGAACTAGGTGTGCATTTGAGATGGCAGCATCTCAAGAAGGTGCATACGTCACATTTTTAACAAATTCTCAAATGGGAAAAAAAGAATCGGTAGAAGATACAGCTGAAGTTTTGGGTAGATACTATGATGGAATAGAATATAGAGGATTTAAACAATCACTTATAGATGATCTTGCAAAACACTCGGGGGTTCCTGTCTGGAATGGTCTTACAGATGAATATCACCCCACTCAGATACTCGCCGATCTTTTAACGATTCAAGAGCATATTTTCAAACCCTATGAAGATGTAAAAGTAGTCTTTGTTGGTGATGCTAGAAATAATATGGGTAACTCTTGGATGATAGCATGCGCAAAACTAGGAATGCACTTTGTTGCACTTGCACCGAAAAGTTTATGGCCAAACCCTAAACTTGTAAAACAGATGCAAGCTTTAGCAAAAGAAACAGGTGGAAAAATTGAAATTACTTCTAGCATTGATAAAGGAGCAAAAGGCGCTGATGTAATCTATACTGACGTTTGGGTATCGATGGGAGAAGAAAGTAAATTTCCTGAAAGAATAAAACTTTTAAAACCATATCAAGTAAATTTAAAAATGCTTCATAAGTCTAAAAATCCTCATGTTAGATTTATGCACTGCCTTCCTGCATTTCATGATACAAAAACTGAAGTTGGTAGACAAATTTATAAAAAATTTGGTCTAAAAGCGATGGAAGTAACAGATGAAGTTTTTAGATCTAGACATTCTATTGTATTTGATGAAGCTGAGAATAGATTACATACTATAAAAGCTGTAATGGTAGCAACGATTGGAAATGTTTAATCTAAAATAGAAAATAATAGATTAAGAAAATTGATTTGAAATCAAAAAAAGAGCGAAAATTTCGCTCTTTTTTTATTTAGAAATTATTGTTCCAGTTTTTCCATTTAAAGCTAAAAGAGCATTTTCTAAAGATGTTATGATTGATTTTTTTCCACCTTTTTCTACAAATCTAATAGCGGCTTCAATTTTAGGTCCCATAGATCCTTTACCAAATTGGCCTTCATCTAAATATTTTCTAGCCTCTTTAACAGAAATATTACCTAGAGCTTTCTGATCAGGCTTATGAAAATTGATATATGCTTTTTCAACATCTGTTAAAACCATTAATATTTCAGCATTAATAGTTTTTGCTAAAACAGAAGCTGTTTTATCTTTATCAATTACAGCTTCTACTCCAGATAGAGTACCATCATCATTTTTTATAACTGGAATGCCGCCTCCTCCACAAGAGATAACAATCACTTTTTGATCGAAGAGAGTTTTGATGCTAAAAGCTTCGATTATTTCAAGAGGCTCTGGAGAAGGAACACATCTTCTATATCCTTTTCCAATTTGTTCGATCATAGTCCAATTTTTCTCTTTTTCAAATACTAAAGCCTCTTCCTTTGTATAGTAAGGACCAACAGGCTTTGATGGATTTTTAAAAGCTTCATCTTCTTTATCGACTAAAACTTGAGTTAAAACTGTTACAACTTTTATATCATCTGATTGTTTTGTAATTTGATTATAGGTAAGCCTTTGAATCATATAGCCAATAAATCCTTGAGTCTCAGCTCCACAAATATCGAGTGGCATTGCAGGAATATTTTTTTTAGATATCTCATTTTGCAAAAGTATTGCTCCGACTTGCGGCCCATTGCCATGTGTTACAGAAATTAAATATCCCTCTTTTATAATATCTAAAAAGTGATGAGCTGTCTCTTTTACATGTTTTAGCTGATCTTGATCTGTTCCCTTTTCACCTACTTGTAAAAGTGCGTTGCCCCCTAAAGCTATTAATACTTTTTCTTTCATATTTTTTATCCTCTCTCTAATGCGCAAGTCATGCAGTGAGCAGCGCCATAGCCACCTGTTAAGTTAGGAATATTTATTGGATATACATCGAGTCCCATTTTATAAACATCTTTTTTATGAGGGAAAAATTGTCCTTCATTTTTCAAAAACTCATAATCTGCTTGAATGTGATCCAAAAGTTTTTCATAACGTTTTGGATCATCTCTAGCAATTCTTTTTACGTTATCTATAACATTTTTAACGTTTCTTTCAGACTCTACTGCTAAAATATTTCCATCTTTTATACATAAAAAGTTAGAAGCGTAGCTCATCTGCTCTAAAGTTGTAATATTGATAATCTCAAATCCTTTAGATTTTATATAATCATAAAGATTAGTTTCATTTGGATCTTTTTTAAAAGTGCCCATTCCCTCGTTATGGAAAATTTCAACTCTAGCATTTTTAATAAGCATTTCACAGCCAACTACAACTCTAGATGATGCTACATTAAAATAAGTATCCAAATGCATATTGATCATAGGATCCGGCTTATCAGAGGGAATAAGTGGATGCATAGGTTGATGCACTACAGCTAGCTCGCTGAATTCAAATTCTAATTTAAGTAGTTGCTCTATAGCATCTCTGTTTGTTCTATCTCCTTGCCCAATTAGAGCAAATTTCCCCATTGGAATAAACTCTCCACCTTCAATAGTTCCTGGCTCATCGATTTCATGAAGAAGTGATAAGCCCATAACTTGTTCCCAGAAAAATTTAGTAACGATAGTCTCCCTTCTTCTCGCAGGTTTTGCGAGTCTGCATAAAACTATTCCACTATCTGTTACAAATTGCTGATCTCTCATAAAATATAAATTTGCGAGTGGTTGTCTTTTGGTGATATTTAATTGAACATTTCTAGTACCTTTTTGAACAACAAAATTTAAAGATGGATTAATTATTAAAATATTAAAAAAATGGGCAAGATCTAGATATTTTATATTCTCTTCGAACTCTTCTTTTGCTTTAGCAATAGCTCCAGCATCGCCAGTGTACTCCATAGTCTCTCTTGCTAAATTAATAAGCTCTCTTTTAACTATCGGAACTCTAGATGCGGTATGCAAAATTGCTTGTTTTAGTCTTATTACATCTACTCCAAATTCTGTTTTTAAAATGGTCTCTAAAATTTCATGTTCTCTTCTAGCTCCTGATCTTGAAAAAGCTCTTTCATATAGAGAACTATACGGAGACATGAGACCAAAAAACATCTCCATTCCAGGTCTGTGAATAACCACTTTCTTAAGAGAATTCCACTCAGCTCTGATTCTTGCGTTCATTTTTATCACCTTAAAATTAATATTCTTCTATAAATTTCTATATAAATAATTATTGAAAATATTGCGAGAATAATTAAAAAAAAACAGCTCTTTTATTTTTAAAAGAGCTGTTTTTTTTTAATTCTAATAAAAGTATCTTTTTTTCGTCTAAAAGTTTCTTCTGGATCTTCTTTAGCTTGTAGAGATTTATCTATTTCTTCTAGATTAGAGAAAAATTCTTTAACGGCTTTCTTTAATTCTTCATTTCCAGTTAATTTTAGAGTATGCACTCTGTTTTTTAGAGGAAATGCAAGCGTAACTCTTC
>JAAKFV010000072.1 GCA_011064875.1 Candidatus Anoxychlamydiales bacterium | reverse complement strand
CATTAGCAAATCTATTTCCTTTAGCCTCTTCAAATGCAACTTTAGCCTCTCGAAACTCACCATTTTTACCGGCAGCATCGATAAAGCCATTATAAGTGATGACATTAGCAAATCTATTTCCTTTAGCCTCTTCAAATGCAACTTTAGCTTCTCGAAACTTACCATTTTTACCGGCAGCATCGATAAAGCCATTATAAGTGACGACATCTGCAAATCTATTTCCTTTAGCCTCTTCAAATGCATCTTTAGCCTCTCGAAACTTACCATTTTTACCGGCAGCATCGATAAAGCCATTATAAGTGACGACATCTGCAAATCTATTTCTTTTAGCCTCTTCAAATGCAACTTTAGCTTCTCGAAACTCACCATTTTTACCGGCAGCATCGATAAAGCCATTATAAGTGACGACATTAGCAAATCTATTTCTTTTAGCCTCTTCAAATGCTTTTTTTGCTATTGGGAAAAAATTAATATTTTTTTTGCCATGACCAATTATTGAATTATAAAAATAACTATTTTTAATGCATTGTCCTTTTATTGTTGTTGGTGTGTTTTGCAAAAAATAGTTCAAATAATCAATTGCAACTCGATCTGTTTTTTTTATAGACCTGATCAATTGATGATAAATTTTGTTGTCTATACGAAAATTATTTTTTTCTATATACTTAAAAGCTTGTTCGAATGGTAACCTTTTAATGGTATTAAAGTCTTGAAAAGTAGTATTTCGCCCTCTTTGGTCTATGAGCCTTTGTAATACAGTTTCAGCTAAATTTCTTTGATTGTAGCTAGATGTATGAGAACTACTATGTGGGTCTCTTTGAAAAGTATGATTTCTAGAACTATTAGGTCTAATTGCCATTAATTTTCCTCCTAAGCTTGTGAATATTCAATATTGAATATTGAATAATATACTGTTTGAATGATTAAAGTATAATAAAAAAAGTTTATAAAGTTGAAACTATACTTTTTGTTAAAGTTATAATGGCATCACAAATTAAAATTTTTTATTTATAAGGGAATTTAAATTAAAAAAAATTATGATAAGTGTTTGCTGATTAGTTTTGTCATTTTAAACATGTTTAGATTTTTTTGAAAAGCATTTTTGAAATATCTTTAAACTCATAATTAAATAACTATTGTTTTTAATAAGAGAGTATAGATGTTTTGCGAATTTATTTCAGTTAATTTGTAGCAAATGTTTAACTTTTATTTTTAATAATAAAATTAAATATTTTAAAGTTTCCAATTAATAGCAGGCTTGAAAGAGTTGCTAGTTGGATCATAAATTATTTTAAAATTATCAGCTTTTTTCATTGCAAAAACGGCTAACAATACAGACGATACTATAATAGCTACTGCAATAAAATCCCTTACATTATTGTTTTTTCTTAACTTAATACCTGATTTTGTAAAAACTATTCCAATAACATCAGCTATTGCTGTGTTCGCATGGATATTTAATACTTCAAGATTTTTTTGTAATAATATAGTGTCATCTCCCCAAGAATATAAGGCCTGAATAGATGCGAAAAATACTTTTAAAGGTGTAATTAGCATCATGACAACATGAAAAACCAGATCAGCTAAATAGTTTAATTTAGCTGGAGCGGAGAGTTTCCATCCATCTAAATATTTTTTGCTCGATTGAGCTTTGAAAGAGAGTAGAGTATATTTTTTTGCATTTTGATAGAATCTTGTAGTTGTTAACTCCTCGGGAGTTGATAAAAAGGTTATTATTGACGCGGCTGACATCATAGGCCTCCATTTTTAGGGGCTATCATAAAAGTAAAAAATAATTTTAATCAAATATTTTTTATTAAATTTGAGCTATAAAATGGAGTCAATCAAATATTTTTCAATATTTTGTTAATTACTATTAATTTAAAAAATATTAAATTTGCATTTTAATTAATGTAAAAAACAGACGTTAATTAATGTAATTGTTACAATATTTGTAAAATTAATCTAATTAATTATTAAGGTAAAAAAATATGCCTACTACAGCTAATTTGACAAGAGATTTTCAAGTTCATCAAAGCTCAGTAAAAACAGATGTTTTGCTAGATGTAAAAAAAGATGTTGAAAAATCAACTGATTCTAAAATAAAAATTATAGCAAAAAAAGCTTTTGAGACGTTTAAAAAGATTTACGATTTTATTTACGCTAAAAACCCGGTTACTCAAAAAAGACAACTTTGGTTGATTCCAACATCTTTTGAAAAATTTGCAGGATCTTGGATGTATGCATCTTATGTGTTTAATGAGGGTGGAAAAACTTTTGATGAAAAAAACTCAAAGTTAGTTCAAAAAATTGGACAAGATCTAACGAAAGACTCAAAAAGAGAGTTAAATTGGGAATTTACACAAATTAGATCTCCAAAAATCAATGCTTTTTGTCTACCTGGAGGAAAGATATGTATCTACGATGGTATAATAGAGGGAATTGAAAAAGTTAATATTAAAGGCTACAGAGATCTTTCAAAAAAAGATAAAATAGCTGCTGTTTTAGCTCATGAGATTATTCACGCAGAAGCTAGACATACAGCTAGAAGAATAGAAAAGCTATTTATATTCAATATAATTTTAATTGGTATTAGAATCTATACAGCTATTGTTATGGATATTTTTAGAGCAAATGCAGATGAAAAACAAAAGAAAAAAGAGAAGATGTATTTTGATATTGCTAAGTTTGTAACAGATCATTTGACAACTTTATTTACTAAATTATATATATTCGCTGGCTCTAGATCGCAAGAGTATGAAGCAGATAAATATGGCATGTATCTTATGAAAGAAGCAGGCTATAATCCAAAAGCAGCTCTTTGGCTTCAAGAATTTTTTATTACAAGAGAGCTTAAGACATCTGATTGGATAAAAAAAGCATATGAGATTTTCTCAACTCATCCGACAGCTCAGAGTCGTTTAGAAAAAAATAAAGAGACGCTAAATGAGATAGAAAAGAAAAAAAGTGTTGCTTAGCGTAAATTTATCTTTCATGTAATTTTTTGTATTTGATATTATCTTTCCCTTTTAAAAATTTAAAAATTATTTTTTTCTATTATTTGTTTTTATATTTTCTATTGTTTTTTCTTTTGCAGTAGTTGATATGGCAAAATCTAAAGAGATTCAAATCAAAGATCTCTTTTTTAATAAAAAACATAGATTGTTACTTAGAGCGATGGAAAGAGATATCAAAAGTTGGGAAGAAGAGATTTTTTTAATGAAGTCGAAAAATTATAAAAATGTATCTTCGACGCTTATTGTTCCGAATAAAAAAATACACACATATAAACCAAATGGACTGATATTTAATCCAGAGACCGTTAAAATTTTGCATGCCTCAGAAAATGATTCAAATTCATATGTAGATGCAAAGGGAAAATTAATAGTAGCAGCTTCTGGCATCTCAATCGATGAGTTAACTGATTCTCTAGCTAATTTAGAAATCTTTAACTCTTATAATGAAGTTAATTTCAATGCTATTACATCAGATATTTTAGGTCTTTTTTTAACATGTCGATCTTTAGATAAGATAGATGATCATGTAGCGCTTGAGACGGCTTATATGCAAAAGCTTTTAAAAGATAAATTTAAGTTAGATCTTCCCTGTTTTGCTTACTTTTTTGAAGTAGGAAATATTAGACAAATTGATTTTAACTTCAACACTTTGACATATTATATTTTGAGATTAAAAAACATTCATAGTGATTTAGAAAATGCTAGTTTTTATGCGAAAAAATTTAATATTGAAATTAGAGATCTTTGAATTTAAAATTTTTATAAGGTTTAAAAAAAGACAAATATTTAGTTTTTCCACTCTGTACATTTAACTGAGTCTTTTTATACAATGAATATAAAGAAATAATTTAAAGTTTAAGACTTTTTTGGAGGGTTATAATGGGTAAAAATAAAAAATCGATGGATGGAAATACAGCAGCAGCACATATTGCATATGCTCTATCTGAGGTATGTTCCATTTATCCAATAACCCCATCTAGTCCAATGGCGGAATCTATCGATGAATGGGTATTTCAGGATAGAAGAAATATTTTTGATAAAGAGGTTAGAGTAGTTGAAATGCAATCAGAAGGAGGCGCTGCTGGCGCAATTCACGGAATTTTATCTGCAGGAGCTTTGAGTTCTACATTTACAGCATCTCAAGGGTTACTTTTAATGATTCCTAATATGTATAAAATTGCAGGAGAATTGCTTCCTGGAGTTTTTCATGTTGCATCGAGAGCATTAGCTGGGCAAGCTTTATCTATTTTTGGAGATCATCAAGATGTGATGGCAGCAAGAGCTACTGGCTTTTGTTTTTTAAGCTCGAACTCTGTCCAAGAGTCTATGGACTTAGCATTAATTGCTCATTTAGCAGCTATAAAAAGTTCCTTGCCTTTTTTACATTTTTTTGATGGATTTAGAACATCTCATGAGATTCAAAAAATTGAAGTTATCGATTATGAAGATATCAATAACCTAGTAGATCATGAGATGATAAAGCATCATAGAAATAGAGCTTTAAATCCACATAAACCGTATGTAAAAGGCACAGCTCAAAATCCTGATATTTATTTTCAGGAGATGGAAGCCTTAAATTCATATTATCTAAAAGTACCTGGAATAGTTGAAGCTGAAATGGATAAACTTTTTAAACTAACAAACAGAAGATACAATCTTTTTGATTATGTTGGAGCTAAAGACGCTGATAGGGTGATAATTGTTATGGGATCAGCAGCAGAGACAATAGAAGAGACGGTAGAATATCTAAATAAAAAGGGAGAAAAAGTAGGTCTTATAAAAGTTAGACTCTACAGACCTTTTTCTAAAGAGCATTTTTTAAAAGCTTTACCTAAAAGTGTAAAAAAGATAGCGGTATTAGATAGAACAAAAGAGAGTGGATCTTTTGCAGAGCCTCTATATTTGGATGTGGTAGCAACCCTTGCAGAAGAGGGTAATAAAGTTATCGTAGGGGGTAGATATGGCCTTGGATCAAAAGAGTTTACTCCATCTTGCGCAAAAGCTGTATTTGATAATTTAAAAAATGAAAAACCTAAAAATCATTTTACTGTTGGAATAATAGATGATGTAACTAACACTTCATTAGAAATAAAAGATGAAATTATTACAGAAAAAGAAGACGTAGTCAGATGTAAATTTTGGGGAGTTGGTGGAGATGGAACAGTTGGAGCGAATAAGGATGCTATAAAAATTATTGGAGATAATACCGATAAGTATGTTCAAGGATATTTTTCATATGATTCTAAAAAAACGTCTGGTCTTACTGTGTCTCATCTAAGATTTGGAGATTCTCTTATTCGATCGACATATTTATTAACAGAAGCAGATTATATTGCATGTCATCATCCGGCGTATATCTATAAATACGATGTATTAAAAGGAATTAAAAAAGGTGGGATATTTGTTTTAAACTGTCCCTTTAAAGAAGATGAGCTTGATAAAAAACTACCTTTAGAGATGAGAAAAAAAATAGCTGAGAATGAAATTAAATTCTACATAATAAATGCGCATGAATTAGCTAAAAAAGTTGGTCTTGGCATGCGAATTAATATGATTATGCAAACAGCATTTTTTAAACTTGCAAATATTATAGATATGAAAAAAGCAATAGAGCTTTTAAAAGAAGCTATTGAAAAAACCTATGCAAGAAAAGGTGACGATATAGTTGAGATGAATAAAAAAGCTGTTGATGCAGCTCTATCTGAGCTAAAAGAGATTAAATATCCAGCGTCTTGGAAAGACATAGTCGTTAAAGAAAAACAAGTAGATCCATCAAAACCTGAATTTGTAAGAAAAATCGCTGATGTTATGGATGCACAAGAAGGGGATTCTCTGCCTGTTAGCGTTTTTGATCCAGGTGGACATTTTCCTCTCGGCACTGCAGCTTATGAAAAAAGAGGCCTTGCTACTCAAGTAGCATCTTGGATACCCGAGAACTGCATTCAATGTAATCAATGTGCATTTGTGTGTCCTCATGGAACTATAAGACCATTTTTACTTACTAAAGAAGAGGTAGACAAGGCTCCAGAAGGTTTAAAAGTTATAAAACCTTTTGGTAAGGGAATGGAAAATCTATTTTATTGTATTGCAATAACACCACTTGATTGTACAGGTTGTACAAACTGTGTACAAGTATGTCCGGCTACTAAAGGAAAAGCTCTAGAGATGAAACCTATCGAAGATGTAAAAGATAAAAATGCAAAACTTTGGGGCTATTTAATGAAATTACCTCAAAGAGAAGGAGCTATGAATAAATTTACTTTAAAAGGCTCGCAATTTCAAAAACCTCTTTTTGAATTCTCAGGTGCTTGCGCTGGTTGTGGAGAAACTCCATATTTCAAACTTTTAACTCAGCTTTTTGGAGATAGAATGATTATGGCAAATGCAACTGGTTGTACATCTATTTGGGGAGCCTCTGCGCCATCTATTCCATATACAACAAATGAAAAAGGATATGGCCCAGCTTGGGCAAATTCACTATTTGAAGATAATGCAGAGTTTGGCTATGGCATTTATCTTGGTCAAAAATATAGAAGAGAGAAATTACATATTTTAGTTGAAAAAGCTATAAAAGAAGAAATATCTGAAAATTTAAAACCACTTTTTACAAAATGGTTAGAAAATTTTGATAATGGAGAAGTAACCAAAGATCTTTTTGAAGAGATAAAGCCGCTACTAGAAAAAGAAAAAGATAAAACCGAGACTCTAAAGAAAATTTACATAGAAAAAGATCTTTTAGTAAAACCAAGTATTTGGATAACAGGAGGAGATGGATGGGCATATGATATTGGATACGGCGGCTTAGATCATGTAATAGCACTTGGTGAAGATGTTAATATTTTAGTTGTAGATACTGAAGTATATTCAAACACTGGTATGCAATCTTCAAAAGCAACACCTATTGGATCTGTTGCAAAATTTGCAGCTTCCGGAAAAAGAGTTCAGAAAAAAGATTTAGGTCTTATGGCGATGAGCTATGGCAATGTTTATGTTGCATCGATATCTATGGGCGCTGATAAAATAGGAGCTTTGAGAGCTTTTAAAGAGGCTGAGGAATATAAAGGCCCATCTATTATTATTGCTTTTGCTCCATGTATTGGTCATGGTCTTAAAGGTGGAATGGCATTTTCTCAAAAAGAAGAAGAGGAAGCGGTTTCATCTGGATATTGGTTTGATTATAGATTTGATCCAAGGCTAAAACAGCAAAATAAAAATCCATTTATTTTGGATTCAAAAGATCCATCTACTGATTTAGATAAATTTGTATATAATCAGTTAAGATATGGATATCTTAAGAAAACACATCCAGAGATAGCTGATCAATTATTTAATGAGCTAAAACAGCACTTAAAAGAGAAATTAGAGCTATATAAAAAGATGGCAGCGGTAGAAAAAAAGCCTGAATAAAAGATTTTTATCAATCATGGCAAGAAAACCCTTTCCTTTAGGGAAGGGATGAATTGCCATCCATTATTATCTTAAAAATAACCTTGAAAATTCTGTCCTATTAC
>JAAKFV010000071.1 GCA_011064875.1 Candidatus Anoxychlamydiales bacterium | reverse complement strand
TCCATCTATAATAGTCTGAGCAGAAAGATTACTTTGAGCGCCTAACAAACCAACATCTAATAAAAAGATTTTAAAAATATTGTTATTTGCATAAGCACTAAGAGGAAATTTCGGAGTTTTTACAAAATAGCTTTTGTGAATTAGTCCAGCATCCAATAACCATTGAAAAGCTTCTTCATAATCTCTTCCTCTAGCACTTTTCCGAATAGCGGAAAAAATAAATTTTTTATTTTCTTTTGCTAGTTGCCTATGAACTTGTTTCCATACCGTAATAATTTTCATGATTTCTTGTGAAGGAGCATGTTTAGCAAAATCTCTTTCATAAGCATTTAATATTTCCAAATGAATTTCTCTAACCACCTTCAAATTTTCATATTTAGCATATTCATAAACAGCTTCCGGCATACCACCAATAAATAAATATAACTTTAAGAGCTTTATTAATTTCTCATGTAAGGGATTTGCAATAGGGTCGAATGATGAATATTGCTGCAAATACTCTCTCAATTTTTCATTATTTGTTGCAGATAGAAATTCAAAAAAATTTAAAGGATAAAGATGCAAAAAGTTAACTTTTCCAACCGGAAATCCTTTCTCTTGTGAGGTTTTCACTCCAAGAAGCGAACCCGCAGCTGCAATATGATACTCATTTGCTTCTTCACAAAAATATTTTAAGCTATTGAGTGCTTTAGGACATTCTTGAATCTCATCAAAAATCAAAAGAGTTTTATAAGGCTTTATTTCTATTTCAGCGTGAATACTCAATGTTTTGATAAGTTGCTTTGGATCTAAAGTACCTTTAAAATATTGAGATAATTTCTCATCTTTTTCAAAGTTAAAATAAGCCATTTTCTCATAAAAAGATTTACCAAAATGCTTTAATGAATAAGTTTTCCCAACTTGCCTTGCTCCATTTAAAATTAATGGTTTACGACGATGAGACTTTTTCCACTCTTCTAGATGCCAAGTAATATCACGTTTCATAATGTTATGTTAATCAATTCTTTAAAAAAATACAATCTTTCCCTAGAAAAAAGTGTTAGATCTGCACGTTTTTCCATGGAAAAACGTGCTTATAAGACACGTTTTCCTAGGGAATAATCTGCAAGCAGCTGATAAAGAAGTGCTTAAGTATATCCATAAAAACACTTATCCATTTAAGATTAAAAGCGGTTTTCAGGCTCTAAAAAAATGGTTTTTTCTGAAGTTAGCCAATTTTTGAGAAGCTTGCACAAAAATATAAAAAAGCAGTAGAAAGAGGACAAACCTCTATTTTATAAATAATGAGTAAAATCAACGATTTTATAAAAACTACTCCATCGGCAAAGCATTGGGAAAATGTTGGTGCTCATAAACACCATGGTATTGTTGTTCCTTTATTTGCTCTGAGATGTGAAAACTCTTCAGGAATTGGTGAGTATTTAGACTTAAAAAAAGTTATAGATTGGTGCAAAGATGTTGGTTTTGATGTTATTCAACTTCTCCCACTTAATGAAACTGGAATTGATCCATCTCCATATAATGCTATCTCTTCTTGCGCGCTCTCTACACTTCATATTTCACTTCACGCTCTAGATGGGATAAAAGAAAATCCTTCTTTAATGCAAAAGCTAAAAAGTTTTGATATTTTAAATACCTATCAAAGAGTTCACTATTTGCAGCTAAAAAGATTAAAGTTAGATTTTTTAAGAGAATATTATGAATATATTTTTGATGATCTAAAAAAAGATAAAGAGTTCGAAAAATTTTTACAAAAAAATTCGTGGCTAGAAGAATTTGCTCTTTTTAAAACACTTCAAGAAAAAGAAAATTACAAAACTTGGGATAACTGGCCAAAAGAATTGCAAAACATTACAGAAAAAAATCTATCTAAATACATAGAAAAATACCACACAGATATGCATTTTTATTTCGCTACCCAATATCTTTGTTACAAGCAACTATCTGAAGTAAAAAAATATGCGGATACAAAAAATGTAAAAATATTAGGCGACGTTCCAATACTCGTTAGTAAAAATAGTTCAGATGTTTGGTTTAATAGATCTATATTTGATTTTAAACTTGTAGCAGGCGCTCCACCTGATGCTTATAGTATCTATGGGCAAAAATGGGGATTTCCTCTATTTGATTGGGATAAGTTAAAATCTACAAAGTATCATTGGTGGAAAAGAAGGCTCCATACTATTGAAGATCTATATCATATGTATAGAATCGATCACGTTGTTGGTTTTTTTAGAATTTGGTGTATGTTTCCAGATGAGCCTGCGACAGAGGGTAGATTTTTCCCAAGAGACCCTGTTTTTTGGGAAAAAAATGGAAGAAAGAGACTTCAAATGATGCTAGATTCATCAAAACTTCTACCCATTGCTGAAGATCTCGGATTGATTCCAAAAATAGTTTATAAAACGCTTAGAGATCTTGGTGTTTGTGGAACAAAAGTTATTCCTTGGGAGACCACTGTATTTGGTGGTTTTATTAAATTTAATAACTATGAACCCTTAAGTATAACTTCTGTTTCAACTCATGACTCTGATACTTTTGAACAGTGGTGGGAAGGTTTTCAAAAAGGCTCTACAAAATTTGCTAAATTTAAAAACTGGCATTACTCCCCTCACATGACATATAAACAAAGAAAAGAGCTTTTATTCGATGCTCATCACACATCATCTTTATTTCATATAAATCTTTTATCTGAGTATTTAGCTCTGTATCCTGATCTTGTCTGGCCAGATATCGATGATGAAAGAATAAATGTTCCAGGCACTATGAGACCAACTAACTGGACCTATAGATTTAAGCCAACCTTTGAAGAGATTATGGAGCATAAGGAACTAAAAAAAGATCTAAAAGATATTTTATCTTAAATTATTTTCTTTCTTAAAACTTTACTCGAAAGTATTTTCATTTTATTATCAAAAAAAAGGATATATTTTTATGAAAAAGGCTTTTTTTTTACTCTTCTTAATATTTTTAAATGTAAATTTATACTCAATTCAAAAACTCCCTGGCTTAGAAAACTTTCAAAAATCCAAGATAAAACAGCTCTATAAAAATTTAGATCAAAGATCAGTAGTTCAGCATTTTGCATTTTATAAACTCTATCCTGAGAGCGAAGAGGGAAAATTAGCGCTTAAAAAAGCTTGGAATCTATTAAAACAAGAAAATGTGAAAGATCCACTCGTTTTACCTACTTTAGATATTAATTTAATGATTAATCTAGTAAATAATCAAAACGCAATGATCCCAGATGATTTAGATGAAGAGAAATTAGATTTTTTAGAAAGCCTTGGTAAAAATTTAAAAAATAGAAATTTGAAAGGAAATAACATCTGGAAAAAAGATGATATCTTAAAATTAGAAAATAATGAAATCGATATTGCTAGAGCTCTATTTTTAGAAGAGCTAGGAGAGGAAAAAGAATCTATCTATAAAATTAGATATTATGAAGCTACTTTAGATTTAATGGCGCTTCAAATTTTAGCGAAATTAAACACTAATCCAACCGATATAGATAAAGTAAACGCTATAAATGATTTTATTTTTTATGAAAAAAGATTTAGATTTCCGCCTCACTCTATTCATGCAAAACAAATCGATACCTATACATTTTTATCATCGGTTATGGACTCTAGAAGAGGAGTTTGTTTAGGGGTATCTGTTATGTATTTATCTCTAGCTCAAAGACTCGGGCTTGATCTAGAAATTATAACACCTCCAGGTCACATCTACGTTAGATATAAAGATAAAGATGGCAATATAACAAATATCGAAACTACAGCAAGAGGAGTAGACTATCCATCTGATGTCTATTTGGGAATAGAGACTAAAAAGTTGCAACAAAGAACAATAAAAGAAGTCCCTGGAATGGTATTTTTCAACCAAGCCTCTTTATATTGGGCAAATGAAAAATATGAAACAGCAATTGAGTTATATGAAAAAGCTTTAAAATACATGCCTGATGATCCCAATGTAAAAATGCTACTCGGATTAAATCTACTTTTTGTAAACAGAGTAAAAGAGGGAAAAAAATATTTTTTAGATTTAAAAGATTTTAAATCTGAGTACCTCACTACCAAAGAAAATATAGTAGATGATTTTCTATCAAAAAAAACAGATATCGAATCTATGAAAGCAATATTTTTAACAGTTGATGAAACAAGAGACTCAATTATAAAAAAACAAAAATCTTTAATGGAAATAGTTAAAAAATATCCATCATTTAGAGGAGCTCTTTTTCAACTAATCAACACATACTTGCAACTTGGTAGAGAAAAAGATGCTTTAGTTTATTTAAATAAATATTATGAAATAGATGAAACGGATCCTATTGCAAACTACTACATTGCAGCGATTTCATTTGAGAGATTTGATTATTTAAATGCTTGGAAGTATTTAAAAAACACAGAAAAAATACTCAAACAAGAAAATCACTATCCTAAAGCTTTGAAAAGCTTTAAAGAGGCTTTAAAACGAGCAATAGCTGATCCTAGTATTTAGCCTATTTACATTCTCCTCTAACTAAAAGAAACAGACTTTTTAACTATAAAAAAAACTAGCTAGCTAATTTTTTTAAACACTCTTCAATAAAATATGGAAGATCACTAGGCATTCTACTAGATATTAAGTTTTTATCAACTACTACTTTATCATCTATAAATGTTGCTTTTGCATTTATCAAATCCTGTTTTATTGATTTGTAGCCGGTAACTTTTCTATTTTCCAAAACATTTGCAGTAATTAAAATTTGTCCACCATGGCAGATAAAAAAGATAGGTTTTTGATTTTTCATAAAATCTTTAACAAAATTTAAAACCTCATCATAAACTCTTAGTCTATCTGGTGAATACCGCTTCTAAAAACCTATACAAATCTATACATGTAGTAAAGATTTTTTTAGGGACGTTGACCTAGCAGTTTTGTCAACGGTTAACGTGTGAGAATTTCGCTCACAATTTTCAAGAATTTCTATCTCAATAGGCAAAGGCGTATTTGAGGATCGACTATTTGTCGCCTGAAAATGTGGTGCATCCACCGCTTTTAAAATGCCGAAAACTTTTCCCCAAAAAGACCACAGGTGTTTCTTTCGATTCCTCACGGGTAGAAAGAAAGCTCTCATTGATCCTTTTTTATCCGGTATTTTTACCAAAGAACGAGGAGGGTTTTCTGAGCATTTCATGCTACGGCGCCCTATAACTAGGGCCGCAGCCAGATGAGTTGAGAGTCCATATCTTTTCGCAAATTTAACTCTTCCTATCACTGATGTATAAGCCGGATTAACTTCAAAAATTTCAATTTGTGATCTAAACGCTTTAGATTTAATCGTATTAATTATTGCGTTATAAGAGAAAGAACTAAGCATTCTAGAGTGTTTAGTATTAGCTTCTTTAAGAGTAGTTTTTTTTCTTTGAAAATCTAACTTTTCTAAAACAATAGGTTTTTTAGATGTGATTGAATCTTTTACTATTTTAGCGCTAGCATCTCCTATAATAGCTAGGGCTTGATTTTTGTTTTTACCATATAAATTAAGAGGCACTCTTTTTGAGTTTATTGGATTAAAAAATCTATCTGTTTCAACAACAGCTAAATGATCTGAATTTATATCTATTCCAATTACTCCATTCTCTTTTTTTGAAATCCATAAAGGTTCAAAAAGATCTAAGGTTATAAAAATTCTCCAACCTTTTTTATCTTTTTTAAACCTATAGCAAATTGATTGACCAAAGAGTTTGTAAGATAAGTTTTTCTGTTTTTGCAAAACTTTTCTTTTAAGATTATTTTCAATACATGCGATAATTTTTGTTTTATCATATGAAAATGTTATATCATCGATAATTATGGTTTTTCCAATGTTAGAGAGCTTATTTGGAAGTCTTAGTGTTATAGAAAATTTTTTATCTTTTTTCTGTATTTGACAAGTTTGATTACCTGAAGACTCATCTTTTGAACCTACTAAAAAAAAGCTGTTATTTCTGTTTTCTTGCCATGTTTTTTTCCAATCCAAATGATTTTTAAAACCATTTTCTTCTAAATAAAACTGCTTATTAAAAAGCTTTTTAGAACCAAAACAAAGTTTTGGTTTAGTTTCCTTTTCAAGGTTTTGCAGTTTAGTTTTTAAATTAAATAACCTTCTTTTCTTTTGATGTATTTTTTTTAGATTTTTATATTTAGGTATTTTTTTTTCTAGAAATTTTATTTTCTGCTTTAATGAAGAAATTCGATTTTTCCTTAGCTCATTATAAGATTTTATTTTCCCTTCAACTTCTAATCTACAAGAATTAAATTGCCGAGCTGTGATTTTATATTTTTTAATATATTCTTTTTTCAGTTCATTGATTTTTTTATTAGAGATTAGATCTTTAAAAAGATTTCTGCAAACCATTGAAAGATGAGTTGAATACATTGTTAAAATTTCATCTAGCTTAGCATCCGCTTTTATTCTTGTTTGATAAGTTACTTGTTTAGATTTCATTTGCTGCATTTTTTAACTTTTCTAGTAATTTTTTATTTTTTCTACTTCTAGAGCCATATAGTCTTGCTGAAAATACTGTTATAATTTCTAAAACATCTTGAACCAATTCATCTTCAAATGTCAAATCTTTTGATGCATTCATAATAATGATTTCTACTCCAAAATGTTCACAAATTGAGAAAATCAATTCCGATCCAAAACGAAGCAGCCTATCCTTGTGCGTTAATACTAATCTTTCAATATTTTTAGAACAGATAAGCTTTATTAATTTTTTAAGACCCTTTTTATTATAATTTAAGCCGGATCCTAAATCTTGAATAATTTCATATTTCCAGCCATTTTTTGCAAGATATGATTCTAAAAGCTCAGATTGACGTATTAAATCCTTTTTTTGATCATGGGAAGATACTCTAGAATAACCTATCGTAATTTTGTCTGAGTTTATTGTTGGTTTTTTAGAAAAACCCTCTAGCTCTGATAAATCATAGCGTCTATGATTTTTAGGCGTTCTAAATACCTTTATTTTTCCTTGAGATTCCCATCTTCTCAAAGTTTGTTTTGACACTCCTAAAATATTTGCTACTTTTCCTATACTTATTTTCATATATACATATGTGGTTAAAATGTTTATATTTTAACACTTTTGTATACATTTATGTCAACTGTTATTAACCCCAGCCTTTAACAACATGTCTGTGATAATAATCTTCTCTCTCTGGATTCACAGGTTCATCCCTTTCTAGAGGAATAGCTGCTTCTAAATCTCTTGTAGCATTATTTGTTGATAGTGAAGGAGGAGAAGCACTCATAATATCCCCTTAATTTAGCTTTAGCAAAAAAAAATATAGCGAATCAATTTTTTTTACTATTAAAAAATTTATTTTATTTCTTAATAAATTAATTTTTAAAATTATCTATCAATTTCTTAATGTAGCTTGTTAATTCAAAAAATATTTTTTGATATCATATTATCTTGCAGCTAAAGGTTTTTGATGTTATTATTTTGAATTAAAATTTAAGGAGATCAAAAATGTCTAGAAGATGTCAGGTTACAGACAAAAAACCGCTTAAGGGAAG
>JAAKFV010000070.1 GCA_011064875.1 Candidatus Anoxychlamydiales bacterium | reverse complement strand
TAAAATATTTAGAGAAAAGAAAAGATAGTTTAGAAAAAGATTTATTCACTTTTTATGAACATTTAGAAAAATATCTAAAAACAAATGTAAAAGATAAAGGTTTTGTTAGTTTAGATGCTGAAATAGCTATGCTTCTTAGAAAAAGAGAGTCTTATCAAACTGATTTAAATGACTATGTTGAAGAGCTGAAATATTTAAAACGTTTTGATCTTGATAAAATAGAAAAAATAAACTTTTTAGATGAAAATTTTATAAAGCTTACAGATGATATAAAAAGACTAAAAAATAAGAGAAAAGAGGTATTGATATCTATAAAAAGAGATGATTTTGATCTTAAAAAAATAGAAAAAAAAGTAGTAGATGTTGAAAAAATCCTGCTTCCTAAAAACTCTATAGATCAATTAATTACTGAAGTAGATAAAAATAGGATTTTTAACAATGATACCCATTTAAATTTTTCAAATTTAAAAAAAATGAATTTTGAAAGTTCAGTAAATAATAAAAATGATTTTTTAGATATCGAGAGAATAAAACAAAGAGATCTTGATAATAACACTCTAAATTTATTGGATCTTAGCGATGCAAAAGCTCAAATTAAAGAAATTTCTAAAAAAAAGGAAGATACTTTTTTAGAAATATCTCAAATAGATCATATTTTAAAAAATGTTGATAAGGATTCTTTTCAATCAAGCATAGCTAATCTTATTCCTGATCATTTAACAAAAAATATAAATGAAATAGCAAAAAAACTAGATGACGCTAAGAACTATTCAATCAAAGAGATTGAAAGTTTAAAAGAAGATTATAATTTAGAGAAAAAATTAATAAAATCTTATCTTTCAGATTCTTTAAACTTAAAAAATATGAATTTAAAAATCTTGGATCAAAAATTATATCTATGCAAAAAGATTCAATTAAAACTATTAAATCAAGAAATTCTATTTTTATCTTCTAAAGCTAAAGATTTTATCTTTGAGAAAATGCAAAAAAAAGAAGATGGAAAACTGTTTTTAGAAAATAAATTAACCGATCTGAAAAAGGATATGCAAAATATTGTAGAGAAATTAGCTGTAGAAAAGAAAATTAATTTAAAATCTGAAATAACAAAAAATATGGTAGATTCTCTATCTAAATTAATAGAGTCTAAAAATTTAGATTTTAATTTAAAAAAAATTAACTCAAAAGTTATTGACTTTGCCTCTGTTCCTGATAAGAATATTACTATTCATCTTTTTAGAAATTCGATCATTTTAGCTATAGCAGCTTTTTTTATTACATTTATAATCAGTATATATATAAAAGCGATTAAAGGGTTCCCCCTCTCTGAAGATACTATAAATGCATTAAACTTTGGTTTTTTTGGAAAAGTTTCTTTCAAATGTAATGGAATAGATGTTGATCAATTAAAGAAAAAAGATTTAGAGTCACTTAGAAAAATCATATCTTCTATAGATCAGAAGAAACAAAAAATTATAACAGCTCTTTGTTCCATGGGTCCAAATTACATACACTATTTAGCTGCTCTTTTGGCTCTTAGCAAAAAAAATGTTTTAGTGATAGAGACTAAATCCGAAATCGAAGAAAAAAATGGACTTTTTCCATATTTAGAACAAAACATCGAAAAACTACCTATTCAAAAACTACAGGCTTATGACTATATCGCCTCTGGAAATCAAAAATATTTTGCTTTTGAGCTTTTAAAATCTTTAGATTTTATTCAAATGATTGATAATATAAAAAATAAGTATGATTTAATATTAATATATAGCAATGCTAAATTAAATTCTGCTGAAGCCCAAATTTATCTGGATTTTTCAGATAAAATAATTTTAAGCTTTAAAGAAGAGACCCTAGATTATTTAAAACCATTTTTATCTTGGGCAAAAGAAAAAAATAAACTTTGTTTTGGAACATATTAAATGATTATGAAAAAAAAAGCATTAGTTACCGGTGGAAGTGGTTTTTTAGGGTCGCATCTTTGCGAGAGACTACTCGATAAAAATTATGAGGTTATTTGTGTAGATAATTTCTATACAGGTACTAAAAGAAATATTCTGCATCTTTTGGATAACCCTTATTTTGAACTGATAAGACACAACATCTGTTTTCCTCTATATTTGGAAGTCGATGAGATCTACAATTTAGCTTGCCCTGCATCTCCTGTCCATTATCAAAATGATCCCGTACAAACTGTAAAAACATCGATTCATGGTGCAATAAATGTTTTAGGTCTTGCCAAAAGAGTAAAAGCTAAAGCTTTTCAAGCCTCTACAAGCGAAGTATATGGAGATCCAACAGTTCATCCTCAAAAAGAGAGTTATTTCGGAAATGTTAATCCTGTAGGGATTAGATCTTGCTATGATGAATCTAAAAGATGTGCAGAGACTCTATTTGTTGATTACCATCGCCAATATAAAATTCCTATAAAAATTGCTAGAATTTTCAATACTTATGGTCCAAATATGCATCCAAACGATGGCAGGGTTGTTTCTAACTTTATTGTGCAAGCCATAAAAGGTGAAGATATAACAGTATATGGAGATGGATCGCAAACTAGGTCTTTTTGTTATGTTGATGATTTAATAGATGGATTTTTAGCTTTGATGCATTCAGATGATAGTATCATTGGACCTATCAATTTAGGAAATCCAACAGAATTTACAATATTAGATCTAGCAAAACTTATTATTAAATATACTAACTCTAACTCTAAGATTGTTTATAAAGATCTTCCTTCAGATGATCCAAAGCAACGAAAGCCAGATATTTCTAAAGCAAAAAAATTACTTAATTGGCACCCAAAAATTGATTTAGAAACGGGCCTTTTAAAAACGATTGAATATTTTGAAAATCTCATAAAAAAACCTTCTGTTTTTGAACTAAAAAAATCTAGTTTTTCAAGATAATTTTTTTTATTTTATTAACTTTTTGTAGTTGACTATTCTGCAAGCAATTGCGGAAAAGTCTAGACTATTCTGCAATAGCTTGCATAAAAGTCAATCAGAATCTATGTTAACCTTTGGCTGTCAATGGCTTGCGAAATATGCTAAAAATTAGCTTTTTTAGGGTTTTTTTTGAAAAAATTAATAAAAAACAAAAATATTTAGATATCAAAAAGTATAGGTTAAGGTAATAATTCCAGTTGCAAAATTCGCAGTATTTCTACCTCTAACAGAGAACCAAGCGCCGCTAATAAGTGATAGATTTTGAGAAAAATTATACTCAATGGCTGGTGCTAAACTAAGCACATCTTTAGATCTTGTTCCAACAGGAGCTGGAAAGCCTAAAATTGTACCATTTATTCCTTTAAAAGTTGATCTGTTGTCATATTCATATGCTACATCAATTGTTAGAACAAATTTTTGATAAACACTAAATTCATAACCAAAGCTTAAGAAAAATTCATTACCTGGGGTTACCTTTCCCTTAGTTCCAAAACCTCCTCCATAACTATTAAAACCGGTAACACTCACTTTAGTTGGGATTGTATAGTTAACTGAAAATCGAAATACCATTGGATGAAGTAGTGACCACCAAACAACTTTTGAAGAGGTTAAAGCAAAAGAAGTTTCATAAGCTCCAGAGCCTGTTGATTCAACAGCTGCTTTATTTGGATTAAATTTTTGATAATGTCCTGTTGGAAAAGTTTCAGCTATAGTTAATTTAAGCCCTGGAATAAATGGGGTTTCTTTTATAATACCAATATCTAAAGCTAAAGTAGTATCTGCAAAGTGATTTGATGATTTTGATGATTGTTTTTGATGTATCCAATCGACTAAAATGCCTATATCTATTCTATCTGTAATTCCAACAGCGAGAGCAAGTTTGGGATTTACTTCTGTAAGGTTTTTTATAGAGCGAGATTTTCTATTTCCATCAAAGGCTGCGTAATTCACTGTATAGTATATATATGGCTGAAAATTTACTAAGCCTTGAGGAAGTGTAGCACCTGATCCTGTTATTAAAGGCCCTCCATACCAAGGGTTAAACATCTTTTTTGCTATTTCAAAATCTTTTTCAGCTTGAGTTAGCTCTTCTTGAACAACTTCCAAGGAAGGAATCGGTTGAACAGGAGTATCAGATGATTCTTTTTTTGTAGCAGGAGAGTTGTTTGTTTGACCTATTTGATATGTAAAAGCACAAGCATTTGTAGAAATTATAAAAAAAAGAACTAAAAACTTTATATTTTTCATAAAAAACCATTATATTTTTTTTCTACTATTGCATTTTTATTAATTTTTTGTATAAAAAAAACATAGATAGAAAAAGAGGGTATTATGTCTGAAATTGAAGGTAGCGGTAGCGTTTCTCCTGATAAGTATCAGGCTTATCGAAACGATTTTATAAAAAGCTCCAACTTGTTTCAAGAGGCTTTAACTGACTATACTAAAACAACTGAATATCATAAAAAACAGCAGCTTAAAAAAACTATGGATGAAGCAATGAAAATTATGAATCAGATTGTAAGAGCTGGTTTAAAAAAGAGTGAACAGCAAATGGAGAAAAAAGTATCTAAAGATTATACAAATTATATAAAAGATGGAAATGCTCAGAATCTTAAAAATTTAAATGATGATCTAGGTGATCTTCAAAAGTCTTTGAAAGGATAAAATCTATAAGGTGTTAGAGCTTAATTTGAGCTCTTTATATTTTTTAATGATTTGAAAAGCTAAAGCTGCAGCTTCTTTTCCTCCTGATCCGAAGTTCAGCTGAACAACTACTACAAGTTCTGGTTTTTGCCAGAGTTGTTTTTTTGATGCACTTTTATTACTCTCAAAAGAGATTGCTCCAAACCAGATATTATTATATTTTTCAGCTTTAGATGATGGATTAATGTTGGGATTGAACATAAATTCAGCAGTTGAGGTTTTTCCAACAAATTCATTGGATAGTTTTTTGTATTCTTGTAGAAGCTTTGGATCTTTTTTTAAATTCTTAATAATATTTGCTCTTGCACTTCCTGCATTGGATGATACAGCTTTTGACATACCCTCTAAAATCATCTCTCTAATTTCATCAGGCATAAAAATTTTTTGTTTTATCTCAGTTTCATCAGACATTAGTAGTTTCGGTTTTAAAATTTTTCCTTTATTTGCAATAGCTACTAACATGATAGCTGTTTGAAGAGGTGTTACTATCAAAGAATGTTGGCCTATAGCGAATGAATATAGAGATGTTTTATTAAAAATTATATCTTCAGGTAAATTACCAGCGCTTTCTGCTAAAAGATCGATACCTGTTTTTTTTCCGATGCTAAAATCTTTTGCAGTATTTATTAAGGTGTAGGGATTTTCTACAAAATCAGATGCAAGAATCGAAAAATAGGGGTTTGAAGATTTTTCTATTGCTTGAATAAGGTCTACTTTTCCTATACCTACATGAGAGCTTCTAGGGAGCCTTCCTTGTTTGTAGATACGAGGATATGCCCTGTTAGCTAAAGATTTTGCAACAACTATAGATCCTCCTTTTTTTACTTTTGAATCCCAATAAATATCATCGATAATAGTAAGAGGATTTAAAGCTTTTAAGCTTTTATTGTTTTGCTTTAAATAGGAATATCTCTCTTTTAGAGCAGTATAAGCAATTAAAAGTTTGAAAATTGATCCTGGTGGAGATGAGCTAGAAATTGCGTATGATTTTGAATAGCCAAAACCATTTATAGGATAAAAAGATGAAGCTAAATCTTTTTCTGTTTTTTTATCTTTTGTTTTTCTAACTTTGGGATAATCATATAAAAGCTCTCTATCTAATTCATCAAAAGCTCTAACTGTTTTAATAAAACTAAAAACCGATGCGCTATCTAATTTTTCTAATGAATATTTTATCAAATCAAGATCTTCTGAAAATTCAGCTTTTTTTAAATCTTTTAAAAAAGAGAAATAGGGCATTAAACTTTCTTCATAGACACTCTCTTTTAAAAGATAAGTAATAAATATCGCTGAGTTTTTTTTCCAAAACTTTGAAAATTTTTTGTTTTCACATTCATCTAAAAGATCTATGTAAGGGCGATGAAATTTTTTAGTTAAAATCTCTTCTTTTCTTTTATCTTGCAAAAATTTCTTTTCATTAATATTTCGCCAATTAGAAAAATAGATTTTATCATAAAGAGGTTTCATTTGAGTTTTGAGACTATCTTTTATTCTTAAAATTGCTTTTGAGATTCTCCAATAATTGGAGAGACTAAGATCCTTTATTTTTTCAATTAACTCATCTGGAAAAGAGACGTTGTATACGCTCATTTTTAAAAGATCTATCAAAAAGATTTTATCTCGGTTATCTACAATATTTGAAAGATATGTTTTTAAATTTTTTATAGGAATTTTTACGATTTCTTTATTCTCATCTAAGTTTTTAATGATATTTAAATGTTCAGAATTATTTTCTTTTTTAAAAATTGCATCGAAAAGAGCTTTAGTGTTTTTTGCTTTAGAAAAATATAAAAGTGTCTCTAAGTTTTCCTGAATCTCAATTGCTGTTTTTATATTATTAATTTTTTCTATACTATCTTTTATTGGGCTTTTTTTAGGTAAAATCAGATCTAAAAAAAAATCAAAAGAGAGCTCATTTTGATCGGTTTTTAATCCATTAACAAAATACTCTTTTGTTAATTTCTCTTTGCCATCAAAAATATTTGCTATGTGAGAGGGAGTCTCTAACCATTTATTTATGTTTTTTTGTTTAATATCTCTAATCTTTTGATTTGAAGAGGGAATAAAATCATTGGGATCAAATCTCGGCACTGATGCAAGTGTTAGAATCTCTGATGTCATAGGATCCATTACAACAATGCATCCTCCTTTTATCCAGGGCTCTTTTAATATCTCGCTCTGCTTGACTTTAGGATTGTATCTTTTCGATGAATTTTCTCTTGCCTTTTCATCTTCAAGTAGCAAGTTTTCAGAAAACTTTTGAAGAGGTTCTAAAATTGTAAGATTTACCCTACAGCCTGATTTTGGTTTTTTATGTTTTTCAATCTCTTTTAAAAAATTTCCTTTAATATCTACTAAAAAAGTTTTTTTCTCATGAAAACCTTTTAGTTTTTCATCAACTATTTTTTCAATAGAGGCTTTACCAACTAAATCTGTAGCGCTATAAGAGAGTTTTTTTAACTCATCTAATCTTTTTTTTATGTCTCCTATAGATAAATATTTTTTAGAGTTTAAGCTCTCTTTGTTGTCATAGCTCTCGATTAATTCTTGCAAGTCTTTGATCTCATTTGCAATATTAAAATATTCTCTTTGAGAGATTCTACCCATATACCCTAAAAGATCAGAGCCAACCTTATCTAGGGGATAAAACCTTTCAGATGAAATCTCAGAATGAATCCCCGGCCAATTTCTTTGAAGCATTTTGAGGCGATAATAAGTCTTTTCGGAGATGTTTTCTTTTATCACAAAAGGAATATGAGATAAAACAGATGCTTTTGAGTGAATCAAATCTTCTATCCTTGCACTATCCAAATCAAGTTCTTTTGCTAAAACATTCGATAGCTTTTTGATGTACTCTTTTCTAACGAATTTTTTTATTTTATTGCCGTTTTTATCCTTTTCATATCTTACATATGGCAGTTGTTTGATATGCGAATAGTAAATTGTTGCATTGTATTTGACTTTATTTACAGCAAGAGGCAAGCCCTCTCTATCACAGATAATTCCTCGATTTGCTTTTTCAACTATCACTCGTCTTTTAGGCTTTATAGCGTCTGTGAGTCTTTTTTCCTTTTGAAAAACTCCAAGATGCCAAATCTTAAAAGTAATGATAGCAAATACTATTAGAATAATTTTTGAAATCAAAGATATTTTTTTATATATGGTATTGTCTGACATATTAAAATTTAAATTGTTTTTTCTTTTAACTAATATATAACCATAATATAATTTTACTTGGAAAAAAAGTAAATTTCGTATAAAAATGTAG
>JAAKFV010000007.1 GCA_011064875.1 Candidatus Anoxychlamydiales bacterium | reverse complement strand
AATATTAGCTCCAACAATTCCTTTAGAATGATTTTTATGAAAGGCTTGAACAGTGAATTTATTTTTTGTACAACTAACGCCTTCTAATCTAGATGTTATTTTAGCGCTGCTTAACTCATCTTCATATGCATAGCCAGCTCTAAGCGCTGGCGATATACAAAGATTAGTTAGTTTAATATCTTTAATGAAATTCAATAATGCAGCTCCCCTTACCCTAGAAAAATTACTTGTATCTACAATAAGATTTAATGAATCTGCTCCCCTTTCTTTAAAGCCATCATGCCATACATAAGTGTAATCAACATCTAATGTTGGTTGAAAATAAAAATCATCTGCCATTAAAAAATCTAAACCTCCACCTAGATGAGTTGTAATATCAAACCCTTTATGTTTACCTTTAGCCTTTCTATCAACATCTGCAAAACGAATCTTTCTTTTTGTATCATAAAAATTTCCTGTAGCTATTACTGAAGCATTAATAAATCCAAAATGATTATAGTTACTTGCATATAAAGATCCATAAGCACTGTGTATCTTAGCGTATCCTAAATTGCCTCTCCAATCAATATCCCCATATGAATAACCACCAGCTCCACCAAAATTTATCTTATTTGAAAAATTAAAATCTGTTCCCATAATTGTTCCAAACACCTTGTTTTTAAATGGTCTTTGATCTTCTAAATTTCTTTGATGTGTAAAATAACTAAATGGTTCGACCCAAAATTCATAAGTTTTGGGTTTTAGACAAGGCTCATCTCTATTATCCTTGCAAGCCTTATTACAACGATAAAGTTTTCTTAAACGATCTGTGAGTATTTTTGAAACCGTTTGATCATTTGTGTAATTTGTAAGTTGCAAAGCTCCAAATCTAGCAGGAGATATCTGCAAAAGAGCATCTGTTAAATTTTCTAAATTTAAAGATGAAAGCGATACTAAAATACTTACAAAATCAGGGTTTGAAAAATTACAACTACCAAGATATTCAGCTACAGCTTTTGCATTTGGATTTATTATGTCATTTATAGGTAAGAACAACGCACTATCACTCATTATAAGTACTACTCGATTAGTTTCATATCTGACGGTAAATGCAAGCCTAGGATCTGTATCAATAACAGTTCCAAAGGTTCCAGTTCTAAGGCCTGTTGATGTAATAATAACATATTCAGTTCCCTCTAGGAAAAATTCAGTAGAAGATAGTGGTATTACGCTAAGCGTTGAAGTTGCTGGATTTAATGTTGCTGTTCCTGGAATGCCTATGACCTCTACTTTATCAGAAAGATTGGTTGGTGCACCTGTTATTTCAATTTCCAAAGTCCCATTTTCTGTATATGCTCCATCAATTATTATTGTACCAATAGATTCGCCTGGAGAAATAGTTCCTGCATTTGTAACAACTGCATCAACTGTTCCGGTTCCAGTGAGGCTTGCTCCAGAGCTAATATTGAACGTAGTAGCTGACCAAGAAGCTGCAGGTTTTATAAGCATTGTTCCAGCAGCTACAGTTGTAACTCCTGTGTTTCCAACATTTGCAGAGTTTATACTAAGAGTTCCCGCTCCTGTTTTTGAGACATCCTTGGAAGCTGTTATTGAACCAGAAAGTGTTAGTGTTTTATCTGTTAAAACTTCGATTGCTTTATTGCCTGCTACAGTTATGCTGAAAGGAGTTGAAGTAGTAAATGTTTCTGTCGCTCTAAAAGTTCCTCCTTGTAGATCAATTAAAGTATTCGGCAAATTACTATCAGAGCTAACACTTAAAACTCCATCCCCATCTTTTGCGATTTGTTTAAAAGAATTGGTTCCTGATAGAGTAAAAACATCAGTGGCTCCAAGGGTATTTACAGTTATTTCTCCAAAATTACTACCACTATCATCAATATTTCCGGAAAATGTGGTTGAAGTTATTAAAGAAATAGATAATAGTGAATCTATTGGAAATTCAATATTACCTGTTCCATTTAGATTGTTAAGATCTTTAGAAGTAGCTCCATTATTTGCTTCCAAAATACCTGGACTTGTTATTGTAACAGTAGAAGATGCATCTATGGATCCTGTAGGGTCTAGCGTAAGCGTTCCTGCTATTATGTTTGTAGGACCTGTATAAGTATTAGCCCCACTTAACGTCAATTTTGAAGTTCCGGCTTTGGTAATTCCTCCCGTTGATGTAGATGATGAGATAATCCCTGAATAAGTTGCATTAGATCCTTGAGTTATTGTTAAAGGATTTGTATTTAATTCGATATTTCCATCGCTTGTAGAAAGAGTTTTAATTGATTTTGCAGTTGAGGTAGACGTTTCTATTGCAAAAATTCCAGGGGAGATTATTGTAAGAGATGATGAATCTGAAATAGTTCCAGTATCATTTAATATTAATTTTCCACCAGTTCCCGTAATACTTGTTGGTCCTGCATATGTGTTAGCTCCACCTAATATTAAATTTGCCGATGAAGCATCTTTTATAATGCCACCGCTTACTCCCGTAATAATGCCTGCATATGCAGGTAGAAGTGATGATTGATTTATAGTAAGATCATTATTATTTAGATTAATATTTGTGCCACTAGCGCCAGAAAGGGTTTTAATTGTTTTTGTCCCAGCAGAAGATGCAATATCAAGCGATGCTCCACTAGTACTTATTGCTACAGAGGAAGAGGCTGATATACTCCCCGTTCCGGTAGATAATTCTAAAATGCCTGCACTAATTGTTGTTGCACCTGTATATGTATTAGTTCCTGACAAAGTGAGCTTGCTGGACCCCGCTTTTATAATCGCGCTTGATGCCCCTCCAATTACCCCTGATAAGGTTTGATCGGACCCTTGTGTAATAGTAAGATCATTTCCATTTAAATTGATAGATCCAGAGCCACTTAACGTTTGAATTGCTTTGGCTCCAACAGCTGCTGTTACAGTTAAAGATGCACTGCCAGCTGTTAAGGCAACTGATGATGAAGTTGCTATAGAACTTGCGGCTGTATCTAATATTAATGATCCGTTAGATATTGTTGTTCCTCCAGTATATGAATGAGCTGTTGTTGCATTGTCAAATGTTAAATTATTAGCTCCCGCTTTTTCAATTCCCCCAGTTCCTGAGATAATTCCTGAATAACTTGTAGGTCCTGTTCCCTGAGTAATAGTTAAAGAATTTGTATTTAATTCAATGTTTCCTGTTCCAGATAATTGATTGATGCCTTTTGTAGTGGGTGTAGCGGTTTCTAATGCAAAAATTCCAGGAGAGGTTATTGTAAGAGTTGCTCCATTAGATATGTCTCCTGCATCATTTAAAATAAGTTTTCCTGCATTGATAATTGTATTACCACTATAACCAGCGCTGCTATCTCCTCCTAGAGTTAAATTGCTAGATCCGTCTTTTGTAATTCCAGATGTTATAGCTGCATCAGTAAAAGTTCCCAAATATGACCTAACAGCTGTTTGATCAATTGAAAGAACAAATGTTTTTAAGTCTATTGCTCCTGATGCTCCACTGAGAATTTTAATGGATTTTGCTCCTCCCGTTATTGAAAAAGTTCCTCCACTTAAAATTAATTCAGAAGAAGTTACTATAGAACTTCCTGCTGTTGTTAAATCTAACTCATTTCCACTAATTGTTGTAGTTCCTGTATACGTATGAGCTCCAGCAGCTCCAAAGTTAAGTTTAAATGATCCTTCTTTTACAAAACTTCCTCCTAATATTGAATTTGAAATTATACCAGTATATGTTTTAAGAGCTCCTTGATTAACTGTTAAAATATTTTCATTTAAATCAATATTTCCGCTGCCAGATAGAGCCCCAACAGTTTTGCTAAGAGAAGATCCTGTTGTTACTATTTCAAAAGCTCCTGTATTTAGAATTAGCTCAGTGCTAGAGGCGATGGCTCCTGTGTCTCTAAGCGTAAGTGTTCCAGCGGTAACTGTTGTTGTGCCAGAAAAAGTATTTGCTCCTTCAAGAAATAAATTTGTTGCAGCTCCAGCTTTTGCAAATTTTCCAGTGCCTGAAATTACTCCTGAATGAGTTAAAGGAGTCGTTGTTTGATCAACAGTAAATGTGTCGCCAGTGTTATTTAATATCAAATTTCCAGTGCCACTAAAATCATTTATTGTTTTGGTGCCTGCTGAAATTTGAAGTTGTCCAGGACTTGTTACAGTTACAGCAGAGGATGTCGCTATATTACCAGATGCTTCAAGGTCTAAAATTCCTGTATTTATTGTTGTAGATCCAGTATATGTGTTAGTGTTGTTAAGAGTAAGAGTTCCTGATCCCTCTTTAATAATACTTTCTCCTGAAGCATTTCCTGATCCAGATATTACTCCAGAATATGTTCCTCCTCCTGCTCCTTGAGTTATTGTAAGACGATTATTATTTGTAGTAATTGAACCTCCCGTTCCACTAAGAGTTTGAACTGTCTTATTTGCAGGCCCTGTTTCAATATTAAATGTTCCTCCTGTATTCACTGTTAAAGAAGAACTTGTAATTGAACCTGCTGTTGTTAAAGAGAGAGTTCCAGCATTAACAGTTGTAGTTCCTCCATATGTATTAACTCCTGCAAATTTTAATTCAAAAGTACCTGTCGATTTTGTAATGCTAGCATTGCTGCCCGTTCCTGAAATAACTCCCGAATATGTCGTCCCAAGTGCACTTTGATCTATTACAAGGGTATTATCATTCAAATTAATTGTTGTGCCACTTGCGTCATCCGAAAGAGTTTGAATAGTTTGACTAAACGGAGTCCCTTCTAAAGCAAGAATAAATGAACTTGCCGCATTATTTAAAGTAACAGAAGAAGATGAAGAGATATCTCCTGTAGATGGTAAAGTAATATTTCCCGCATTTATTGCTGTAGTTCCTGTATAAGTATTGGTTCCCCCAAGTGTTAGAGTGTTAGCTCCTATTTTGATAATATTACCTGGTCCTGTTGTATTTATAATTACTCCTGAAAAAGTACCCCCTACTCCAGTAGCATTATTTATTGTAAGTATCTTATTATTTATATCTATTGTCCCTCCAGAGCCGCTCAATTCATTGATTTCTTGATCGGCAGACGAAGTTAAGATATCTAAAGTTCCTCCGTTTATTGTTACAGAAGTAGATGCTTTAATCACATCGGCTATAGCATTATCAAATTCTAAGGTTCCTGCGGTAAGAGTTGTACCCCCTGTATATGTTTTCGCTGCAGTAAATGTTAAAGTTGATGCTCCATCTTTATTAAATTTCCCACTTCCTGAAATATCTCCTGAATGAGTCAAGGCAGAAGTTTGATTAACAGTAAGAGTGTTAGAGGATCCTTGATTTAGTATAAGATTTCCTGTTCCACTAAAGTTTTTGATAGTTTGAGAAACAGTATTAATTTGAAGCTGTCCAGGAGATGTTATTGTAATAGATGATGAATTAGATATTGCATCTGCTACATTCGAATGCACTGTTCCATCAAGAATTGTTGTAGTTCCTGAATAAGAATTTGAATTATTTGTTAATAAGCACGATCCAGTAGTACCTGTTTGATCAAAGGTCAAATTTCCAACTCCGCTTATTATACCGCTAAGAGTTAAAGCTGAGTTACTTTCTCCAAATACAATTGTACCGTCTCCTAAAGGTAATTCGATGTTATTTGAAAGAGAATTATTACCAGTGCCCTTATACATAAGCATTCCGCCCAAATTTGCTGCCGCGGAATAATTACCATTACGTATTTGAATACTTCCTGTTCCTAAAGTACCAGGAGAATCAAACACAAGATTTCCTGATGTTGAAACACTTTGTCCATCAATATTCCATCCGCCCGAAAAGGAGGGACTAGCGGCTTGTGGTCTTATGCTTCCTACTCCTATTACTGTAATACGACCGGATCCAACTATTGCAGAAGTTAATCGCATATTGTGAGCAAATGAAGCAAAATTTCTTTTGAGTGTTCCATCACCTGTCATTGTAATGGGATTTGATATAGTTACGGATATGGACCAAGTATCTTCTAAAACTTTTGTAGAAGCAGCTCCTGCAGATGGAAAAGTTATTCCAGTACCATTGCCTAAACTAACAGCTGCATCATATTGAACTGTTCCTGCAGTTATAGTTAAATCCCCTCTGAAAGTATTAACTAAATGTGCAGGTGAAGTCCCGCTAAGATTTACTATACCACCTCCTAATACTTCAATTCCTCCTGTTGAATTTATTGAATCTGCCTCAATAGCTTGGGTAAGAGTAAAGGTTCCAGCAGCATTTATTGATAAATTACCCGCGCTTGCAAGAAAAATATGATTTCCTAATGTAGATGGAGAGCCATTACCTGTTCCTGCTGTTAAAGTATTTGTAGTTGTAAAAGGATATGATGTTGCTTCTATTATAGTTGCAGTTGAAGTAGAATCAATAAATATTGAACCACCAAGAGCTGCTCCACCACCACCTTGACCTGCTACCGTGGCTCCTCCTGCAGCTCCATCTCCTCCTCCAAATGGTGACGTTCCTGCTGTACCACTAGCAACTCCACCGCCACCACCGCCGGCCCCAAATCCTGCATTTGCAGCATTCGCATTTCCTGATGGTCCAGCGCCAGCGCCACCACCACCACCGAAATCTCCGGCGCCAGGAGCTCTAACAGTTGCTGTATTAGCTGCACCACCACCGCCACCACCATAGCCAGCAGCAGAACCATCAGCCCCGGTAGTAGCTCCATTTCCTCCAGCATAGGGAGATGTGCCTCCTCCAGTAGAACCTGAAGCATCATCTCCTTCTAAGGCTCCTCCGCCTCCGGTCCCATCGTCACCAGTTGCATTCGCTGCATTACCACCAAGACCTCCACCGCCTGCTCCGCCACTAATTCCCGCAGCTCCTACGGTTCCAGCGTTACCTCCTGTAGCATTATTGGTGGTATATGTTATATTAGATAATGTTACGCTTGCGCTATCTCCAACATAGATCGCTCCTCCAGCTCCGAGCCCTCCTCCTCCAGAACCACCATCATCTTGAAATGAATTTCCTCCGTCTCCCCCATCAGCAATTGTTGAAGTGATAGTAATATCTTGAATTGTAGGGCTATTGCCAGATCCTAATATGATAAATCCTCTATGGGCAGAACTTCCTGTAAGAGTATTGCTATTTCCATTAATTACATATGTACCTATAATAACGGGTAAAGGAGCGCTTAAGGTTACACCTGCATTGATATTAATTTGTTCAGCTACTGAATTTGCAGCGTTAATTCCATCTTCTAATGTTCCGTCAGCAGGTACTTCAAAAGCAAAAATTGCTTTAGAATTTAAAATGAAAAAAGATAAAATAAATAAAAAAACTTTTGCTTTTTTTATTGATATTAGAGCGTTTTTTATTATATTTGTAAGCAACTTAGTGTTTCTTTTTTTTCATAATTTTCTAATTGGAACCTCAATATTTGATTCCAAAAATGAATATTTATGAAAAACTCCCCCTATATATACCTATATAAGAACAAATAAAAAAAACGTCAAACAATAATATCATAAATTAAAAAAAAACAATTTATTGTTATTTTATTGAAAGAATCAGTGATAAATAGTTTGATAATATGGGTGTTTTTTATAAATAAATACAAATGAGCTTAATTTAAAAAAAAGAGGAAAAGATCAGATCCATCTTCTAATGACGTAATCTTGTGAGCTTTGATAGATATTTTTTGGTTTTTTTGTTTGATGAATTTCTTCTATTCTTTCAATTAAAGGAGTTTTAATTACTCCAAAATTTTCTCTGCTTTCTATTGTGTAATTTTCATTTAAAATGATTACAATATGACCTTTAAAAACGATTATGTCAAGCGGCTTTACTTTTTTTGATATTTCATAGATGGAGAGATTTTCAATTAAAACAGGATTTTTATAATTTAAAAGATCTTTAGTATCTCTGGGAGTAAAGCCATTAGTTGCTTCAAATAAAATTCCGGAGCAATCAACTCCTTTTAAAATCCATTTATCTAAAACATCTTTATTGATTTTATTTGATGGTGGATAAAATTTTAAAAGATTTTTTATTCCTTTTGAGTAATTTGCCCCCCAAATATATTTTTCTCCAAGATGTGATATTAGTCTTTTTATTATCTTATTTGGGGTTAAGATATAATTGGGATTTATATTTACAGAAGAACTCAGAGGTATTGTGAATCTAGAATCTATGTAGAGATTTTCAGATTTATAAAAAGTTGAACTGATTTTATATATGTATGGAAAAATTGTTTTTTCCTCTATTTTAAATACCATATCTTTTAGAGCTACAAACTCTATTGCTCTAATGTGCCCCTTTTCATCTGTTTTTAAAGAATTTTGATCAATGCCTCCAAAGATAGATCTGAAATTATCAGTATTTAGTATCGGAGTTTCTTTTATAACTTTTAGATATCTATTTTTCATTCATATCTATTTTGTAGAAATTTAGATATTGATATTTATTTTTCTTAATATTATCTCTAAATTTAGACAAAGAAAAAAGAAAAATGAGAAAAATTTTAATTTTTTTATTATTTCCTAGTTTTTTTCTTTTTGCTGATGGAATTAAGTTATTTAATGATAGTCCATTTGAATTAACAGCTATTGTTCAATCTGCAGATGGAAAAGTGATCGCTCAAAAAAACTTTGCTCCAGAAGAGCAATCTGTTTGGAGTACAGATCAAACATCAACAGAGTGGATATCTAACTACGATGCTACTTCATCTTATACTCCATATACAGTAATTTGGAGATGTTCATATGAAGGGTATTATTCGGTTTGTTCAGAGGTAGCAGCTGGAGCCATGGTAACAGCTCACTCATGTCCTGGTTCTAAATATTGCAAACCTAAACCGAAAAAAGATCAAAAAAATGATCAAGATCAAAATAATAAAAAAACATCTTGCTTGTCTTGCAAACCTAAAAAAAATATAAAATAATTTTTTTTGGAATCTGATAAAAACTAAAAAATTCGAATTATTAACTAATAAAAATTCAAAAAAAAATTGTTTATTATTAATTAATTATTTAACATTTTTTTAAATTTTTTTTAACAAAGGTTATGTTATGAAATTTAAGATTAAAAATTCATTGTTTTTGCTTTTTTTATTAATTAGTTTTATATCTCAAAATCAAATTTTTGCAGCTGTTGAAAATGCTGAATTTCCTTATATTATAACGAATGGACAGGGACAATACTCTTACGATCTTTGGACAAAAAATGATTCTTCAAATGATATCATTCAAGTAACCAGCTCTTCGGATTATGGAGCTAATTGGAATAAGCCTATAGATTTATCTGACATAGGGCAAAATGCTACAACTCCATGTTTTGCAAACGATTCTACAGAAAAAAATGTTTATGCGGCATGGGTGAGATCAAATGGTACGAATGATATTGTTCAATTTTCTAGTTCTCTTAACTTTGCACAAAATTGGACTAGCCCTCAAGATTTATCAGCTACTGGACAAAATGCTTCAAATCCTCATATGATTACTAATTTTATAGGTGATCATGTTTATTCAATTTGGCAAAGATCTAACTCAGCAAATGATATAATTCAATTTTCAAGATCTACAGATTTTGGTCAAACCTTTTCAAATCCGGTTGATTTATCAGATGTTGGACAAAATGCTAATACTCCTCAAATTGCAACGAATATAAATGAAAATTGTGTTTGCGCCATTTGGACAAGATCAAATGGTATAAACGATATTATTCAATTTAAACACTCTCCTGATTATGGTGCAAATTGGAACTCAACTGTAGATTTATCTGAAACAGATGAAAATGCAAGAGATCCTAGAATTGTAACTGATGGAACTTCAGTTTATGCTATTTGGGCGAGATATGATGGCGCAAATTACGTAACTCAATTTAGAAAATCTACAGATAATGGATCTACATTTTTTGATGTAATAGATCTATCACCTGTTGGATTTTCAGTGGACAATCCTAGAATAGTTACTAGCAATGATGCTAAATACATTTATGTGTCTTGGTACACGTTTGATGGAATGTTTACAGATGTTCATGTTGTATTTTCAACAGACTCAAGCAAGATTTTTACAGCTCCACATGTATTAAATAAGTATGGGCAGAATTGTAAAGATACAGATATTACAACTGATACTAATGGTAAAAATACATATGTGGTATGGGTAAGATCAAATGGATACAATGATATTGTTCAATTAGGTAAATCAAATGATTATGGCGCTACTTGGACAACATATGGTTTGGATTTATCTCAAGTAGGTCAGGATGCAAAAAATCCAAGAGTAATGACTAATCAATCAGGAAAAGAAGTATATGTTAGCTGGGCGAGATCAGATGGTACAAAAGATGTGATACAAGAATCTCATTCAAACGATTACGGCGTTACTTTTTCTGTTCCAAAGACAGTTTCAAATTAAATTTAAATAAGAATTTATAGGCGCTTTAAAAGCGCCTATTGAGTTAAGGATATATATATTTTATCTCTAAATTTAAAGAAAGAATCACAATACAAAATAAAAATTGTCTATTAATAAATTTTTTTTTAATATTCTTTCAATTTTTTAAAAAATTGAAAGGTATTTTTATGAAATCTAAGCTTAATTTATTTGCTTTGTTTTTGATAATTTTGAATTTTTTATCAACGGATAAACTTTTAGCTTTGGTTGAAAATGCTAAAAATCCTCAAATAACCATATCAGATGATGGCGTCAAAACTTATATAGTTTGGACAAGATCAGATGGTATAAAAGATGTTATTCAAATGTCAGCATCACAATTTTATGGATCTTCTTTCTCAGATCCTCAAAGCATATCGAATAATGTGACTGTTTATAAAGAATTAAGGAGAAAAAAAGATGATTTTTAAATTTTTTTTTTCAAGTAATAAATCTCGATTGTTTGTTTGTAGTTTATATTTTTTTTCATTCATAATCTCTTCATTTTTTACAATAAAGGCCTTTTCTGAAGTTGTTTGGCAATTGCCTCCTGAGCAGAGAAGTTCGTCGGGGATTGATTCTACTGACCAAGTTATAGTTACCGATGCAACAGGTGCCAATGTTGCTATTATTTGGCGAGGGGGTTCTACAGCTGTCCAGGCAGCAATTTCAAATGATTTTGGAGTTAATTGGACATCTTCTTTCAATCTATCAGCAGCTGCAGGAACTTTCTCAGGCTCAGAAGATATAACCATGTCAAAGAGCGGACAATATATCTATGGTATCTGGCCAAGATCCCCAGCAGGAACATTTCAGATTGAACTTTCTAGATCTATAGATTTTGGTGTTAGCTGGACTCCAATAGGTTCTGTTAAAGTTTTATCAACAGCTACAGTGGCGGTCCAACCGAATGTAGCAACAGATAGTTCAGGGCAGTTTGTTTATGCAAGTTGGCAACAAACAGTTGGTGCAGATAATATAATTACAACATCTAGATCAACTGACTTTGGAGCTACTTGGCCAGCTGGTGCATCTGCAATCGCTCTTTCAGCAACTGGAGAGGATGCTAGTTCTTCAGAAATCACAACAAATGGTTCTGGTCAGTATGTATATGCGATATGGCAAAGGGTAGATGGGGGTACATCTAAAACAAGAGTTCAAACATCTAGATCGATAGATTTTGGAGCTAGCTGGACTCTACCTGGATCTGTTATTACCCTTTCTGCAGATGATCAAAATGCAACTAACCAAAGAATTATGACAAGTACTTCTGGAAAATACGTTTATGCAGTATGGGAGAAAATAATAGATGTAGGAAATACCAATATACAGTTTGCAAGATCTACAGATTTTGGAGCTACTTTTTCTAGCGCTGTAAATATTGTATCGAGTATTGGGAAAGCTACTAAGCCAGAAATAGCAATCGATGATACTGGACAATATGTTTATCTAGTTTATCGGGTAGACACTGGTGGAAGGATTCTATTATCAAGATCTACAGATTTTGGAGCTACCTTTTCTTCTCCTATAACCGTTTCATCAGGTACCGCAAATACAAATCCTGCGATTACAACTGATAAAACTGGTAAAAATGTTTATGTTATTTGGGATAGTACAGGTTCTGCAAAGGATGCAAGCTCTTCATCTGATTTTGGTCAAACTTTTTCTCCTCCTGAAACATTAACAGGTTCAGATTCTTTTATAATAGCTTCTATAACAACGGATGATAGTGGTAGATATGTTTATGCAGCATTTGATGTATCACCTGGTGATGTAATTATTCATTCAATAAGAGCTTTAGATCAATTATTATTAACAACACCGATAATACGGGTATTTAGGGAATAAATTAGATATCAAAAGACAAGCTAAATACCAAACCATTGAATTTTAAATTATTTCTAGAGACTGTTTTAACAGCTGTAGGATCTTCATCCATAAATCTTTTTAGCTGAATCTGATCCCAAAAGTGTAAAAATTCATAGCCAACTTTAATCGATAATTTATTTATGGTATTTTTAAATGATCTATCAAAACTTAACCCAAAAGCGATCTCTGAATTTGGTTGAACTCGGTATGTTTTTTCTTTGATAGTATATCTAGTAAAGGCGGATACTTCACCAGGAGATTTTTGAGATAAATCTATTCTTCCATAAAGCAGAGCAAAATTAGTTTTAGCGTAAAAAGAATAATTGGATGTTATAATAAAATCAGCTGAATATCCTGCTTTTAAGCCAACTCCTAAGTAATCATTTTTAGCTCTTAGGGTAGTGATTGTATTTGCTATATCATATGCTATTTTATATTTTTGATTAATTAAAGCTCCTCTAATACCGATCGAAGGTTTAGATATGTAATATTTACTAACGTGATACGGTTTTGATATGTTGAAATCTAAAGTATTAAAGTCTCCAGATAAACTAGCAGATGCTCTAATGCTATTTAAAAAATTGGGAGGTAGAAATAAATTGTATATCGTGCCTCTAACATTTGTATCGGAGCCTCTTTTCATTTTTATATAAGTCCATGTTAAATCCAAATATTTTTCTGCTAAAGATGTTTTTGATAGAGAAAACCCAAAAGTTATTCGAAGTCCTGGATTGAATTTTTGTTCATTTCTAAATTTTTTCGAACCATCATTAACTATTTCAGCATACTCTATACCATCTTCGAAAAAGTTCATAAGAAGATAATTTAATTCAGTAAAATATTTTTTTGGATAGATCGGTTTTGAATAAGTTAATGGCCGAATACTGCTGGATCGGTTTTGATAATTACATGTTTGTCTACACGATTGTTTTTCTTCTGAGAAACAAAAAATTGTGAGAGTTAAAAATAATAAAGTTAATTTTTTTTTCATATACGTATTTTTTTTCATTTTACTTATATACGAAATGAATAGTCAATTTTTTTTTTGATCTCCTAGCTTAAGCTGTGGAGAAGGTCATTTTTTTGAAATACTTTTCAAAATAGAAAAAGATGATCTAGCTTTATATCATGTATCTCATGAGGGAGTTTTGATCGATCTAACTGCTCTAAAAAACCAACTCCCAATTTAGTGCAATTTAGATTTTGTAAAAACCTGTCATAGTATCCTCTTCCAAACCCTAATCTATTATTATTTTTATCAAAAACAATTGCAGGAACTAAAATGCATGAAATCTCACTTGGAGCAATTTTTTTACATTTAGTTGGATCTGGTTCTAAAATGTTGAATTTACCTTTTATTAGCTCTTCATCTAAATCAGTTACTTCAAAAATATCTAAATTTAATTCATTAACTTTGGGAAGATATAATCTTTTTTCTGCAGCTAATTTTTTATTAAGTGGCCAAAGATTTATCTCTTTTGATTTTGGAGCAAAAGATAAAATTTTAGAAAAATTTAACTTTAAAATTTTTAAGCTATTTTTAGATGCAATAGATCTTCTAACTGGGGAGAGTTCATTTCTAAGTTTTATAAATTTTTTTCTAATGTTATTTTTTTTTAGCATCATTGAAGTGGTTTTCCTTGAGCATATGTAATTTTTTTTATAAATCTTCCCTCTTTATCAAATAAAGTGGCTGTTCCATTTCCATTTATTATGGTAGATGTAGGATCTTTTTGATTTATTTGATAGTATGAGCCTTTTGTTAAAGTATCATCTTCATATTCTTCTATAAACATAACAGCGCCATTTTCATACCAAGCAAAATGAGGCCCATTTTTTTTGTTATGTACATATTCTTTTTGAGATTCTAATTTTAAGTTTTTATACCATGTTTTTATAGTTCCATGGATGTTATTAGAGCTCCAAGTAATTTCTAATTTCGGAATTGGATTACTACTTTTATAGTTTTTAGGGATTTCATTTTTTTTATAATATTCTGTCTCTATTCCTTCTTTAATGTCATCTTTTTGAAAATATTCATTTTGAAGATATCCATCTAATGAAAATATTTGAACTTTTCCTTCTGGTTTTCCATTTTTATATTCGATAAGTTTTTTTATTTTTTGGTTTTTAAAAATAGCTTTCTCTCCATCACCATTTTTGATTGTCGCCATTTTTATTCTAGATTTTTTAAAGTATTGTCCGTTTAGTAGAAGGTTGTTTTCATACTCTTCAATAAAGGCTATGTTTTCTTTTGAGAAAAATCCGATATTGGATCCATGTTTAATCCCATTTTTATATGTGGTTTTTAATAAAATTTCGCCATCTTTTGTGTATTGTCTAAGCTCTCCGGTAATTTCATCATCTACATATGGAACAATTTTTTTTATTTGGCCATTTGAGAAATAATAAAGAGCATCATTTTGAAGAGTGCCTTTTTCATAATAAAATTTTGATATTAATGTGCCTTTTTCATTGTAAACAAAACTGGTTCCATCGAAAAGCCAGCTCTCTTGATCATTAAAATCAGCTGTTCCAGATATTACAGTAGCATCAATTTTTAGAGCTCCATTTGGATAAAATTCTTTGTATTTACCAAAAGCTCTTGCATTTTTTATATCCAAATATTTCCAGATTTGGCCATTTTCATGATAAGCAGTTAAAATTGATGTAGTGTTATTACTAGCATCTTTATTATAAATTCTTAAAACTTTTTTATATGGTTGAACATCTTCAAAATTAGTATTTTGGTATTTTTTTAATGTATCTTCAGAAGAGATAGTCTCGCTAAGGCCATTTCTATCAACTATTTGAATACAACTAATTTCATTTTCTTGATATCTAGATGAACAAGAAATTAAAATTGTGGATATAAAAAGTGCTAAAATTATATTTTTTCTATTCATATTTTTTGTCTTAAAAATTCACGTTTAAAAATTTTCATGTTTAATGAGAATATATTCTCTCTTTTTTTGCTTAGGGTAAAGCTTTTTATTAAAAGTTGAGGGGAGAGGGTTTCTGGAAAGTATCCATCTATTTGAACATCTTCTAATAATGATAAAAGCTTTTGAAGATCAATATCATCAATTTCTAAACTCTTTAGTTGCGATAGATCAGACTCTTTAATAAAAGTAGAATTTTTTATGTTCTCTTCTAAAAATTTTAGTCTATTTTGATCGCTGTTTATAAAGCTTATTCTTTTTTTGATTTGAGAGCTGCTTGAGAATGCCGGATGGAGTAAGAGATTGGATAAAATTGATTTTTCATTCTCTAAAAATGTTAAATGCTCTAGCTTTTTTTCAACAAAACTTTTATCAAATAAAATTTTCTTTTCTATAAAATCTTTTATCTCTTTTCTTTTAGATATTGTGCTAACAGATTTTTTTTCTAAAAAAAGTAGTTTTTTTTCTGAATCATTTAGTTTGGAAAACTTATAAAATGAAAAAGTTAAAACAAAACCTATTAAAAATGAAAAAGTAATGAGAACAAAAATCAACTTTTTTTTGTAGATACAAATTTTTCCAATTTTTCTATAAATATCGTTTAACATTTTTTTTAATTTTTGGTTTTAATATTTTTTAAATAAAAAGTAGCTATATAACGATCATCTTTAGCTTTCCATGAGATCTTATGAGCCTGATTAACAAGTCCTTGACCCTTCGATAATGAATCATAAAAACTTCTAGCTAAAGACGGTTTTTTTGTTTTGATTTCTATATCAATTTTCGCTAAATAAGGATCTGTTTTTGTAAAAGCTGTTGGAAATTTTTCTAAAACGTAATTAAAAGATGTAATCTCTGCATCTTTTAAATATTCATGGTTATTTAACCAAGTTAGGGTTTCACTAACGCTTGGAGCATTTAAAATATAAGGAAAGTTTTTGTTCTCAAGCTCAAGTTTTTTTTCGAATTCATTTAAATCATCGTAAAAATTTTTAAAAATCTCTTTTTTTTGAATATCTAAATATCGTTTTTCTGAATTTCTAAGAAACGTGAGCCTTTGCTGCAAAAAGTTCTCTTTTTCTTTTATAAAGTGATTTGATCCAAAATTTATTAAAAAGCAAAAAGCTAAAATTATCAGAGTTAAAAAAAGTGTTTTTTTACCGACATTTTCTATTTTTTTGCTTGGCGTATATTCGCCTTCTCGAAACTGCAGAGATAAAGAATCTTTTTGCAAAGCATCTAAAGAAAGACCAATACATATTGCAAATTTTTTATATTCTATCTTTTTTTCCAAAAGTGGGCTTTTTATAATTTTTGTTACTTTATCATGCAGTAGAAATTCTGAAATATTTGTAAAATAATTTATATCGCCAGTTACAATCATTGGATGTTTTTCTTCTAGTGGCTTGCAAAAATAGATAAAAGATTTTTCGATCTCTTTTTTGAGATGATTTAATTGAGTTTTTAATTTGCTCTTGCTATTTAAGTTTAAAACATCGATTTTTGAATTTTTTGATACTTTGTCATCATCTAAAGCTTCTATTAATTTATTTGTTCCAATTTTTATGCTATAAGTTTTTATCGGTTGGTTATCTTTCATCAAAACACAGGTTGTTTTACTTTTTGCTATATGAACCAAAAATGAGCTTTTTATATCTTTAAAATAAAAATTTATAAATCTAATTAAGGCTTGAGATGTTGAAGTTACTTTATCTGGATCGATATTTATGTGTTTCAGCCTAAATAAATGCTTGTTTAACATCTCTTTTGTTGTAATAAAAAATTTTAACTTGGATTCATTTTTAAAATGAATTGTAGATATGATAACTTTATCAATATCTAATGTAGAAATAGAGCTTTCATGAAATTTTATAGCCTTTTTTATAAATAAAGAATTTTTTATATTAAAATCAGAGCTTTTAATTATTACATCAGATGAATCTAATGCTGATGTGATTAAATAATTATCTTTATTGGCAATGTAAAGCTTTTTTACATCGCTCTTTGGGATGTCACTAATATCCAAAGATTTAATGTTAATTAAATCTTTGTTTTTACTCATGATAGATAGATTTATTACATCTGCATCTAGATCTATACCAATAGCTTTCATTAAAAAAAATCCTAACATTTAAAAGCCTACAATTTTAACGCTTATAGCTATTTATAAGAAAGCTCAAAGAAAAATTTAAAAGGCTTATTTTTTCATGACTTTAATAGCTTTTATGAGTAAAATTACAGCAAAGTAAAAAAAAAATGTTATTATGATTGCTCAAAGTATAAGACTTCTTTTTTCTTGTTATACTATTTTTTTAATTCTTAGAGTTGCAGGTTCTTGGATTCCTCAGCTAAGACAACATAATTTCATGAGATTTATTGCTTATTATACAGATCCATATCTAAATATTTTTAGAAAAATTGTTCCTCCAATTGGTGGAATGATTGATGTCTCTCCTTTAATCGGTTTTTTGATTTTGCAGTTTTTAGAAAAAATTGTCCTTAATTTTTTAAAATGAGTTTCAAAAAAGATTTCGCTATTGGCAGCTTAAAACTTCCTCACAATATCATATATGCTCCTCTCGCTGAATATACAGATTTTGCTTATCGAAGATTAATAAGAGATTTTCATATCGGGCTGATGTTTTGTGAGATGATTAAAATGGAGGCGCTAGTCAGAGAAAAATCTACTAAATTATTAAAATATACTAAAAATATGTTGCCAATCGGTGCTCAACTATTGGGCGCTAATTCAAATGTTGCTACGGATGCTGCAAGAAAATTAGAAGATTTGGGTTTTGATATAATCGATTTTAACTGCGGATGCCCTGTTCAAAAAGTTACAAAAGATGGTTCAGGCGCTGCAATGCTAAAAAATCCAAAACAAATTTTTGAAATTTTAAAAAAATTAGTAGAAGCAGTAAAAATTCCAGTTAGTATAAAAATAAGACTTGGATGGGATGATAACTCTATCGTTGCTAGTGAGATTGTAAAAATTGCTATTGATGCAGGCGCAAAAATGATTACTATTCATGGTAGAACAAAAAAACAGGGATATTCTGGCAGATCTAATTGGGATTATATTAAAGAGTGTAAAAACGTAGCTAAAAATGATATTTTAGTTATCGGAAATGGAGATCTATATACTCCAGATGATGTAAAAAGTATGTTTGAATCAACCAATGTAGATGGTGTTATGATAGCAAGAGGTATGCTCTCATCTCCATGGCTCAGCTCTGATATTGAAAGTTATTTTACTAATAAAAACAAACCAAATATTTCAAGAAAAAAAATTCTTTTAAAATATATTTCATATCTAATAGAAGAGAAAAAAGACAAAGCTGTTTTTGATTTAAGAAGAATTAGCGGTTGGTTTTTAAGAGGGAGTAGAGATATTAAATCTTTAAGAATAGGGATAAATGCAGCGGTAAACATAGATGAAACAATAAAATTAATTGAAAGGTTTAATTGGGAAGAAGAATGAAAGAAATAGTCCAGCTTCATGCAATTTTTAAAGGAAATGTTCAAGACGTTTTTTTTAGACAGCAAGTGAAGGTCTTTGCAGAAGAATTGAAAATTACAGGATATGTGAAAAATTTAAGAGATGGTTCTGTTGAGGTTTTAGCGATAGGAGATCGAGAAATTTTAGAGAAATTTTTAAAGGAAATAGAAAAAAAACCAGGTCATGGATCAATTGCTAGCATAAAAAAGAATTTCACAAAAAAAGAGATATCATTTGATCGTTTTGAAATTCGATATTGAATAAATATAGTTATTTAATAAGTAAAACTATGTAAATAAATCGCTAAAAATTACTTCGTTCTGTACTAATTCTTCTGACCAAACCGTAGGTTTAATTCCATTCATAGTGATCATGGCAACATTTATTTGTTTCTTGGTTGGGAAATATTTTTCAAAAATATCTATTTTATTAATCAATTGTTTTGCATATGATTTATCGATCTTAAACTGGGTGTCTGAATATTTTATTTCACAAATGGTAATAACTCCATCTTCTCTATCGAATAGTAAGTCAATTTGAGCTCCAGTTTCTTTTTCTCCTTTTTTTGGAAGATATCTCCAAGACCCTACTTCACATGAAATAGATTCAAGATCTAATGCTTGAAGAATTTTATCAACATGTTTTAAACAAATAATTTCGAAAGCATTTCCTGCCCAAGATAAAACTGCAGGAGTTCTCGCTTTTGCCTTCCAATATGATTTATTAGCTTGGATACCCTTTCGTTTGATTGGCAAAATCCAATGAAAGTAAAAAAGAATATATTCATCTGTAATTCGATAAAATTGGTTTTTTATTTTGTTACCATAAGGCACATAACTTTGAATAAAACCACTAATCTCTAGTTCTTTTAAACGTTTATTTAATCTACCACCACTGCTTAATTTAGTTTGCTTTATAAGATTTTCTCGAGATATACCTCGAATAGTTTTAGCAATTTTTTTAATGATTAAGTAATGAACATCTGATTGATCATATAAAGCTGCAAGCAATTTATCAAACTCATCATATAGAATACCTTCTTTTTGGAAACAAACTTTGTTAATAATTTGTGTTGCTGATTTTCCCTTAATAATTTGATTTAAATAATATGGTATCCCTCCAAAAGACATGTAAATATCGCATATTTGTTTTTCACTCAAATGAATATTTTTAGATATTAGATATTGTTTTGTTTCTTTAAGATAAAAGGGTCTAAGATGAATTATTCGAGTTAAACGATTATATAATCCTCCTTTAGCGTTAATAAGATTATCGAGCATCCATGAAGCTGCTGATCCACAAACAATCAAAATAAAATTCTTATTAGTACTCCAAAAGCGGTTCCAATAATAATCTAATGCTTGCATAAGTTTCGATTTTTTGTTTGACAACCAAGGAAGTTCATCTAGAAAAAAAATAATTTTTTTTGATCTATCTAGTTTTTTTATTTGATTGGTTAATAGCTCAAATGCATTTTTCCAATTTTCTGGAGATTTAATTGATATCCCCTTTAAAAAAATATTTGAAAAAATTTTAGAAAAATTTTCTAGTTGTTCTTTAATAGATCCATCTTTTTGACCGGTAATTTCAAAATAAAGACCTTTATTTGAAAAAAATTCTCTAATTAAAAATGTTTTTCCCACTCTCCGACGGCCATATATGGCCAGAAACTCAGCTTGATTTGTTTTAAGAATTCCTTTTAAAGTTTCTTTTTCATTTTTTCTTCCTATGATATTTTGTTCAGGCATAATTAATTATTCGGTTGATTAAAGGGTCAATTATAAGTGGCCAAATCTTTTGGTGCAATAAAGATTTGGCCGCATATAAAATATTATAGGTGGCCAAATAATATATGTGCTTAATATATAGTACTCTAGGGTAATAGAAGTTTTTAGTAATTTTGAAAAAAATCATTAATCAAAGTCATCGTTATCTTCTAGTTTATCTTCAAAAATTTTTAAAAGCCTTTGAATATTGTGTTTAGTATCAATGAATTCTTCTTTATTCTTTTCTTTTTCTCTTGTAGATTGAATCTCTTTTTCATTTAAAAAATCTATAAAATCAGCTATAGATTTAGTTTGAGCAAGCATATTTTTTGCTTGAAAAGCTAAGGAATTATCAGAGGTTACTATTGTTAGTTGAGAGGGGGTTTTTGATAAAAAGACTCTTTCTAAAATATAGTCATCAGCAGTTTGTCCCTTTGGAGTATAAATAACTTTTAAACGATTAATATCGCTTTTATGGGCTACGATTTCTTCTTGATGATGAGCATCGAATATTAGATGAAAATTTAATTTCAAAAGAGATGCTTTTTCTTGAAGCAATTGAATAACTAGATTTCTTTGAGTTTGTATATTTTTTTCACTATGAAAAAATTTAAATAAAAGATTATAGCCATCAATAAGATATAACACTATTTTGCTATTGCTAGACTTTCAATAGTAATTGCTATCTTATCTAATGCTTTTCTTCTATGTGATATTTTGTTTTTAACAGCCGCTTTTAGTTGAGCGAACGTTTGATTATAATCGTGTTTTACAAATAAAGGATCGTAGCCAAACCCTTCTCCTCCTCTTTCTTGAGTCTCAATTCTTCCCTCGCATTTTGCGCACACAGATTTTTTTAAACTATCAGGTGATGCAATTGCTATACAACATTCAAAATATGCATAAAGATCATTATCAGAAAGATCAGCTAATTTTGAGAGAAGTTTTTTTCTGTTATCACTATCTGTTGCTTTATCTCCAGCATATCTTGCAGAAAAAATACCAGGTTCGCCATTAAGAGCAGGAACCACTAAGCCTGAATCATCTGAAATTACCCATCTATTTAAAGCTTTAGCTGCATGAATTGCTTTAATTTTAGCGTTATCTTCAAATGATGTGCCAGATTCTTCTGGAGGAATATATTCAGGAAAATCTATTAAACTTAAGAGATCTATATTTGGAATAACTTCATTTAAAATCGTTTTGATCTCTCTTATTTTATGTATGTTTTTACTAGCTATCACTAGTTGAAAACTTTTAATATTATTTTGATTTATATTTTCATTTTCCATTTTTTTGCCTAAATTTTTGTGTACTTAAATAAAATATACAGAAAATAAGATATTTTGGAAATGGACTCTTATTCAAAGATGCTTCTTATATCTGTTATAGTATAAGTTTTTGACTCATATTTAAATTTTTCACCAATGGTTTTTCCAAGAAGTTCTTTCGCGAGTTTAGATTGAAAAGATAAAATATTTTTTTCAATATCAGCTTCTATTGGTCCCAATATTGTAAAAGTAATTTTTTTACCCTTTTCATCAGATGAGCTTATTATTGTTCCTATGCTTATTTTGTCTGTCTCAATAAGATCTTTTGTTAATATTTTGATGTTATTTAATTGGTCAGCTAAATTTTTTAAATCAGATTGAAGCATTGCTCTTCTCTCTAATGCTGCTTTATACTCAGCGTTTTCTCTTAAATCTCCGAGTGCTCTTGCTTCTTTAATCTCTTTTGCATTATCTAGTATTTCAACAGTTGATATGTGAGTGATCTTCTTTTTAAGATCTAATAAGCCTTTTTCTGTTGCCCAAATAACGGTTTCTTCAACAATCTCATTTTTATAATCTGATACAACAGGAAAAACAACTTTTGCAAGTGAGTGAATAATTTTTATATCATGATAATCTAAAAGTCGGCATTTTGTCGCTAAAAGTAAATACTCTTTTGCTTGATTAATGCTCGCAATATTCATGACACTTTGAATCATCTGATAGCGATTAGCAGTAATTAGTGAAACCATTTTTTTACCAAGATCTTTGTAGTGAGGCTTATTCTCTAAATGATCTAAAAGAATTAAAAAGCTCTCAAAAAATTTGTTTTTTCCATCCTTATTAGATAGAGGATAGTCTTCTTCTTTTGTAAAAAAAGCTTTTTGAAAATACCATACAAACGCAGAAGGATATAAAAGAGGATGCGAAGATAGCTCTTTTATTTTATCTGTTAACTTATCGGATTTTGCTTTCATTAGCTCTTGCAAGATATAGTCTCTTAAAATGTTTTGCTCTAATGAGAAAAAAAGATCTAAAAATATAATTTCCCAATCATTTTTGTGTTTTCTAATAGATATTAAAAAACGTTTTTTGAAACTAACAATATCGATATCTTTTAAAATATCCATAGGAGATGAAATGTCTTTAATAATTTGATCGATTTTTATCAGCTCTTTTTCCACTTTTAAGGTGTCTAAAAAGAAATGAATTTGTATTTTTTCAGCCTCAGCTAACTCTTCATGTCCCAGAACATCTATAAGTTTGATAGTTAATGAATTTTTAAATTCTTCATTTTTTGACATCTGAGGAAAATCTCTTAAAAAAGCGTGAATCATTTGAATGATTTCTTTGGGCTTTGGTTTCGCTTCTAAATTTTTATATAAAATCTCTTCATGATTTATCTCTTTTTCTCTTAATGAAAAAGGTTCACTTAAACTTTTAGGGGACTGAATTTTTTTATCTTTTTTAATTTTTGATCTCGCGTTCTGCCACCATCTATTCCACTCTTTAGAAGGAATTACTAAATCACAAATAGCCTCTTTTATATCTGATGCATTTTGTGGTCCTACATCCTTTATTAAAAGTTTGATTATCTCTATCGGATTTTCTTTTGCTTGTTTTTCTAAAAGATCAGGGTTTCCAAACCTTCTAGATAAAAAATGATCATCTTTTAAAGGAACGAGAGTTTTTAAAGCATTGTCAAAAGATAAACTTTTATGGCCTATAAGATATTCAAATTCTAAAACCATCTCTTCTCTTAAAAGAGACAAATCTAAAATCTCTCCTGTTCCCCAACCAGCTTTATGAAAAACAAACTTGCCCTTTTTCATATGAGTTAAAAGCTCATATTTACTAATAGCCCCTTGATAATTTTCTCTAGAACGAAGGCCAATGAGTCTTATTTTTTCATTGAAAAGAGGGTCTTTTGAATATCTATTTTTTAAATGTTCATAAACGATAGCTGCTAGTTCTTCATCGTTTTTATTTTGTAAATCACAGATCAATTTTAATATCTCATTCTTTTCATCTTCATCTTTTAGTTTTTCCCAAAGAAAAAGGGCTCTATTAACATGCTGACCAAAATTTTCGGCTAGATCTGATTTTTCTGCCTCTAGAAGCAAGCTTTTTAATTCTTCATAATTTACTTCATCACTAAAACAATACTCTTCGAAGATTTTCAAAAATCCTTGATAATCATTTAATTTAATTTTTTCTATAAATTGTTTTAAATAGGTCATTTATATCCTTATAAAATAGATTTTATCCCTAAATAAACAGTATATGACAAATTTATATAATTTTCAAACAAAAGATTTAAGATATAATTAAGATATATTAAAGATATTTTTAGGTTTCTTTAAAATAAATTTGCATAATATTTTATTTTTTGTTATTGTTTTTAACTATTTATCCAAATTAAATAAATGAAAATATTTTTTTTATTAATATTTATATTAGTTTTTATATGTTTTGGAAACAGGGTGTTTTGCAATGTTGATTCATATTTTGAACATTTAGACAAAGTAAAGAAAATTGAAAGTAAAATAAATAATAATCTGCCTTTTACTTATAATCAAATGTGCTTGGGTGGTTATTTTGCTATGCCATCTGCAAAAACAAACGAAGTTGGCACTTTTGCATTTTGTTATTCTAATAGCTCTCCTTATCAGATCCTCAGTGCTAATTTTCAGTATTTCGATCGCTTAGAACTCTCTGGTAATTTTTGGATATTTAAAAATGTGTTAGAACCAGGTTTTGGAAAAATGGGGTTTGGAGATGATGCTGACAGAGCTGCAAATATAAAATTTGCTCTGCTTAAAAAAAAAGATGGATTTGAGTTTTTACCAGAAATAGCAATTGGATTAAACGATTTTTATGGATCAAAGAGGTTTTTTTCAAAATACATAGTTGTAACAAAAGATTTTTTTGATCAAAATTTTGAAGCGTCTATCGGCTACGGCGGGGGAAGGATAAATGGTTTTTTTGCGGGCCTTTCATATTTTCCATTTTTAAAAAAATCAAAGTTTTTTAAAAATTTTAGCTTTTTAGCAGAGCTAGATGCAAATGATTATAAAAATCATGCAAAAGAACATTTTAAAGGTAGAGATGTAAATTTTCCAATAAATGTAGGGATTAATTTTTCTTTTTTAGATGTTTTTCAATTCTCCGTAAATTCTCTTAGAGGTAAAAAAGTAGCTACTTCTTTAACTGCTTATTATAATATAGGAAAATCTAATGGGCTTTTTCCAAAATATCTAGATCCACCTATTTTTTCAGATTTTAGAAATCTAGATTTCTCAAATCTAACAGAAGAAAAAGATTTTTCAAATAACCTAGCCTTAGCTTTCAAAGATGAGGGATTAGATCTAATGAAGGCATCTAAGTTTGTGGATTCCAATGATAAAAAATGTCTAGCTTTAAAAATTATAAATCAAAGATATAGAAATGAAAAAATTTTAAAATTAAGAATCCAAAATGTTTTAAGTTTTTTTCCTTTAGATGATTATTATAGCGTAGTTGTAAGAGTAGAATCAGAAGGTATAAATCTTCATGAATATTCATTTAAAAAAGAGTATTTAAATTCCTTTAAAGAAAAAAAAATGGGCAAATTTGAACTCGATGCTTTAACTCAAATAAATGATTACTCTTTAAAGGAAGATGAAAATTTTTCAAAAATTTTATATCTCAGAAAAAAAAGCCCATACTCTTTATCTGTTCGACCAAAAATAAATGCTTTTTTCGGAGCATGCAGAGGGAAATTTAAATATGATGGTGGTTTTTTAGCAAATCTAGATGGTTATCTATTCGACGAACTATATTATAATTTGCAGCTAAGCTACATAGCAAAGCAAGCTAGCGCTCAAGTAGGTAGTAAAGATGTCTACAACCCTTCACAAATTATCAACGTTAGATCTGATTTTGTAAAATATTTTGAAACAAACTCATTTCATATTGATTCTGCTTTTATTCAAAAAAACTTTAATTTAAAAAAAGCTTTTTTTGCAAAAATAGCCCTCGGTTATTTTGAGCTAGCTTATGCAGGGCTAGCCTTGGAGACTCTATATTACCCAATAAATTCAAGCTTTGCTTTTTCAATAGAGGCAGCAAATGTTTATAAAAGAAAATATAGCGGGCTAAATTTTCAAAATAAAATAAGAAAATTTAATAATAACAAAGAGGAATTTGAAAAGTATATAGGGTTTCAATACTTTTTGAATTTATATTTTGATGTAAAACCCCTTGACTTAACTCTTAAAACATCTATAGGTCAGTTTTTAGCAAAAGATAAAGGCATAAAATTAGAGATTTTAAAATATTTTAAAAGTGGATTTGAGATCTCTACTTGGATAACTTTTACAGATAAAGTCGATATCGTTAATTCTAAGAGGTATTTCGATAAAGGTTTTTCTATTAGACTTCCTCTAGATCTTTTTATGAATAAATCATCTAGAAAAAGATTTAATTTTAAGATGTCTGAGTGGCTTAGAGATGTTGGAGCAAAATCTCAAACGGGTAAAGAATTGTATATGATCATTCATGATGAAAGAAACGCTTATTAATAAGGTTGAAAAGCATCAAGGATTATGTTTTTTGAGATTGCAAATCCTGAATAAAATAAAACACTCCATTGATGATAAAAGTTAAAAGAGATATTCTTAAAATATTTAAAAAGTTTTGGAGGAAAATAAAATGATTAAAACAGAAAATTTTACTAAAGAGCAAATCGACATCTTAAAAAAATATGTCACGAACACATCTAGTAATATTTTCGTTTTAAAAAATCTCCCTGAAGTTATTAAAGGAGCTTTATTTTCTAGATATTCTAGATCATCATTGGGCTTAAGATCTCTTCTCTTAAAAGACTTTATATTAAATGATGAGATCTCTTTTTCTCTCTTTGATCAAAGTAGTAATGAAAAAGAAGATCAAAGCCTAGCTGTTGAAAAAGCTAATAACTTTTATGATAGAATTTTAGATGGTTTTGGAGATGATTCAATAGGGGAGCTAGGTGGAGCTCATTTAGCAATAGAGAATGTCTCAATTCTCGGTGCTAAAATTATTGAAGATTGTAGAATAGGAGGCTCGCCTTTAGAAAAATCTACAAGATATATGTATTTCGATAAAAAAGTTAATGGTGAATATCTTTTTTATAAAGAGCCGATTTTAATGACATCTGCTTATAAAAACATTTATTTAGAAACCTGCAATCACCTTTTTGATACTTATTCAAAATTGATTCCAACGCTCACTAAAATAATAAAAAAAGATTTCCCAAAAGATGAAGATGTTTCTGAAGTTGCATATAAAGCAGCTCTCAGAGCAAAAGTTTTGGATTGTTTAAGAGGGCTTTTGCCGGCTAGTACTTTAACTAATTTAGGAACATTTGGAAATGGTAGATATTATGAAAATTTAATTAGAAAAGTATCGACTCATAGTTTAGCTGAAATGCAAGAGATATCAAAAGATGTTTATTCAGAACTTTATAAAGAGATGCCATCTTTTGTAAAAAGAGCAGATCCTACAAGCAAATACCAAATTTCGCATACAAAATTTATTGAAAAAACTAGAAAAAATCTGCAAATTTTATCAGATGAACACTCAAAATTAGTTGAAGAGCATAGAAACCCTGGTATATATTTAATAAATTTTGATCCAGACTCGGTTGCAAAAGTAGCTTCTAGTCTACTTTTTGAGTTTAATCAATCATCTCTAGCTGCTTTTCAAAAGTATGCAAAAAGTTTATCCAATGAAGAGATTATTAGAATTTTTGAAGCTGCAACAGCGGCTAGAAAAAATAGAAGACATAAATCTTTTAGAGCTTTAGAAAACGCACCATTTACTTTTGAAGTAGTAGCAGATTTTGGGATATATAGAGATTTGCAAAGACATAGAATGTTAACTCAAGAAAGGCAGCTTTTAACATGTGATTATGGTTATTTTATTCCTAAAGAAATTATGGGAACAGAGATGGAAAAAGATTATGAAAATGCTATGAAAAAAGCAAAGCAAACATACGATACTATTGCAAATGAGCTAAAAGAAGAGGCTCAATATATAGTTCCAATGGCATACAATTTACATTGGTATTTCAATATAAATTTAAGATCGCTTCAGTGGCTTTGTGAACTTAGATCAGGTGCTGCTGGACATCAAAATTATAGATATGTTGCTCAAGAAATGGCAAAACAAGTTTGTAAAAAATTTCCTGAGTTTGAAAACTTTTTTAAATTTGTGGATTTTGAAGGTTATTCCTTAGGGCGTATGGATCAAGAAATTAGAAGGGTCGAAAAAACAAAGGCTAGGCGATGAAAAAATTAAAACTTCAGCCTGGAAGTGTTTTAGGGGGAATGTTACTTATTGCTGGTAGTTGCATTGGAGCTGGAATGTTAGGCCTTCCTGTATTATTGGGACTTACAGGTTTTTTTCCTTCAATAATACTTCTTTTAGTATCTTGGGTTTTTATGACCTTTACAGGTCTTTTACTAATTGAAGTTAATGGTTGGTTTTATGAAAGAGTAAATATTATATCTATGTCTGAAAAAGCTTTTGGGAAAGCTGGTAAAATAATTAGCTGGGTTTTATATCTATTTTTATTTTATTCGCTTTTAGTTGCCTATATTGCGGGTAGTGGAAAACTATTTTCATCATTTTTGCCGTTTGCAATATCTCAAAATTTAACAAGCATTTTTTTTGTTATTTTCTTTGGTGTTATAGTCTATTTTGGAACAAAAGTTGTTGATTTTTCAAATCGTCTTTTAATGATCGGCTTAATTGTTACCTATCTATTTATGATATTTTTAGGGGTTTCAAAAGTTCAGTTTTCTTTTTTCGCACACGTTAATATGAAATATTTCTTATTACCTCTAGCTGTTTTAGTTACATCTTTTGGTTTTCATAATATGATTCCAACTGTAACTGCTTATATGAAAGGAGATTTACAAAAAACAAAAAAAGCAATACTTGGTGGAAGTTTTTTTGCTCTTTTAATTTATCTATTTTGGATCGTTTTAATTTTAGGTATTGTTCCTGTAGGCGGAAAGTTCGGGCTATATGAAGCGTTTATTGAAGGTAATGAAGCGACGATTTCACTTAGAAATGTTTTGCAATCTAAACTAGTTGTAACATTTGCTGCATGGTTTTCATTTTTTGCAATAGTAACCTCTTTTTTAGCTCAGTCTTTAGGCCTCATGCATTTTATAGCTGATGGTCTAAAAGTAAAACCTGATCATAGAAATAACTGGTGGCTTGCAATTTTAGCAATTTTACCACCAACTATTTTTGCACTTAGCTATCCAGATATTTTTTTTAAAGCACTTGGGTTTGCAGGAGCATATTGCGCTGTTATAATATTTTGTATATTTCCCGCTTTAATGGCATGGATAGGTAGATACATAAATAAAGAGACAAGCTCATATCATGCAAAAGGTGGAAAAATTTCTTTAATACTGGTTTTACTATTTTCTTTTGTTATAATATTTAACCAGCTCATTTCTACTTTTAGATAGATATTAAACAAAAAAGGTGAATTGTCATGATAAAGACAAATAAATTTTTGGGATCCATTTTATTGATTTCTGGAACGACTATTGGAGCTGGAATGCTAGGTCTTCCAGTAACGACTGGTTTTGCTGGCTTTTTCCCAACCCTTTTTGTTTTGCTCTTTTTTTGGGGATACATGCTAATTACTGCTTTTTTATATTTAGAGGCGAATCTTTCTGTTAAAGGAAATGTGAATTTAGTTACCATGGCTGAGCATACCCTAGGCTTTTGGGGAAAGGCTGTAGCTTGGGTATTTTATCTCCTACTTTTATATTCTCTAACAGCAGCTTACATGGCAGGATCTGCCCCTTTATTTACAGAAGCTATAAAATATTTTACAGGATATACTCTCCCTGTTTGGGCTGGTCCGCTTCCTTTAGTTGTTATTTTTGGAATTTTCGTTTATTTAGGTTCTGCTAGCTCTGATTATATAAATAGAATATTGATGTTCGGACTTATTGCTGCTTATTTAGTCTTAGCGATATTACTTCCATCTCATACAGACTTTGATTTGATAAAGCATGTTGATAAAAAAGCTCTCGTATTTAGCTTTCCTATTTTATTAACCTCTTATGGGTTCCATATAATTATTCCAACACTTACGAATTATATGCGTCATGATGTAAAAAAAATGAAATTAGCTTTGGTAATAGGTAGTTTAATTCCTTTTATAATCTATGTAGTATGGGAATTTTTAGTATTAGGAACAGTAAAGGTAACAGGTGATAACTCTCTTGCTCAAATGTATATAGAAGGGCAAGGATCAACAGCACCTTTAATTAATAATTTGATTAACGTATTAAAACTTCCTTGGGTTGCTAAAATAGCAAATATTTTCTCTTTTTGCGCAATCATCACATCTTTTATTGGAGTGACACTTAGTTTGACAGACTTTTTATCAGACGGCTTTAAAATCAAAAGAAATAAAAAAGGTAGGTTTTTAGCGTGTATCTTAACTTTTTTGCCACCTCTAATCTTCTTATATGGTTATCAAAGGGTTTTTTTAACAGCTCTTCAATTCGCTGGAGTTTTTGTTGCAGTACTTTTATGTATTTTACCTGCTTTAATGACATGGCAAGTAAAAGAAGCGAAATTTTATCAATCTTTCAAAGGGCGGATTTTGCTTGTCGTAGTGATTTTAATTGCGCTTGCGATAATTGGATTAGATATTTTAGAAGAGATGGGTTTTTTGAAAAATCTTATCAGCGGTTATTTGAATAAAAATGTTTAAGTTAACTACCGATTTTGAGCCAAAAGGAGATCAGCCTCAGGCTATTGAAAAGCTCACCCGTGGCATAAAAGAAAAAAAAGAGAACCAAGTTCTTTTGGGTATCACAGGTTCTGGTAAAACTTTTACTATGGCTCAAATTATTCAAAAAACGCAAAAGCCAACACTTATTTTAGCTCATAATAAAACTCTAGCAGCCCAGCTTTATCAAGAGTTTAAAACATTTTTTCCAGAAAATGCTGTTGAATATTTCGTCTCATACTATGATTACTATCAGCCAGAGGCCTATATAGCTAGAACAGACACTTATATAGAAAAGGATCTAGCTATCAATGATACAATCGATAAGATGAGACTTAGTGCGACTCGTTCTTTAATTGAAAGAGATGATGTAATAATAGTCTCTTCAATCTCTTGTATATATGGACTTGGTATTCCTGAGTATTACTCTCAAATGGTTCTATCTTTAAAGGTAGGCCAAGAGATTAGACGAGATGATGTTTTACTTCACTTAGTTGAATTGCACTATAAAAGAAATGATTATGATCTATCTCGCGCAAATTTCAGAGTAAGAGGCGATGTATTAGAGATAGTTCCAGCTTACGAAGACGATATAGCTTATAGAATAGAATTTTTTGGAGATGAGATAGAGAGAATTTCAATTATTGATCCTTTAACCGCTCAAATATTTCAAAGAGTAGAAAAAATTGAAATTTTTCCAGGATCTCACTTTGTAACTCCTGAAGATGTAAGATTTTTAGCAATAAATAGCATCAAAAAAGAGCTAGAAGATAGAATTAATTTTTTCGAAAAAGAAAATAAACTTATCGAAAAACAAAGGATTAAAGAAAGAACCATCTACGATTTAGAGATGATGAAAGAGATGGGATTTTGTAAGGGAGTAGAGAACTACTCTCGGCATTTCTCTCAAAGGCTTCCAGGTCAACCATCGCCTTGCTTAATGGATTATTTTCCAAAAGATTTTTTGATGTTTATAGATGAGTCTCATCAAAGCATTCCTCAAATGAGAGCTATGTACAATGGCGATAGATCGAGAAAAGAGTCTTTAATTGAATTTGGGTTTAGACTTCCATCAGCTTACGATAATAGACCACTTAAATTCGATGAGATCTTTGAAAAGATAAATCAAGTAATTTATGTATCAGCAACACCATCTGATTTTGAAGTAGCTCAATCTAAAGGCGAAATCGTTGAGCAAATTATAAGACCAACAGGTCTTTTAGATCCAAAAATTGAAGTAAAAAAAGCTGAAGGCCAAGTAGATGATGTTTTAGAAGAGATTAGAAAAGAGAAAGAAAAAGGCGGAAAAATATTAGTTACCACTCTTACCAAAAGACTATCAGAAGATCTTTCTAAATTTTTAAACGATATTGATGTTAAAGCAAAATATTTACATTCAGATATAGATACTTTAGAGCGTATTGCTATCATTAAAGATCTTAGACTTGGGAAATTCGACGTTTTAGTCGGTATCAATCTTCTAAGAGAAGGATTAGATATTCCAGAAGTAACACTCGTTGCTATATTAGATGCTGACAAGCAAGGATTTTTAAGATCAGAGACATCTCTTATTCAAACCTGCGGAAGAGCCTCTAGAAATGTAAATGGTAGAGTTATCATGTATGCAGATAATGAGACTCTAGCCATCAAACACACTCTTGCAATAACTCAAAAAAGAAGAATTGTGCAAGAAGAGTTTAACAAAAAGCATGGCATAACTCCTCAAACAGTAAAAAAAGCTAAAATCGAAACTTTAGAAGAAACATTTGGATTAAAAGAAGATATTGAATCAGATGTTAAAAAAATCGATCTTAAAAAAACTCATACAACTAAAGATCTCGAAGCTAAGATAAAAGAAATTCAAAAAGAGATGAAAAAAGCTGCAAAAGAGATGAGATTTGAAGATGCAGCAAAACTCAGAGATTTGATGCACTACTATCAAAACTTAGAAATAGTTAAATGAAAAAGAAAATTAATAAAGTCTCCCCCCTTAAAGGGAAATACCTCGTCAAAAACCCTCTTCTTTATACCTTTTTAAAAAGTGTAGATTTTTTTTCATTTGTTTATTTCAAAATTATAAAAATTTTGAAATTTGATTTTTTCAAATCAAAAATAACTCTAAAAAATGAAAAAATAAAATTAGAAAATTTTATAAAAAATCCTAAAAAAATTCTTCTATCTAATATCGCTCATCTAGGCGATGTTTTGATCTCTTTAAAAGCAGCGAAAATTTTAAAAGAAAAATATCCAGATGCTAAAATAGGGTTTGTTTGTTCAAGTGTCTCTAAACAAATTATAGAGAATTTTTCTCTTATAGATAAAATTTTTGTTGTAGATCATTGGAAGATAAATAGAGAAGAAATTTCTAATTTTAAAAAAATTAGAAATTATTATATCTCTAGAAAAAAAGTGATTCATGATATCAAAAAAGAAAATTTTGAAGTAGCTATAGACTTGCATTATCATTTCCCAAATTCCATATATCTTTTTTATAAAGCTAAAGTCCCAATAAGAATAGGCTATTCAAGTGCAGGTTTTGAAAATTTTTTATCGCATTCTTTAATTTGGGAAAATAAGAATCAGCATGTTTTTTCATATCATTTAGATTTATTAAAATTTTTAAATGTAGATTCAAATAATGAAGATTTTAATATCGAACCAAAATTAGTAAAAATATCTAACGATATTTTTACTAAAGAGTTTGTAAATAGATATAAAGATCAAAATCAGAAAAGTTTAGAAAATTTTAATTTGCCAAATGATTATATCATCTTTCATATTGGTGCTGGTAGTTTAAAAAAAATGTGGGATATAAATAAATGGCAAAAATTAACAAATGAACTTCTTAAAAAAGGAAAGAAAATAGTTTTTACAGGAAAAGGATTTTATGAGACATCTCTAATTTCACAGATTATAAAATCTCAAGATTTAGAATGTAATTTAAATCAAAAAAGCCTATTTAATCTCTCAGATAAACTTAATTTTTCTGAGCTCTCATACATTGTAAAAAATGCAAAGCTCGTTGTTTGTGTTGATTCATTTATATTGCATCTATCTACAGCTTTAGATAAATCTACAATAGTTATTTACTCAGGAATTAATAATGTGAATCACTGGACAGAGAAAAAACTAAACGTTATTCCTATTGTACAAAATATGGAATGCAATCCATGCCATATGAAAAATGGTTGCAAATCTATGGACTGTTTAAATACAATCAAAATTGATGATATTTTAGCTAAAATAAAGAGGTTTGAATGCAAAAGCTAAAACAGAATTTAAAAGGTTTTTATCTCGCTGTAAAAAAGGATAATTTCAATTTTCAAATATCCAAAAAAATTTTAAATGAAAAAATTAAAAATTTCTCTCCCTGGATGGAAAGACAGATAAATAGTGAGTTAAAAAATTTTCAAAATAAAAAAAATGAAATCGATCAAACAATTCAAAATCTAAAAGATCAAAATTTTTTAAAAGAAGCAGAGCTCATTAAAGTAAAAATAAAAAATAATAGAATCAAGTACCAAAATTTCTTGAATCTAAAATTTCATCCTAGATTTGTGAGATTTCACAATTTTATGCAAAGATCAAAAAAGTTTATTAAATTTCCAGATATAGAATTTTTATACTCAATCTCAGACTCCTTAGATAATCCAAAACTAATAGAGTGTTTAGAATCTCCAATATTTTGTATTTCAAAAAAACAAAATAATAATAAAGTTATTTTATTTCCTCACATCGAATGGATGGAGAAAAATGATCTTTTATTAGACAATTTGAGTAAAGCCGCTGTACATTTAAATTGGGATCAAAAGGCATCTCAAGCTTTTTGGAGGGGGACAACTACAGGGTTTTTAGATTTAGAAAAAAATGAAAGATTAAAAATCGTAAAGCTAGCGCAGCATTATCCCCACTTAATAGATGCTTCTTTTTCCAATATTTCTCAGCTATCTGAAGGAAACAAAAAATATTTAATTGAAAATTTTGAGCTAAAAGAAAAAGCATCTCCTATAGATCAAATCAAATATAAATATCTATTATCTGTTGATGGCAATGCTTTTTCAGGTTCGTTTTTTTGGCAGCTTTTTTCAAATTCCGTCGTCTTAAAAAATAGCTCCGATTATTTAGAGTGGTATTACTCAGGTGTTAAAAGCGATAAACACTATTTAGAATTCGATTCAGATAAAGACTTAATATCTAAAATACATTGGCTCAAAGACAACGATAAAAAAGCTAAAAAGATTTCAGAAAATGCAAATAAGTTTGCTAATGAAAACCTCACAAATGAAGCGACTCTTTCTTATATATTCAAGCTTTTAACAAAACTCTCTGAAATCTAAAGAAAAAAATTGTTTATAAGAAAAGATTAAATCTGAATTAAAATAGATTTTTTGCTTCTGCAAAAATATTTTTCTTGTTGCTATCTCTTTTCTTTTTAGATTGGATGCTCCAAAAATATGAGTAGTGACCTTCTTTTTGTAAAAGTTCTTCGTGCGAGCCACTTTCTATAAGTTTACCATCATTAATAACTATAATTTCATCAGCATTCACTATTGTAGATAATCTATGTGCTATGATTATTATTGTTTTTTCTTTTCTTAAATTATCTATAGCTTCTTGAATCAATTTCTCTGAATGGGAATCTAGTTGAGCTGTAGCTTCATCCAATATTAGTATTTCAGGGTTTTTAATTAGAGCCCGGGCTAATGCTACTCTTTGTCTTTCTCCGCCAGATAGTTTTTGGCCCTTTTCACCAACTATGGTTTCATATTTTTCAGGGAGTTTATCAATAAAATCATCAGCATATGCTAGTTTTGAGACTTTTATAATATCTTCCATGCTTGCTTTTTCATTTCCAAATCTAATGTTATCTTCAATTGTATCGTGAAACAAAAAAATATCTTGATTTACTATTCCTATTTTTTCTCTCCAACTACTTAGTGATATTTTATCTAATTCTAATCCATCTACAATAATAGATCCCTTAGTTGGAGGGTATAAGTTTAAAAGTAAGTCAACTAAAGTGGATTTTCCTGCTCCTGATTTTCCAATTATCGCATAAGTTTTTCCTTTATTAAAAGAAAAATCAAAATTATCGAGGGCTGTTTTTTTTCTCTCGTAATATTTAAAGGAGACATTTTTAAATTTTATTTGTTGGGAAAATTTATTTAATTCTACCCCTGTTTGGGGTATGTATTCTTTATCATCATCTTTTAGAATTTGCTGAAGTCTGAGAAGAGAACCTTTATAACTGGTGATTTCAGCAATGCTATTCATAAATGTTTGGAGCCTAGTTGATAAACGGTAAGCAATAAAAATAAATACTAAAAGGGAAGAAATAAAAGATTCAGTATGTCTTAGTAAAAAAGCGCCTGTTATTAGCATTAAACCTATAACTACAATACCAATGATCTCTCCAAAAGATTGAATTAAGGTCCTCCAAAAATTTATTTGGGCATTAGATTGAGCTATTTTTCTTAGGATATTTTTAGTCCTATTAACTATAGACTCTTGTCGGTTAAACATATGGATAAGTTTAATGCCATTAATATTTTGATTAGCTTGAGAGCTAAACTTAACCTCATCTTTACTTAAACTCATGGAAAGGCTATTTAATTTTTTTATTAGTAATTTATAAAATGCGTTTACTAAGAAGAAAAAAAGCAATAAAAAAAATGTTAAAATATAATCAATTTTTATAAGCCAGACTAGAGATATTAATCCCATCATTAATGAAGATAGTCCATTATTTAATTGCATTAAAACTGTTGGAATGACATTTGGAGAAGTATTATAACTTATAAGATCTCCTGCTTGATATTTACTAACAAAAGGATAAGTAAAATTAAATATCTGTTTGTAAATTTTAACTTGCATTTTCACAGCTATTTTTAAAGAAATTTGAGATGTGACATATTGAGAAGAAAAAACAAAGGAACTTCTAATAAATTGAATGATCAGAGCGGATATTATGAAAAATAGAAATTGGCGGTTTTGAGATAAACTTTGTATAAATCCGTTTAAAAAAGAAAAGATAGGAATGGAGGTTACCGGTTCTTTACTCAAAACCTTAACAGAAAATAAAATACATCCATATGATAACCCTTCCATTAAGCCTGCTAATATTGCAGGAATGAAATTTAGAAGAAAAATATATAAATTCTTATTTTTATCTCCGGCTAAATAAGAATATAATGGATTAGATTTAATTTTTTTTATAAACATATTGCAATATTATCCCATTGATAGAGATTCGTATAATAAAGGATTGAAGAAAAAAAGAAAATGTATAAAAATATATTACTTACAAAAGTTCATGATTTTTTTGATAATCAAAAGTAAAAAATGAGAGAGCATATGAAAATTTTTGTTCCTGGTGGAGCAGGATACGTTGGATCTAAGCTGATTCCTGCTCTTTTGAAAAAAGGTTATAAAGTAGTTGTTTATGATCTTTTTTTATATGGAGAGAATGTTTTTGATGAATTAGAAAACAAATCTAATCTTACTTTAATAAAAGGTGATATAAGAGATTTTAATAAAATTGAAAAGGCTGTTCAAGGTTGTGACTCAGTAATTCATCTAGCTTGTATTTCTAATGATCCAAGCTTTGAGTTAAATCCAAAACTTGGAAAATCTGTAAATTTAGACTCGTTTGAGCCTTTTGTTAAAATTTGTAAAAAACATAAAATTAAAAGATTTATCTATGCTTCGTCGTCTTCTGTATATGGAATAAAAAAAGAAAAAAATGTTACTGAGGACATGTCCTTAGAGCCTTTAACTGACTATTCAAGATTCAAAGCTCTGTGTGAAAAAATACTCTTAAGTAATATTGATAATAATTTTATTGGAACAGTAATAAGACCTGCTACTGTTTGTGGATATGCTCCAAGGCAGCGTTTAGACGTTATTGTAAATATTTTAACAAACCATGCTTACAATAATGGCAAAATAAAGGTTGTTGGAGGATCTCAGCTACGACCAAACATACATATCGATGATATGGTTAGAGCCTATATTACGATTTTAGAGGCTCCGAAAGAGAAAGTGCAAGGCGAAATTTTTAATGCTGGATATCAAAATTATAGTGTTTTAGAGATAAGTGAAATGGTTAAAAATAGAGTGTCTAGAAAAAGAAAAGTTGACATGGAAGTTGTGCCTACTAATGATAATAGATCATATCATATATCATCAGAGAAGATTGAAAAGAAATTAGGGTTTAAGGCTAATTATACTATAAAAGATGCTGTTGAGAGTTTAATTTCAGCTTTTGAGCAAAAAAAATTAAAGGATTCTTTAAGAAATAAATTATATTTCAATATCGAAACTATGAAAGAAATTAATTTAGAATAGAGCTGATTATGAGAATTGTAGTTACTGGTGGCGCAGGATTTATTGGAAGTCATTTGGTAGATTTTCTATTAAAGAAAAATCATGAAGTTATAGTAATCGATAATTTATCTACTGGTTGGCTAAAAAATTTAGAAAAAGCTCACAAATTTCCTAACTTTTCATTTTATAATGTTGATATTAGAGATAAAGACAAGTTAATTCCCTTGTTTGAAAATGTAGATTGGGTATTTCATTTAGCGGCACTTGCTGATATTGTTCCTTCAATAGAAAAACCAAGAGATTATTTTGAAACTAATGTTGATGGAACTTTTAATGTTTTAGAAGCCTCAAAAAAAACTAATGTGAAACGTTTTATTTATGCTGCATCTTCTTCTTGTTATGGAATACCAAAGGTTTGTCCGACACCAGAAACTTCTGCAATTTCTCCTCAGTATCCATATGCTTTAACAAAATATTTAGGAGAAGAATTGGTAATGCACTTTGAAAAGCTCTATAAGATTCCTTCTATTTCTCTTAGATTTTTTAATGTATATGGTCCAAGAGCTAGAACGACGGGAACATATGGAGCTGTTTTTGGAGTGTTTTTAGCTCAAAAATTAAATAACAAGCCTTTTACTGTTGTTGGTGATGGAACTCAGACAAGAGATTTTACCTATGTTTCAGATATTGTAGAAGCTATTTACAAAGCTGCAGATTCTGATATAACTGGTGAAATATTTAATGTTGGAAGCTCAGGCCACTATAGTGTTAATAAATTGGTTCGATTATTAAAAGGTGAGTTTGTTAACGTTCCTAAAAGACCTGGAGAGCCTGAGAAAACTTTTGCAGATGTTTCCAAAATATATAAAAATTTAGGGTGGAGGGCAAAAATTTCATTTGAAAATGGAGTGAAAAAATTATTAGAACATATTGAAGATTTTAAAGACGCTCCTATTTGGGATGAAAAAAGCATTGAAAAAGCAACTAAAAATTGGTTTAAATATTTAACACCTAACCAAAAACAAAAATTATGATTTATAAAAGATTAGAAGAATTTAAAAATATTATCTTAGATATTACTTGTACAACTGAAAAAGATTTAATAGATATTGATCAGAGCTTTTCTTTGTTTAAAAAATATTTGCTTCAAACAAAAAAAAATGATGGTTTAACTTATATAATAGGTAATGGTGGGAGTGCAGGAATTGCTTCACATTTTTGTAATGATTTAGTTAAAGCACTAAAAATTCCAGCATCTACTTTAGTAGATACAAATGTTTTAACGTGTTTAGCAAATGATTTTGGATATGAAAAATGTTATAGTGAAGCATTAAAGGTTAATTTAAAAAGACAAGATCTTTTAGTTGCCGTTAGTAGTTCTGGGAATTCTTTGAATATTATAAATGCTTGTAAAATAGCAAAAGAAAAAGGAGCAAAAGTAATAACTCTTTCTGGATTTGATTCCGTTAATCCTTTGAGACAACTCGGCGAGTTAAACTTTTGGCTTGGTAGAATTGATTATGGTTTAGTAGAAATGGGGCATATGTTTCTTCTTCATACTGTTATTGATCTTTTTGAGAAAATTCAAAATATTAAAAAATCGGATTTGGTTTCTATAAAAAATGCATAACAAAATAATAAGTTTGGAAGAGATTGAAAAAATATTGCAATCTCATAAAAAGAAAGGTGAAAAAATAGTACAATGTCACGGAGTTTTTGACCTTTTACATCCAGGACATATTAGACATTTTAAGGAAGCTAAAAAAAAGGGAGATAAGCTAGTTGTAAGTGTTACACCTGATAAATTTGTGAATAAAGGACCTGGAAGACCTGCTTTTAATGAAAAATTAAGATTAGAATCGATAGCAGCTTTGTCATCTGTTGATTATGTAGTTATGAATACTTCAAAAGAAGCAATGAATGCGATAAAAGCTATAAAGCCTGATTATTATGTGAAAGGAAAAGAATACGAGGATGCGAAAAATGATATTACAGGGAAAATTATAGAAGAAGAGAGAGAAGTAAAAATAAATGGGGGGCAGATTTATTTCACTGATGATATAGTTTTTAGCTCATCTTCTTTGATTAATAAATATGTTGAACCAATTTCAGATGAAATTAAATTATTCATCCAAAAAATTAATAAAAAATATTCAATTGATCAGATTATTCAAAAAATTAATGATTTGTCTAAGTTAAAAGTTTTAGTTATAGGTGATGCGATAATTGATGAATATCAATACGTTGAACTACTCGGACAATCTGGAAAAGGTCAACATTTGGTGGCATCATATGAAGAAAAGGAAGATTTTCTTGGAGGATCTTTAATTATTGCCAATCATATTTCTGAATTTTGTGATAACGTAACTTTACTAACCTCCATAGGAAAAAATTGCCCAAATAAAACCTTTATAAAACAAAAATTAGATAAAAAAGTTGATCTTCAAGCAGTTTTTCATGAAAATCATTCTACACTTTTGAAAAAAAGGTATATTTTAAAGGATGGCAAGACACTAAATAAACTATTTGAAACTTATTCAAGCAATAAAAACTTATTGGGCGAATTTGAAACAAATCAAATTATAAGCTACCTTCAAACAAAAGGAAATTGTTTTGATTTAATTTTAGTGTGTGATTTTGGTAATGGATTTACAAATAAGAAAATCATCAATGCAATTTCTAAGCTCAATTCTTATCTAGCCATTAATACACAAATTAATAGTGGTAATCGAGGGTTCAATGTTATCTCTCATTACAAAAAAGCAGATTTTATTTCTTTAAATGAACCAGAGATTCGTTTAGCTGCTCATGATAGACATAGTAATTTATCCGAAATATCTTTAAAAATTGCGAATAAAATGAATTGCTCAAATATTTGTGTTACTCGTGGAGTAAAAGGAATTTATTGTTTTTCAACTAATGGAATCACAGAGAACATTCCAGCTTTTGTTACAAATGTAATAGATAGGGTTGGAGCCGGAGATAGTTTTTTAGCTATTGCATCTTTATGTATGGCAAAAAAATATCCGCTCATTTTATCTGCTTTTTTGGGATCTATTGCTTCTGCTTTGAATGTTCAAATTGTTGGTAATAAAAGTTGTACTGATAAAATTTCCTTTGTTAAGTTTGTTACAAGGTTATTAAAATAATTGTAAAATAAGAAGAGCCAAAAATAATGGATTACAAAAATACTTTATTTCAGATGTTAAGAATCAGAAGAATCGAAGAGAGGATTGCAGAAGAATATACAAAACAAGAAATGCGTTGTCCTGTTCATTTAAGCATTGGTCAAGAAGCTATCGCTGTTGGAGTTTGTAAAGCTCTTAGATCAAACGATATTATTTTTAGTAATCATAGAGCGCATGCTCATTATTTAGCAAAAGGAGGAAATTTAAAAAGTTTTATCGCAGAGTTATATGGTAAAAAAACAGGCTGCTGCGAGGGAAAAGGCGGTTCGATGCACATAATTGACCTTAGTGTTAATATGCTAGGTGCAATTTCTATAGTTGCAGGGTCTATTCCAATTGCTGTTGGAACAGCATTTGGCTCTTTTTTAAAAAATGAAAATAAAATTACCTGTGTTTTTTTAGGAGATGGCGCTACTGAAGAAGGAGTGTTTTTTGAGTGTTTAAATTTTGCATCTTTAAAAAATCTTCCTATACTTTTTGTTTGTGAAAATAATTTTTTAGCAGTTACAACACCTTTGAATCAAAGACAATCTAACAATAGAGATTTGATAAAAATTGTTCAAGGTCATGGTATTTTAGCGAAAAAAGAAAATGGAAATGATATAGAGAAAGTATACCAACTGTCTAAACAGGCGATGGACTATATGATTAATGAAAAAAAACCAATGTTTTTAGAATTTGAAACATATAGATTTAGAGCACATTGTGGTCCCGAATATGATTACCATTTAGGATATAGAACTAAAAAAGAAGTTTTAGAAAAAGAAAAAAAATGTCCTGTTGAAATTTTTAAAACAAAATTAATAAAACAAAATATTATTAATGATTTAGAAATAAAACAAATGGAAGATAAGATTGAAAATGAAATAACAGAGGCTTTTCAGTTTGCCAAGAACAGTCCGTTTCCTTCTAAAGAAGAAGCTTTAACAGGGGTATATAAAAAAGAAGTTAATTATGAGACAAATTAAATTTAGTGAAGCTATTCTAGAAGCAACGGATCA
>JAAKFV010000069.1 GCA_011064875.1 Candidatus Anoxychlamydiales bacterium | reverse complement strand
AATGCAAGCGTAACTCTTCCAGATTTAGTATTCTTATTAAGAAAAGGTATGGTGTTTTGAGCAATCTCATCAGTAATTCCATCAAGTTGCTTAATTTGCTTTTGATACTCTGGATTTTTTATTATTTTTTCACGAATATAATTTGTGAATTTGTTTGGATCAATGGCTTCAGGCATACCCTCATGCCAAACTGTATCGCAAAATTGTGGACGCATTGGTGCGTTTGTTTCAGCCATATATTTATTATATTTATTTTGTTTTTATTAATAATATTTTACGTTTTATTAGAAATAATTATAATAAAAATAGTAATTAATTGCAATTAAAATGCCTGTATAGCGCAATTAAAATAATTTTTAATTACTAATAAAATTTTTATTACTATGTTTTATAGATGTTTTTATTAAAATACTTAAGGATTATAAGAGGCTCTTTTGTAAAGATTTTTTTTTATTTTATCAAATCCAAGAGCTCTTCTAAGTTTTTAGTAGATCTTGAGATATAAGTTGAAAAATCCTCGGGTTTTAGCTCTTTTTGAGAAAGAAGAGCTGTGTCATAAACGTCTCTAGCTAAGTTCTTTGCGATATTAGGCTTAATTTGATGAAGAGAATATATCTTATCTATTAATTTGTTGTTAGTGTTTATAACTAAGGTACTTTTGGATGGCAAGTTTGCGTTTTGAGTAAATTGCATGTAGTCTTTAAGTCTTCTTTCTTCTTCGTTTACCATGATAAAAGAGGATATATCACTGCTGCTTAAGCTTTTAGATTCTACCTCTAAATCAGCGTCAATTGAGTCTTTAAAAAAATCAGATATTTTAGAGCTGAGTGATCTGCCATCTTTATCTAAAACATTTTTGTCTTTAGAAGTGTCTAAAATAGAGGCATCGATAGATCCGTCAATTCTAGTGAACTTAACGTTTAGTTTTTGCTCTAAAAAACTGATTATTGCTGTATCTATGTATTGGTTTAAATAGAGGACTTCTATATTTTTTTGAGTATAGAGATCTAAAAGGTGGGTAGATTTGTCTTTTGAGCTATAAAAGATTTTGTCTTTTTTATCACTTCTTTCAATGTATTCTTCGATAGTTGTCCATTCTTTTTTATGATTTTCAAAAATCAAGAATTCTTTGGCTTTTTCATAGAATTTTTCATCGTCTAATATCCCAAGTTTTATAATGACTTCGATATCAGGCCAATATGATATGTATTTATCTTTTTCTAATTTGTAAAGATTAGATAATTTATCTAGGATTTTTTTAGAGATATGAGTTGAGAGTTTTTTGATATTTGAATCTACTTGTAGATAACTTCTAGATACATTTAAGGGAATATCAGGGCTATCTATTGCCCCTTTTAACATCGTTAAAAATTTTGGTAGAATTTCTTTAGCACTTTCAGATACAAAAACTCTATTTGAAAAAAGCTTTACATGGTTTTTGTTTGTATCAAAATTATTTGTGATTTTCGGGAAATATAAAATACCCTTTAAATTAAATGGATAATCTACATTTAAGTGGATCCAAAAAATAGGATCGGGCTCAAATGGATAGAGATCTTTATAAAATTCTAAATATTCTTTATCAGACGTTTCTGATGCATTTTTTAGCCATAGGGGATCTTTGTTGTTTATGTGCTTATCATTTAAATAGATTGGATAGGAAAAAAATAGGCAGTATTTTAGTAGAATTGTTTTTATTTTTTCTTCATCTAAAACATCAAAATTGTCTTTTTCAATAAATAGCGTTATTTCGCAGCCCCTTTTTACTTTCTTGGTCTTCTCGATCAAGTATTTAGATGAACCATTAGATGTCCATAAAACGCTATCTTCTTTTTTATTATGAGATTGAGTTTTTATTTGAACTTTTTCGCTAACCATAAAAGTTGAATAAAAACCAAGTCCAAAATGACCTATGATTTGATCTTTTTGATCGCCAGATTCATATTTCTTTAAAAATTCTTCAGCTCCTGAAAAAGCTATTTGAGAGATGTATTTTTCAACTTCATCAAAACTCATTCCTATGCCATTATCTACAATGGTAAGCGTGTTTTCTTTTTTATCTATTTTGATGTCTATTCTAAAATCTTTTATTTTTGAATCAATAATTTTTAGTTTGGATATAGCATCAGAGCTATTAGATACAAGCTCTCTTAGAAAAATGTCTTTTTCAGAATAGAGCCATTTTTTAATGATTGGTAATATATTTTCACTATGTATTGATAAATCTTTTTCCATAAAATCCTAGAATAATATTGATAAATTAATAATTCCACTTTGCTGCAAGATTATTATTAATATTGCAATGGGAGCTACATATCTTACTAAAAAGAACCAAGTATGCATGAGCTTAGGAATAGTCGTTCCTTTTGCAAATTCTTCTTTTGAAAAAGCTTTTTTCATTACAAAACTAATAAATAGTACTGTAAAAAATGCAGATAGTGGCATTAGCCAATCAGCTGTAAGATCATTGAGAGTTGCAAAAAAATCTTTGTTATAAATTGTTTTCCAGTTTTTAAATAAACCTCCAGATCCAGAGAGTGCTGTTGGAATTCCAAATACAAAAGTTACAATGCTAGATAATAATACAGCCTTCTTTCTAGACCAATTAAAAACTTCTATTAAGTTAGATACCAAAACCTCTAAAATGGAGATAGTAGATGTTAGAGTTGCAAAAATAAACAATACAAAAAATATTGTTGATAAAACTAAGGTTCCCGGAAGTTTAGAAAATAAAACTGGAAGTGTTTGAAAAACGAGTCCTGGACCCGCTTCAGGCTCAAACCCAAATGTAAAAACTATCGGAAAGATCATTAAAGCAGAAAGAAGTGATACTGAGACAGATACCCCTCCAATTATTAAGCCAGTTTTGGGAATGTCCTCAGTCGATTTCATATAACTACCATATGTCAATATTATCCCAAGACCGACAGATAGAGTAAAAAGAGCCATTCCAAGAGCAGTTAATATTGAGGTTGCATTGAGCTTTGAAAAATCGGGATATAATATAAATTTGGCAGCTTCTTTAAATCCTGGCAGCGTTGTAGAATAAATAAAAAGTCCAATGAGTATTACAAAAAGAGCTGGCATTAACATTTTTGACCAATATTCAATTCCTTTTCTTATTCCGCCATATACAACTCCAGCTGTCATAAGCATGAAAATAAATAGCCAAAAGATATTTATATCTCCAGATATATATACAGTATTGAAAATGGCTTTGATTTGCTCTGGAGTTTTTCCTGCTGTAAAATTGCTAAGTGACATCAAAGCATAGTTTATACCCCACCCTGATACAACAGAGTAATATGATAAAATTATAAAAGAGGTTAGCAAGTTTAACCAGCCCAAAAGTTTCCAGTGTGTAGATCCATGTGATAGCTCAGTGTATGCTCCGATCGCTCCTTTTTGAGAGGCTCTACCAATGATCAGCTCTCCAATAAAAGCAGGTATTCCAATTACAAGTGTAAAAAATAAATATAATAATACAAATGCACCACCACCGTTTTGTCCAGTGATATATGGAAAGCGCCATAGACTACCAAGACCAATTGCAGATCCTGCTGTAGCCATTATAAATCCAATTTTGGATCCCCAATGTTCTCTTTGTTGTTTCATAAAACCTTTAGATGTTCAGATAACTTAAAATATGTAGCTTCAAAGGATACCAAATAGAAGTAAAAAATTCAAAAATTAAATTATTTTTCTTCACATATTACATTTTTTTATGGTTTTTTTTAATTTATCCTTGTCAAATGAAAATTAAATATTTAATCTTAATAAAAAGGATATAAAAAAATGCTTATATACGCCTCTCAGTTAAATCCAAAAATCGGAGCTCTATCTCACAATACTGAAAAGATTTTAAATGCTATTGAAAAAGCGAGGCTTGAGAAAGCTGAAATAGTAGTTTTTCCAGAAAGCGCGATATCTGGCTATCCACCTGAGGATCTATTACTATACGATGATTTTATAGATCAAATGCATCAAGAGCTTGATAAAATAATCGAAGCTTCAAAAGATCTATTTATTGTTGTTGGAACTATTAGAAGAAATGAAGAAAAACAAGGTAATCCTTTATTTAATAGCGCTGCTGTAATTTATGATAAAAAACTTTTAGGATTTAAAGATAAATCACTTCTTCCAACTTACGATGTTTTTGTTGAAAAAAGATACTTTGAGTCAGGAGATGAGCAAAAAGTATTCGATTTTAAAGGAAAAAAAATAGGAGTGATGATTTGTGAAGATGTTTGGGCTCATAGCGAAAATGTTTATAAAAAATATGAAATAGATCCAATAAAAGATATGCAAAAATTAAAACCAGATCTTTTAATTAATATTGCAGCCTCCCCATATTACTATCAAAAAAAAGATCTTAGAATCGAGGTTTTTTCAAAAGTTTCGAAAACACTCAATTGTCCTCAGATAATGTGTAATCAAGTTGGAGCAAACGATCAACTCGTATTTGATGGCCATAGCATGTATTTTGATAAAGAAGGGACTTTAATTAATGTTACTAAAGGATTTGTAGAAGATCATTTGTTTATCGATACTGAAAAAGAGGCGCCTCCGTTTTCATATAAAGTGGATCCTTTGCAAGACCTTTATAACGCTCTTGTTTTAGGCGTGAAAGATTATTTTAGAAAGTTGCATTTTTCTAAAGCATTGATGGGTCTCTCTGGTGGTATAGATTCAGCTTTAGTTTTATGTATAGCGGCAGATGCTTTGGGACCTCACAATGTTTTAGCTCTAAATATGCCATCTAGATATTCATCACTATCTTCTTTTGAAGATTCAAATCTATTAGCTGCAAATTTAAGAATAGAGCTAATGGATATTCCAATCGATCATATGTATCAACAATATTTGGATCTTTTAAGCCCTGCTTTTCAAGGTAAATCTTTTGATACTACAGAAGAGAACTTGCAAGCTAGAATTAGGGGAATGATTCTAATGGCTCTTTCTAATAAATTAGAATATATAGTTTTATCAACTGGAAATAAATCTGAAATGGCAATGGGATATGTAACTCTCTACGGTGATATGTGTGGAGGTCTTGGAGTTTTAAATGATGTTACAAAAACTTTAGTTTATGAGTTAGCTAAATGGATAAATAGAAAAAAAGAGATAATTCCCAAAAACATTATAAAAAAAGCTCCATCTGCAGAGCTAAGAGCTGATCAAACAGATCAAGATACTTTGCCCGATTATTCAATTGTCGATAAAGTAATAGATGGATATGTTGAAGATCATTTGGGTGTAGATGAAATAGTTAAAAAATACAAACTTGATGAGACTATTGTAAAAGAGTTAGTAGAAAGAATTCATAGAGCTGAATATAAAAGAAGACAAGGCCCTCCAGGAATAAGAGTTAGTAAGAAAGCATTCTCAAAAGGTAGATTTTTCCCAATCGTTCAAGGCTGGATTGCAGACTAACTAAATTAAATATTTAATTTTATAAAAATTTAAATTACAATTTTATTTATTAACATAAAAAATTGTAGGAGAGATTTGTGGCAAAAAGTGGATTAAAAAAAGAGCTGGGTTTTTTTACCCTTTTATCGATTGGTGTCGGCGGAATATTAGGCTCTGGAATTTTTGGTATGCCGGCTATTATGGCTGCCGTTGCAGGCCCAGCACTTATTTTAGCAATACTTATTTCAGGAATAATTACTTTTTTCTTAGGAATTGCATACGCTGAGTTAGGTTCTGCTTTTCCTATATCTGGAGGACCATACTCACTTCCTAAATTAGCACTTGGGAATATGGGTGGATTTTTGATGGGATGGGGATATTTTTTATATCTCTTTATCGGAACGGCTGCTGTTATAGATATTTTTGTTGTCTATTTAGGATTTTACGTTCCAAACCTTGCTCACGGTGGTACTTTAACTCCGATAGGAATTCTAGTTGCTCTTATAGCTTTATGGGCTTTTACTTTAATTAATGTTTTTGGAGTAAAATGGGGTGGACTCTATAGCGTTATTACTACAGTTGGTAAATTGATACCATTAGCTATTTTTTCCTTAGTAGGTCTCGCATTCGTTCAAGGTCATAATTTTACGCCATTTATCCCGTTTGGTTTTACAGGAGTTACTCTAGGTGTTGCTCTGTTTTTCTGGTCTTTTACAGGTTTTGAAGCAATTGTTATGCCAACTGAAGAAGTAAAAAATCCAGCTAAAACCATTCCTTGGGCAATGATATTAACCATTATTATTGTTTTATTAGTTTATACTCTTTTAGCTTTTGTATTTCTTGGAATGATCGATTGGAAAGGACTTGGTATTAATGCTGGAGACTGGAAAAGAATTGGGGAGCTAACATCACCATTTGCAGATGTTGCAATTGGAATTGGTCTTCCTTGGCTCGCTGCAATAGCGACTATCGGTGCGATAATAGCAACAGCCGGAGCTGGCGGTAGTTGGGTTTTGATTCAAGCAAGACTTCCTTTCGCTATGGCAAGGGACAAACTTTTTTGGAAACCCATGGCAAATGTTAATAAAAAATATGGAACTCCAATAGCGTCACTTATTTTTACTTCTGTTTTAACAAGTATTATTATGATCGCGATTCCAAATTTTGCATCAGTTGCCCTAATTGCATCTGTAACTGGTGTTGTACCTTATGCAGCGGCTGTTTTAGCTGTAAAAATACTTAGAAAAACAAAACCAAATGTTAAAAGACCATTTAAATTGCCAATGGTAAATTTAGTTACGATCATTGGTTTTGTTTTAGCTACTTTTGTGATTTATTGGGCAACTTGGCCATGGTCACTAGTTGGAGTATTGCTCATGCTCACAGGTTACATAGCTTTTATCTTTGTGAAAAGAAAATGGGAAGTTAAAAGAAACTTATGGCTTATCGCTTATCTTGTAGGTATAGCTGTTATATCATATCTTGGAGATCCATCTTTGATGTTTAATAATTTTTTACCTATTGATCCTTTGGGTTATTTGAAACTACCAAATGATTTGATTGTGCTTACCATCTTTGCAATTCTTATTTATCTCTGGGCATATAACGAGAATAAAAAATATAAAGAAAAGGCTTAATTAATAAATTTGTTATAATTATATTTAATAAATTTAAAAAGGAGATAAAAAATGAGCGCATCTAGTCCTACTAATAATGATAGAAGCTTAGCAAGAACTTTATGGAATAAGGCGATATCTCAAGATGGTTATGGTTATGCTTTGCTTGCTGGTTCTTTAGCTTGTAACCAAGCAGTTACATTAATGCGACAAACTTATGAGAACAATAAAAATAATTATTATCCCGGTGAGAGTTGTGAAAAGAGCTTTTTTTGTTCAACTGTTGATTCTCATCCATATTGGTCTATTGGGCTTTCTGTAGTATTAGCAGGAGGTATTACTACTTTCATATATAAAAAAGTAATATTTGATGAAGTAAAAAAAGATTTTGATCAAATATGGTCTAAAAAATCAGAGATATTAAATGCTTTAGCTAAAAGCGCAAGCGTGTATTTTATTTTTAATAATCCCCAATTAGCAACTTGCTTTGGAGTAGCTTCTCTAGGTGCTATCGTAGGAAAAGTTATTCAAGCTCAAAGAGATGATAGTCAAGCTCAAATTACAGCTATGACAGATAATGTTGTGGTTGAAGCAAATCAAAGAGCATTAACAGCACAAACAGACCTAAAACGAGCTAATGCAGAGCTAAAACATTTTAAAGATATGTTTGATTCTTTAGCTGAACAAAATAGAGTATTAGGGGTTAAAGTATCCATGTACGAAGGTGTAGCTCCAGCAGGAGGGTCACCTCCGCAAATAAGTTTAATTAAAGCTGAAACAAACGCACCAATGCGTCCACAATTTTGCGATACAGTTTGGCATGAGGGTATGCCTGAAGCCATTGATCCAAGCAAATTCACAAATTATATTCGCAAAAGAATAATAGAGAGCTCAGAGTATCAAAGGCAAATTAAGCAACTTGATGGAATTACTGATGAGATTGCTCAAAACACCATACCTTTTCTTAATAAGAATACTAAATCTGGAAGAGTTACGCTTGCATT
>JAAKFV010000068.1 GCA_011064875.1 Candidatus Anoxychlamydiales bacterium | reverse complement strand
CCATGTCAGTTGGCCTATAGCAGTCCCACGAAATCTCTGCCTATCTGAAGCGATTGGAACTGCAACTCATGCTCCTTTCTTTAGAAAGGAGTAATTGACATCCTCTCACCCAGATTTAATTTATGAACACTTTGTTGAAAATTTTTATGAAAAAGTGTTTATAAGTATGTTGATAACTCTACATTTGTTTATAAATCAAAGTTATGATCAAAACGTTGACAAGTTATAAACATCTATTTTTAATAGACAAAACACATGACTTTTAAACAAATCCACACTCTCTTAATAAGAAGATTAATATTTATAAGATATCTTCCTTCTTTAGATCTTTGAAATAAGCTATCATAGTAAATTGATTAATCAAAGCTTTGTAGTGTTATGATATTTGATATAAATAACTTTTTTGAAATAAAGAGTTTTTTACATAAAATAATTTTTGAAAATTTTCAACAGATATGGACTCCTTTAGAAAAATTAAGTAATTATTTAGAAACAGCAAATTTAAAAAGTAATCGTAGAAATATTCAAATCCCCTCTACTTGTTATATTGAAAATCCTGATCTTGTGTTCATCGGAGAAAATACTTCTATTGAACCTTATGTATATATTAAGGGTCCTTGCATTATTGGAGCAAACTCTGAGATCAGACACGGCGCATATATCAGAGAAAATGTAATAACCGGAAAGAACTGTATAATAGGGCATGCAACTGAGATTAAAAATTCTATTTTATTAGATGATGTATCAGCTGCTCACTTTGCTTATATTGGAGATAGCATAATAGGCAATAGAGTAAATATTGGCGCTGGAGTTAAACTTGCAAACTTTAGATTAGATAAAAATGAGATTTGCTTTTATTTAAATTCAGAAAAAATAAAAACAAATCTAGATAAACTTGGCTCTATTATAGGAGATGATACTCAAATTGGTTGTAATACAGTTTTAAATCCAGGAACTTTTTTAGAGAAAAACATAAAATGTATGCCCTCTTTAAATATAGGGGGATATATAACTAAAAACTCCATTATTAAAAATGCATCTTCTGTTGCAATAAAAAAATCCAACTCAAGAGTTTTAAAAAATGAGTTTACTTCTAAAAACTAAAAATAAAATTTTTATAGATCTAAAAAAAGATATTGAAAATTTTTTAAAAAAAGAAATTTTATTGATGGGTAAAAAAACTATACTTAGAGACGCTATCGAATACGCGCTTTTAAATGGCGGTAAAAGATTTAGACCAATTATCGTTTTATTAATTGCAAAAGCAATAAACAAAAATTATCCAGCAATTCAGGCTGCTCTTTCTTGTGAATTTTTCCATACAGCTTCTTTAATAGCAGATGATCTACCATGCATGGATGATGAAAAAGAGAGAAGATGCAAAGCCGCTTTACATTTAAAATTTAATGAAGCCACAGCAATTTTAGCTAGCTTCACTCTTATCTCATCCGGTTATGAGCTAATTTATAAAAATGCTAAAACCTTAGAGAAGAAAATTTCGAAAGAAAAATCAAATGAAATTTGTATGAAAGCGATTGAGACTGTATCTAAATATGCTGGGATTGAAGGCGCTACTGGCGGACAATTTTTAGATTTATTTGCTAAGGATATTACTTTAGATACAATAATTGAGATCATTCACAAAAAAACAATTTCTCTTTTTGAAATATCATTTGTTTTAGGTTGGTTATATGGCGGTGGCGATTTAGATAAACTAGATCTTGTAAAAAAAGCAGCTTATCACTTTGGTATGGCTTTTCAAATAGCTGACGATATAAAAGATCTAAAAGAGGATTTAGAAAAAAATAAATATATAAACATTGCAATCTCAATAGGCGAAGAAAAAGCCAAAAAACTTTTCTTTGAAGAAATAAATAATACAAAAAAGCTATTAAAAGAATTAAATATTTATTCAAAAGATTTTTTTACATTAGTGAGCTTTTTAGAAAAAAGAGTCTGATTTTTTTCACAAATAATAAGATATATTTTCATAAAAATGTTCGGAAACCCACATAAAACTCGATCTGGCGAACAAAAAAACAGGTCAAAAAATGTTCGGAAAAACCATGAAAACGCAATCTCGCGAACAAAATATTTCAGAATGTTCACTAAGAATAAGTAATTTAAGTAAATAAAGACTTAAAAACCAGGATTTTTATATGAGAGTTTTTTTGAATAAAACTGCCCCAAAAGTTGGAACAGTTTTTTTTGAAATTTTTAGTCGTCTTTGATTTTTTGCAAGATAAGCTTTTCAATAGTATTAAAAAGGTTTGTATCTTTTTTTAGAGCTTCTTTAACCGCTTCTCTACCTTGTCCTAGTTTATTTTCTTTAAAATTAAACCAAGCTCCTTTTTTTTCTATAATCTCATTTTCTACGGCTGTATCTAATAAAGAGCCTGTTAATGATATTCCTTCATTAAACATAATGTCGAATTCAGCCATTCTAAAAGGAGGCGCCATTTTATTTTTTGCAACTTTTACTCTAGTTCTGTTTCCAAGTACTTTTCCATCAGCTGCTTTAATAGATGCTATTCTTCTAATATCTAAACGAATGGATGAATAAAATTTTAAAGCTCTTCCACCAGGTGTTGTTTCTGGATTTCCAAACATAACTCCAATTTTTTCTCGGATTTGATTGATAAATACTGCGCAAGTTTTGCTTTTTGCTAAAGTTGAAGTTAGCTTTCTGAGTGCTTGTGACATCATCCTCGCTTGAAGTCCCATAAATGTATCTCCAATTTCCCCTTCTAATTCACTTTTAGGAACAAGTGCTGCTACAGAATCTATAACAATTACATCTAAAGCATTTGATCTAGCGAGCATTTCAGTTATGTTTAAAGCTTCTTCTCCGGAATCTGGCTGCGATATCATTAGCTCATCTAAGTTAACGCCTATTTTAGCAGCGTAAGAAGGATCCAAAGCATGTTCTGCATCGATGTATGCTGCGATTCCACCATTTTTTTGTGCATTTGCCACAATGTGTGTTGCTAGAGTTGATTTTCCAGAAGATTCTGGGCCATAAATTTCAACTATTCTACCTTTGGGAATGCCACCTATGCCGAGAGCTATATCTAAAGAAAGAGCGCCAGTTTTTATAACTTCAACTCCTTTCATAGATGAGTGTTTTCCAAGCGCCATAACTGCGCCTTCACCGAACTGTTTTTTTATGTGACTTACAGCTAAATCTAAAGCTTTTTTCTTTTCTTCTAATTCAGGTTTCATGAAATAAATCTCCTTTTATTAGTTAAAACTATCTATAGCTTGAGCATAAAATAGCTTAACGTCAAGTTTAAAAATTAAAAAAAATAAGAAAAAATATTTTTTTGTGTTATAAAACAAAATTAAAGTATTGGAGAAAAAAATGCTGCTATCTGGAGACATAGGTGGAACAAATACTAGACTTGCTTTATATGAATATAATAAACCTCTAAAACTTATTAAAGAAGAGAGATTTTTAAGTAGTAATTATTCAACTCTTCTCAATGCTATTCATGCTTTTTTAAAAAATGAAAATGTAAAAATTGAAGCTGCATCTTTTGGAGTGGCAGGACCTGTTAGAGATGGAAAATGTCAAGCAACTAATCTACCTTGGCTAATAGATATTCATGAAATAGCAAAAGATTTAAATATTTCTAAAGCATATTTATTAAATGATTTAGAAGCTAATGCATATGGAGTTGAGTGTCTTAAAGAAAATGAGCTATTTGTTTTAAATGAAGGGGACGAAAATGCAAAAGGAAATGCTTGTATAGTAGCAGCTGGAACTGGTCTTGGTGAAGCTGGAATGTATTTTAATGGGAAAAGACACATTCCCTTTGCTTGTGAAGGTGGTCATACAGATTTTGGTCCACAAAATGATTTAGAGATTGGACTTTTAAAATTTTTACAAAAAAAATATGGTCACGTTTCGTATGAAAGAATTTTAACCGGAGCTGGAATTTATAATCTTTATGAATTCTTAGTCGAAAATAATATTGAACCTAAAGATGAAAAACTAGACAACGAGTTAAAAAATCATTCAGAGCCTCAAATGATAATTACTAAAAAAGGGGTGAATAAAGAAAATAAAACTTGCGAGAGAGTAATTGATTGGTTTATCTCAATGTATGGAGCAGAAGCTGGAAATGCTGCTTTGAAATTTTTTGCTCTAGGTGCTGTCTATATAGGAGGGGGTATTGCTCCTAAAATTTTAGATAGATTGCAAGATGGCTCTTTTATGAAATCTTTCGCTGATAAAGGAAGATTTACAAAACTTATGATGGCAATGCCAGTTAAAGTAATCTTAAACGATAGAGCAGCTCTAATTGGCGCTAGCAACTTTGCTCTTTTAAATAAAAGTTAAAAGTTAAGCTTTAAATTAGCAATAATTCCATGAAAAAATAGATCGCCAGCATCCGCGGTTCGAGAATTTATTCTTAGATCTTTTAACTCTACCATTAGATTTTGATGAAAAAATACATTAGCATCGTAGCCGACTAAAAAAGATACATGTTTAGTTTTTTTAGAAAAATATGAGCCCCACTCTAATCCAGTTGAGAGTAAAAGATTTGGATTAATATATCTAATAGTGTTTATTGAATTATCAAATAATGTAGAAGGAGTTGTTGCGTTATTTTGTCTATTTTTAACTTTAAATTTTTGATATAAAAGTGAAGCTTTAACATCTGCAAATAAATTAAATCCCCAAAAAAATAAAAGTTTAGTTTTTGCTCCGCCAATTAATCCGATTAGATGAGAATCTATTTTACTTCTAGAATAAAGTAAAGCCGCGTCAGACCTTCTTGTGGAATCAGTATTAAAACTTTGATCTAAATATCCCCCTTTCACTCCAAATAATGGAGTTAATATCAAGTAAGTTCCCCCATAAAAAGATCTTTCAAATGTAAGATCTAAAGTATCTAATTTGAGACCCCATTTTGCTCTAATATCTGTCATCTCTTCTGGAATGGTTGCAAAATGAATCCAAGTATTTATAGCTATTTGCTGGACACTTTTTACTTTTGAAAAGTGAATTCTTGTATATTCTGCTGTATAGGCCCAATCATCTTTATTTGTGCTAAATCCTAAAGCTACTTTAAACGCCGATTTGTAACTAGAGTGCATCTCAAAAAACTTTCCAATAGTAACTGTAGGGTTATCAGAGGTTTGTGCATAAACAAGGCCTTTTTCAATTGGCTGATAAAACAAATATGTAGCTGCTGCAAAAACATCCAACTCTTTACCGATATCAATTTTTGCAGGAGCGTTATATCCCGGCATAATTTGCGAATTTTCAATTAAATGTCCTTGAGAATATTTTTTCGCTTGAGGTACGTAATATGGATGATATGTTATCAAATCATCTAAATCATCTTCTTTTGCAAATGTAGATGTTATCGCGAAAATTGATATAGCAAAAATTAAAAAACGCATAACTTATTTTCCTTTAAAATTTTAAAAATTAAACTTTAAGCTTAGCTCAAAACCATGCAACATAAAATCTCCTCTAGTATCAACGCTTAAAAATTCATTTTGATTGAAAAAATATACAAAATTATATGCCGCAAATAAATCTACATGCCAATTATTATGATCAAAATATGTGCTCCAACCAAGTCCTGGATTTAAATCAATTGCAGGTGTTAATTGAATAGACTTTACATCAAATTTCGTTGTAAATGTCAAAGGATTATAAAATCTAGATATAAATCTGTCTTGTGTTTTAAATTTTTGATACATTAAAGAAATGCTAGAATTTAAAAATATTCTAAAATCATGGGTAAGTAGCCAATTAATATCCAATGCGCCTCTTGGGCCTAAAAACCATGACTTTGTTCTAAAATTAGCTTCCTGGTTTTCGTTGCTTACTTGAGCGTTTAGTCTAAATTTTTGTTTAGACCATCCTCCTTTTACACTAGCGTATGGTTTTATAACTAAATGTTTACCACTGTAATAAGGTCTTCCAACTTCTAAATCAAAATAATCAATTTGGGGGTTCCATATTGATCTTAATGGAGTTATAGAAACCGTGTCAGAAAAAACATGAAAAATTATATCTCCTTTAGAATTTTTATCTTTTTCTTTAGCATGATATCTTGTATATCTTGCGTTGATATTCCAGTTATCATAATCATAGTGAGTCCCAAGTAAAACTTTAAAGCCAGGGTAGTAATCGCTATCAAAATTTACAACAGAATGCGCTTGAGTTGATAGGTCATTTGATTGTATATATCCTAAATCAATTCCAACCATTTCCGGTTGCCAGTAAATAAAACTGCCACTAACAATAAAATTCCATCCAGCTTGAACATCAATTCTTGCAGGAGCGCTATATGCCGGATATAAACATTGATCAGAATCATAAGATTTAGAAATAGTTTTTGTTTGATAAGGAGTGGGTTTTGATAAAATAGGTGTTTTTTGAGAAGAATCTTGGTTGGTAGTTGTTTTCGAAAATGCTATATTCGTTAATAAAATTAAGGATATTATTAAAAACTTTTTTATCTTCATATTTAAAAAATCTCCATTTTAAAAATCTATTCTCATTGAAGCTGTTAAACCGTGTAACATAAATGATCCTGGATTAAATCTTATAAATGATAGTAAATTTAATAGATGTCTCATCTGGTTTTGATTCCAATAGTTCATAAATTCATATTTAACTAAAAAATCAACATGGAATTTATCTTTAAAAAAATATGCTCCATAATTTAGACCCGCAGCTAAATTTAAATTAGGTACTAAATAGTGCTTATTCATATCAATTCTAGTTGAAAAAACTTCTGTAGTTAAGTTTTTCTCTTCATATAATACTTTATAAAAATCTTGGTAAAATAAAGTTGCAGATATGTCTGTGAAAACTTTAAATTCACCCCTAAGTTTCCAAAGACCTTTTGTTCCGACAATAGGTCCAATAAGCCAAGAATCAGAAGAAGCTTCAGCTCCATTCGTTAAGCTTGTTACATTATATTTTTGATTAAACCAGCCGCCTTTAAGACCCGCTAGTGGTGACAATATAAGGCGTTTTCCTTTGTAGTTATCTCTAGATAAAGAGAGTTCAAACATATTATAATCAACATCCCATCTAGCATTAACTTGCACAGATGTTCCGTTTACCCAATCAGATGAAAAAGCAAGCGCTTGATTAATAGTTGTGTTCGTATCTCTATCAAACCAAATGTAGCTAGCAAGCACGGTCCAATCATCTGTGTTTGAATGAAATCCAATAGCTCCTTTAAATCCAGTTTTGTAATTTGATTCGAAATTAAATATTTTTACAGGATCTGTAACTAGATCACTTGAAGAGCTCACTCCAATTGCTAAACCATTCTCTTTTGGTTGCCAATACAAAAAGCTACCTTCAATAAAAATATCTCTGCATCCATCTACATCTGTTCTACCAGGAGTATTATATGCTTGCATAAGATGATGTTTTTCAATTGGATGTCCTTGATCATAATATTTTTTGCTGATTGTTTTTTGATTAGATGCACAAAAAGCAGATGTTAAAGTCAGTGTTAATACAATTAATATATTTTTAAAAATGTTAAACATCTCATCTCCCATATAAAGTCGAAGATAAATTTTGTATGAAAAATGATATTATTACAATACAAAAAAAATTGACGATAACAAAAAAGCTTTAATAAAATTCAAAAGGATTTTTTTGTAATAAGATTTGTGATCAAGTGCTTTTTCTGTTTTTTTATATTTTTAAGCTTTTAAATTTCAATTTTTTTTATATCTTTAATATCGTAAGTTGTTGATAATAAATAAAGTTTATTTTTTTTGACATTTGTTTTTTTACATAAGATATTTATTTAAAAAGATTTATGGACTCAGGCCGGTTAATTTCACTTCAAAGTAAATTTAACCGGGTTAAAATAGGGGGAAGATAAAAATAACTGGTTGAAGGATTAATAATATCTACTGAAATCTTCGATCTTATTAATCTTCTTTATCTTTATAAAAAATTTATCAAAATCCTAATAGTTAAAAATTCCACTCAAATCTAGCAGATCCTAAATGCTGATGAAACTTATGTCCAAATTCAAATTGATAATTTACATAAAATGTAAAGCCATCAGTCTGGGTCCCCGTAATATTAGCTCCAACAATTCCTTTAGAATGATTTTTATGAAAGGCTTGAACAGTGAATTTATTTTTTGTACAACTAACGCCTTCTAATCTAGATGTTAT